>JAVHRY010000047.1:0-46655 GCA_036171915.1 Elusimicrobiales bacterium | reverse complement strand
GCTGGAAGTAGCGGTCCATGCCGGACATCATCAGCACCTGCTTGAACTGCTGCGGGGACTGGGGCAGGGCGTAGAACTCGCCGGCCTTGCCGCGGGAAGGGACGACGAAGTCACGCGCGCCTTCGGGGGTGGAGCGGGTGAGCATGGGGGTTTCGATCTCGTTGAAGTCCAGGTTGTAGAGGTAGTTGCGGACTACCTGGGAGATTCGGCTGCGGAGCACCATGTTCTTCGCCATGGCGGGGCGGCGCAGGTCGAGGAAGCGGTACTTCAGGCGGGTCTCTTCGAGGACGCCGGCGTGTTCGCCGAGGTCGAACGGCAGGGGCTGGGAGGCGTTAAGAACGGCTATTTCGGAGGCGGCTATTTCTATTTCGCCGGTGGGCATATTCTTGTTGGCGTTGGTGCCGGGGCGGGGGCGCACGGTGCCGGTGACGCGCAGGACGTATTCGCTTTTGGCTTCTTCGGCGGTCTTGAAGACGGGGCTGCCGGGGTCGGCGACTACCTGGGTGATGCCGTAGAGGTCGCGGAGGTTTATGAAGAGGACGCCGCCGTGGTTGCGCTTGGAATCGTTCCAGCCGCAGATGGTTACGGTCTGGCCGACGTTGGCGGCGGTGAGTTCGCCGCACGTGTGGGAGCGGAGGGCGGTGGCTTTTGAAGGGGTGGTGTTTGTCATTGGTTCTCTCAGGTTACTAGATTAAAATAAAGAAAGACCGCGAGATGCTGAGTCGGGAAGCCAGGGGTGTTGCCCCGCGAACCCTGGAAGAGGAAACCCTTGCGTCGGTTTCCCCCCGCCGGGATAATTAGGCTGGGGCGCCACACATAAACCGCATAGCGGTTTTGCGCGGCCCCGGCTCGGCGGTTTTGCTACGATAAAACCGCCTCCGCCCTTGCGGCCCGGGCGCGAAGCATAATTATGCTTCGCTCTAAAGCCGGGCCTCACCTTCCGCAAAGGGTCCGAGGGGCAACACCCCTGGCTCCCCTTCGGTGCACTGCTAAAGAACATCAACCCTTCAGAAACTGCTTTAGGTGTGAAGGGGCGGCGGCGAAGGGGACGGCGGTCTGTTCGCCTTTCTCTTTAAGCGGCTTGATGACTACGGTGCCGGCTTTGAGCTCGTCCTCGCCGATGATAAGGGCGAAGGCGGCGCCGCTCTTGTCGGCAGAGCGCATCTGCGACTTGAGGCTGAGCTCGAAATTAGAGAAGTCGGCGCTGATGGGCCCTTCGGGGAAGTTGCGCAGGGCGGTGATGAGTTCGAAGGCTTTGTTGCCGGCCTCCTTGGACGCGGCTACGACGAAGGCTTTCGGGGAAGTGTCCGCGGCGGGCTTGTCCTTTAGGAGCATGGCCATGCGGTCGACGCCTACGGCCCAGCCGATGGCGGGGGCGGCGGGGCCGCCCATGGATTTTACGAGGTCGTCGTAGCGGCCTCCGCCGCACACGGCGTCCTGGCTGCCGAGGGCGCTGGAGCGCACTTCGAAGACGGTCCTGGTGTAATAGTCCAGGCCGCGCACCAGGCCGGGATTGACTTCGTGTTTGACGCCGGAGATCTTCAGGAGCTCCTGCGTTTTGGCGAAGTGCTCGGCGCAGGCGGGGCAGAGAGTTAGCTTGGGGGCGGTTTCCGCGAGGGCGGGGCCGTCTATTTTGCAGTCGAGGGCGCGCAGCGGGTTGCGCTCGATGCGGCCGCGGCAGGGTTCGCAGAGCTTCTCCGCGCGGGCGCGCAGGAAAGCCAGCAGTACCTCGCGGTAGGCCTTGCGGCAGTCGCCGCAGCCCAAAGAATTTAGGACGACGGAACAGCCGCCCACGCCGGCTTTCTCCAGCAGGCGCACCAGCATGGTGATGGTCTCGGCGTCGGCGAAAGGCGAGGCGTTGCCGATGTGCTCGGCGCCGATCTGTTCGAATTCACGGTAGCGGCCGGCTTGCGGGCGCTCGGCCCTGAACATGTTGCCGATATAAAAGTATTTGCCGTTGCGGCCGGTCTGCCCAAGGTTGTTTTCAATATAGGCGCGCACCACCCCGGGCGTGCCTTCGGGGCGCACGGCCACTTCGCGGCCGCCTCCGTCGGTGAAGGCGTACATCTCTTTTTCAACGATGTCGGTGGTGTCGCCGGTGGATTTTACGAACAGTTCCTTCAGTTCGATGGTCGGGATGCGCAGTTCCTGGTAGCCGTAAAGCTGGAAGACCTCGCGCGCGGCGGCTTCCAGCCCGGCGAACAGCGCGGCGTCGGCGGGGAGCAGGTCCCGGAAGCCCCTTAGAGAATGTATGTTCATTCGGCGTTCCCAGCTATCGATCTTAAGCGGGCCTGGTCAAGTATTATCAGCTCGCCGCGGCGGTAGTCTATGACGCCGCTACGCTTAAGGGTGTTGATGGCGCGGCAAACCGGCACGCGGGTGGTGCCCAGGTACTGGGCCAGCTCGCTCTGGCCCATGGCCATCTTTACGGGTTTTGAGTGTTTATCCTTTGAAAGTTCCAGTATGGCCTCGGCCAGGCGGCCTAGTATGTTGTGGAATAACATCGATTCTATTTCTTTGTCGCACTTGTTCAGGCGCTCCACAAGGGTGTGCATCAGCTTAAGTGTGAAATCGGCGTTCTCGAGTATCAGGTTCTTAAAGTTCTTTTTTGAGATCACAAAGAGTTCGCTCTCTTCCACGGCCTGGGCGGAGGCCGAGCGCACCTTGCCGCCCAACAGCGACATCTCGCCGAAGAAATCGCCTTTCTTCAGGTAGGCGAAAGTCTTTTTCTTTTCGGAGCCTACGGTGGTGAATATCTTGATACGGCCCGATTTGACTATGAAAAAATTATTACCCAGGTCTTGCTTCGCAAAGATTATATGGCCCGGGGCGTAGCGCTTGAGGCCGGCTATGGCCAGCACCTGGTTGATCTCGCTTTGGGTAAGGCCCCGGAAGAAAGGGACTTTTCTAAGTACGCCGGCTACCATTTACTTCTTCTCCTGCATCCGCATACCGCATTTGGGGCACTTGCCCGGCTTGTCGGACACGCCGCCGGGGCAGCCCATGGGGCAGATATATTTACCGGAGGCTTTGGCCTCTTTCTTTACTTGTTTAGCGGCGGCGCCAGGGTTGTGCTCCTTCGCGGCGGCGGCCTGGATCTTCTTAATGACCTCCGGGGTTTTGCCGGTTATGAGGACTTTTACGCCGTCGGCGGTGTTCTCTATCCTGGACTCGGCGCCTTCCACGCGGCCGGGGCAGTCCTTGTCCATGGCCTCTTTGTTGCCGTAATGGACCAGGGCGAGTTCCTGCACCCTGGCTATAGTCTCCTTATCCTTGGCGGTCATGGCGACTTCAATACCTTCGGGGATATTTTTCGAAACGGTCTCGACCCCGGCTATCTTCTCCGGGCACGTCCTGCCGGAACACTTTTTTGCGCCGGCCTTTTTATGCATCGGGCAATCCGCGCAGTCGTGTTTTGGGGCGGCGGCTTTCTTTCCGGCAGCGGCGGGCGCGTCGGCCGCAAAAGCCTCGCCGGCGCCTATAACCAAAGCCGCGGTGAAAATTAAGAGAATCTTTTTCATATTTTGTCCTTGAACCATGGCTGTGCTTCCCGCAGTTTAATTATATAAATTTATTGAGAGAAACTGCTGCCGCCTGCTGGGCCCATCGCGTTTTGTTTGTATAATTCGCGTATGGAAGCTGCCCAGCGGGAGGTAAAGCCAGCGGGAAAGGCGGCTTATGCTGCTGAGGGCCTGCCTGAGCCGTTGCGCTTAATTCTGAAACAGCGAATGGCGGCCTTAAAGCCGGTAGAAAAAGGCCGGCCCCGGGGGCAGGAACCGGGAGAATCGCCGCTTTCCCCGCCGCCGGCCCTGCTGTATTTAATGGACCTTATATTGAAAGCGTCAGCAAAGCCCGGGCCGGCGGTTAAACCTATAAAGACCTATGGCTTCCCGGCAGAGGGCGGCGAAACCGCGCCCCCCCGCCAGACGCTCCCGGGGCCCATAAGGCCCGCATCTTCCGGCTGGCTGGTCTGGATATTAGCCGGGCTGGCTTTAGCCGGCGCCATCTTCTGTTACAGGCAAGCGCGGTAAATGTTCTTTAACTGCCAGGATCTTATGAAAAAAATCATTCTTGCTGCCGCTGTCGCCATGTTCTCTTTTAGCGGAGTTTGCTCCCGGGCCGGAGAGAAGCCGGCGCCCAAAGCATCCGGGATCAGCGTGCTGGCGGACGAGGGCGAAAAAAACCCGCTGCCGGACGGCGGCTGGTTCACCTGGCAGTTCGATAAAAAGCCCAAGCTGGGCTCGCTGATAGTTAAAGTGCGGGTTTTTAAAAAAGACGGGGCCCGCAATACCGCGTATGTTATAACCGGCGAGACCGGCATGCCCGAGATGAGCGCGCACGATTCCGGCCGGGTCAAGTTCGTGAATAATAAAAAGGGAGATTATCTGCTGCCTTTCGACGTGGTAATGCCCGGAGACTGGCAGGTGGTGATACGCGTAAAGCAGGGCAAGAAGGAAATATATGCGGGCAAAATACTTTTTAATATTTAGCCTTCTCCTTTTCCCCGCCTCCGTTTTCGCCGGTTCCGGCCTTCTTTATTTTGAGGCGCAGGGCGTTGGCGGTTATTCTTTTCCGGAGAAGGCCGCCGTTTATCATTCCATGTCGGCCGCCGAAGTGATGCAGAAATCTTCGGTTGGCTTCGACCTGCTCCGGAAGTTCTCCTCCGCCTCCGGCGACGCAGGCACCCTGGCCTTGCAGGGGCGCCTGGCTTACGACCCTGACGCGCCCAACCGGCTGGAACCCCAGCTGTATAACGCTTATTACCGCTTTAAAGTTCCTTCTGCCTACGCCTGGGCCGGCCACAACAGGCCCGCGGCGGGGCTGGAATCATATTACGACACGCACGGGGCGCTGCTGCAAACGCTGCCTATGTACGGCTTCGGGTTTGACCGGGACTGGGGTTTTGGCGCCAGCCGGGACTTTGAACGGGGAAGCGCGGCGCTCTCGCTTACCTCCGGCACAGGCATGCGGCCGCGGTACTCCGGCAACTACCTTGTTTCAGGCCGCGCCGCGGCCGGCGTGCTGGCCAGTGATAATTACGAGGCCGGGGTTTATTTTTCCGGGGGACGGGTACCGGGGACGCTCGGCTATACAGTGCTGGACGGCGCAGAAAAACCCTATAGCGCGTTCGGCGCCGACTGCGCCCTGCTATGGGACCGCTGGGAACTGCGCGCCGACATGCGCGCCGGCCGGATGCGCGGCCTGAACTACGCTGCCGGCCTGGGCCGCCTGGGCCTGAACCTGCTCGACGAGAACCGGCTCAAACTGGAGGCGCAGGCTGTTTATTCCGGCGTGGAGAAAGCCGAGGGCTGGGCTATGGGCCTGGGCGCGTCGTACGCGCTTAGCGCGGACCTGACCTGGCGAGCCTTATTCGAACATCTGGACGCCATGAACGCCAGGCGCGTAGTAACGCAGATCTATTATTATCTTCCCGTCTAGGAGCCTGCCCGGCATAAGGCTCCTATGACGAAATTGACGGTTTTGGAGCCGAGCCGCAGCGGCGCTAAACCAGCACCCTCGGCGGAGTTTGTAAGTCGAGCGTCGCGAAGGCGCAGGACAAAAGCGGCAATTGCAGGCGAAATCGCTTATGTCGGACAGGCTCCTGGGAGGCTTTTATGGCTATAAGAAAAATCGCGGCGCTGCTGGCCCTGTTGCTTCTTTGCCCCCGTGCTTATTCGGCCGTGGGCTGCGACCTGAACGACCCGGACCGGGACGTGGCGCGCCTGTTCCCCGGCGCCGCCTACAAGACACAATATCTCTCCATAAAGACTTCCGGAGGCCGGCCGCTGCTGGAGCGCGTTGAGAAGCGCCTCGGCGACAAGTTCCACGGCCTCTACGAAAATATAGAAGTTCCCTACACGCTTTACGAGATTTATAAGGGAACCCGGACCATAGGCTATATACACGGCGTGAATCAGAAGGGCGATTACGGGGGCATACAGGTCTTCCTGGCGCTGGACACGGAAGGGAGGATAAAGTCCTTTTATATACAGAAACTGACCTCCCGGGCGGCCAAGGACCTGCGCTCCAAAGAATTCGGGGTCCAGTTCGAGGGGTTATCCCTTAAAGATTTCGAAAATTATGTCCCCTCCGTCCCAAAGTCGGCTCCCGCCAAGCTTGACGCCCCGGCCAAGGCCGGCAAGGATTTCCAGGCGGTGCTGCGCGCCGTGAAGAAGAACCTGATACTGATGGACGAATTCGTTTTCTCGAGGATAAAAAAATGAACGTATATTCTATAGCCTACAAGAACCTGCTGCGCAAGAAGGCGCGCACGGCGCTGACTGCCGGGGGCATAATGCTTTCGGCCTGGGTGCTGGCCACGCTGCTTGGCTTCAACCGCGGCTACCAGCAGGGCCTAAACCGCGACATAGACAACATGGGTTTCCAGGTACTGCTGACGGCTAAAGGCTGTCCTTACGAGGCGGCCACGCTGATGCTTAAGGGAGGCACGGGCCTGCGTTACATGCCGGAGTCCGTGGTGAAAACGGTTTACACCAATCCCGAAGTCGAAAAAGTCACTCCCATGTTGATGCAGGGTGTGTTCGACCCGAACAAGGGCGAGAACGGCGCGGTGGCCGCTTACCTGGGAGTGGACGCGGCGACGTTCCCCGGGATGAAAAGCTACCTCGAGTTCAAGCAGGGCGGCTGGTTCAAAAGCAACGAGGTCTACCAGGCCGTAATGGGTTTTGAGGCGGCGGAGCTTGAACAGCGCGAGGTCGGGGACAAGCTGCTTATACCCGGGATCGACAGGGAAATTACGGTCGCGGGCGTGCTTAAGCGCTCCGGCACCCAGGATGACGGCACCATTTTCCTGCCGATAACCACGGTGCAGAAGCTGTTCAACAAAACGGGCAAGCTGACCGGGCTCGGCATACGGGTGAAGAAAGATATAGACATGGCCGCTTTCGAGAATAAGCTGTACGATCTGCCCGACGTGCAGGTGGTTTCAATGGCGCAGGTCAAGACCACTATCATGAGCCTGGTGAACAGCGCCAAGGTCATTGTGCTGGGGATAGCCGGCATAGCGCTTATTATCGCCATGGCCGGGGTGATAAACACTATCCTGATGTCAGTGATGGAGCGCTACGCCGAGATAGGGATAATCAAGAGCATGGGCGCCATGCCTATGGATATCTTCAAGATGATATGGATGGAGACCGCCCTGCTGTGCGGCTTCGGCGGGGCGGCCGGCATAGGGTTGTCCCTCGTCACCGCCAGGGCGGCCGAGGCGGCGGTGCGCTATTTCCTGCCTTATTCGCCTAACGGCGCGCTGATAGCCGTGGACGGGCGGATAAGCGGTTTTGCTTTCGTGCTGATAGTAGCCGGCGGGCTCGCGAGCGGCATTTACCCGGCGTGGCGTGCGGCGCGCGTGCGGCCGCTGGAAGCTATACGCATAGAGGGAGAGCAATAATGACGAACAATATCGTGATCTCCGCCCATGACCTGCGCAAGATCTACCGGCGCGGCTCGGAGGAAGTGCGCGCCGTGGACGGGGTCAGTTTCGAGGCCGGCGCAGGCGAGATGGTGGCTATCATAGGCCCTTCCGGTTCCGGCAAGACCACGCTGCTCGACATGATAGGCTGCCTGGATAACCCGAGTTCCGGTTCGCTCTCCGTGGGCGGGCGCGAGATCTTCGGCGGCAGCCGCGTCCTGGGCGAGCGGGAGCTTACGCTTATCCGCCGGGAAATGTTCGGCTACGTGTTCCAGAAGTTCTACCTTATTCCCACGCTGACCGTTGAAGAGAACATCCTGCTGCCCGGGGCTTTTTACAAGGCCCCCGGGGCAAAGACGGTGCGGGAGGTGATGGGGCTGCTGGGGATAGAGAAGAGGGCAACCCATTTGCCCGGAGAACTCTCTGGTGGCGAGATGCAGCGGGTGGCCATCGCCAGGGCGCTTATCAACGGCCCCAGGGTGGTGCTGGCCGACGAACCTACGGGCAGCCTGGACAGCACGCGCACCGAAGAGATAAAGGGGATACTGCGCGGCCTCACCAAACAGGGGATCACGGTGGTCATGGTAACGCACAATCTTGACCTGGCCCGTTCCGCCGACCGCCGCCTGGAGATCCGTGACGGCAGGATACACGGCGGCTGAAAGTCGTCCCGCACGCCTTTTAAAGAGCGCAAAGTTCTTTGCTTAAGTACCCAAAGGACCCTTGATATTTCCGGTTTCGGGAGCTATACTATATTCGGGAAAGGGTCCCCCCCGAGTAGTGAATAGAGCGGTACAGTCGGGACCCATGCAGAGGGCGGGCCATATGGCCCGCCCCGCTTTTTTATCTCCGCGGCCGGACCGGGTTTCTTCGTGGAAGGCGGTTCGGGTGCGGCGGGCCGCGAAATAGTATAAAATATAGCGGGTTAGAAGCAGCCGGGGGCTGTTATGCGCGTTAAGATATTGTTTGTCGACGATAATAAAGACCTCGCCGCGAATTTTAAGCTTTGGTTCGGGGACTACGATGTGATTTCCGCGGCCAGCGCCGAGGAAGCGCTGGCCCTGCTGAAAAAGCCCAACGAACTGCGGCTGGTTATCCTTGATGTGCACCTGCCGGGGATGGACGGGCTGGCGGCGCTCGAGAAAATAAAAAAACTGGCGCCCGGGACCCCGGTTATTATAACGACCGGCTACAGCACCAAGGACATCGCCATACACGCGCTGACGGCCCGGGCCGATAACTACGTCGAAAAGCCTTTTGACATAAAAACTATGCGCGCCGCCATAGAAAAAGAACTGCATGGCGGCTGTGCCCCCGGAGATCTGGATATGGCGGGCAAGATAGAGCATGTGCGCGGTTTTATAGAGGGCAACTGCTTTAAAAAAATAACTCTGCGCGACGCCGCCGAGGTGGTCTTCCTTACTCCCAAGTACCTGAGCCGCGTTTTCCGCGAGAAGATCGGCATGGGGTTCAGTGAGTACAAGCTTAAATTCAAGATGGAGCAGGCAAAAAAACTCCTTCAGGCTCCCGGCAGCACGGTTAAGCAGGTGTCCGCCAGGCTGGGCTACGCCAACGCCGAATCTTTTATCAGGCAGTTCGAAAAAATAGTCCGGCTTACCCCCTCCTGTTACCGCAGCAGTAAGAAATCCCGGGCCGGGAAAACTAAGCGGTGCCCGCCCGTCTGAATTTAACTGCGCCCCCTTCGCCGGCCGGGTTTCCCCCGGCCTTTTTTATTAAAAGCGGAAAAAAGACAGTATAAAGCGGAATCAGCCAATGGCGGGCCGCGCGGCTCCGCTGTATACTATCAGTGCAGCGCGGCGGTAAAAAAAGCGGGGTAAACAGGGGCGGTGGTGTGCTATGGAAAATCCGGCGGTGGTCGCCTTTAAAGAAGACCTGGACGCTATGTTCATTGAAACCAGGGGAGGTGTTCCCCCCCTGCTGAAGACCGCGCCCCAAAAAAAATCCGTCCCGAAACCGCAGGCCCGCACCGTGCTGGTGGTGGACGACAATAAGGACTACCGCGAACTGGTAAAACATCTGCTTTCTATCCATAATTACAATGTTCTTGAAGCCGGTAACGGAGAGGAGGCGCTTTCCGTTATAAATACCCTTTGCCCGGATCTGGCGCTGGTGGACTTCAATATGCCGAAAATGAACGGCTATGAGCTTATACAGGAATTGCGCAGCAACTACGACACGCGCAAGCTGCGGATAATAATGTTTACCGGGGCTTCCAACCGCCAGCATTTAAGAACCCTTACATGTATATTTCGGATTTTCTTTAAAAGCCGGCCACCAACGCTAAACTGCTGGAGAGCGTGGCTAAAGCTTTCGGTATACGCGCCGCGCCCGCGCCCGGGCCCGGGCCTTCCGGGGTGCAAATTGAGCGTTTCGGCCTGCCCACGGTCCGTGCCGAAGAGTTAAACAAAGAGCAGCCGAGAATAGCGCCCGAACCTGCCGTAAAAGAAACTCCGGCCTCCCCGGTCCTGCCCATCGAGCTGCCCCGGGAAGCCGTCCAGCCAGAGGAACCGGCTGCCGCACCGGAACCGGCCGCGGAGCAGGAGCAGTCCCCCGAGATTGAAGATGTTTTTACCACCGACGATACCCATGAGCTGGAGCTGATAGACGCCAGCGCCGAGCGCCGCGAGGAGGCGCAGGAGGCGGCGGGCCTCGAAAACATCACGATGGACTCGCCGCTCATCCAGATGGTGAACAAGATCCTCATGAAGGCGGTTGAACTGCGCGCTTCCGATATTCACCTGGAGCCGCAGGAGACCCGGGTCAGCGTGCGGGTGCGCGTGGACGGCGTGCTGAAACAGCTTACCACGCTCCCTATTTCTATACATTCCCGCCTGACCGCCCGCATCAAGATATTGAGCAGCCTGGTAATAACCGAGCGGCGCCTGCCGCAGGACGGGCAGTTCAGGGTGCAGATAAAAGGGCAAAAAATTGAATTCCGGGTAAGCACTTTGCCCTGCATAAGGGGCGAAAAGATAGTGATTCGCATACTGGGCCAGAGCAAGCTCAACTCCGATCTGACCCACCTGGACCTTACTTCCCGCGAACTTAAAGCCGTGGAGAGCGTACTTAAGAGCCCTAACGGCCTGGTGCTTGTCACCGGGCCCACCGGCAGCGGCAAGACTACCACGCTTTATACCATGATAAATGTGCTGAACAAACCCGACGTCAACATCATGACCGCCGAAGATCCCGTGGAATACGAAGTCCCCAACGTGAACCAGGTTAAGATCCGCCCCGCGGTGGGGCTTACGTTCGAGTCAACCCTGCGCGCCTTCCTGCGCCAGGACCCCGACATAATGCTGGTGGGCGAGATCCGCGACCTGGAAACGGCGGAAATAGCCATAAAGGCTTCCATCACCGGCCACCTGGTGTTCTCCACTCTGCATACCAACAGCGCCCCCGCTACAGTGGTGCGTCTTACTCACATGGGGGTGCCCCCTTACCTGGTGGCGGCCAGCGTGAAAATGGTGATAGCCCAGCGCCTGGTGCGCAAGCTTTGTCTCCGCTGCCGGGTGCCCGGGTCCCTTAACGCCGAAGATAAGAAATTCCTTACCGCGGAAGAGGCCGGCCGCCTCGGTACCGTCTACCACTCTCCGGGCTGTCCGCACTGTCATCAGGCCGGCTACAGCGGGCGCAAAGCTCTTTTTGAAGTCATGCCGGTCCAGAGTTCCGCCATGCGCCAGCTTATAACCTCAAGCTACAACGTGGATATGCTGAGCGACCTGGCGGGCCGGGAAGGAATGACTACCCTGCGGCAGGCGGCGCTCAACAGCGTGGCCCAGGGCGCCACCTCGATGCAGGAAGCGCTGAAGATAATGATGGGGTAATCTTATGGAGCCAATATCCCCGGAAAAAATGGATGAGTACCTGGACGCCCATATATGGGGGCCGGAAAAAGGCGATGCCGGCTGCGCCGCTCTTTGCGCCGCTTTCTTGAGCGTCGTCTCAAAATCGGTCAAGACCACCGCTCTCTATACGCTTAACCACCCGATAGTAATAGAGTCGCTGGGGAAGGCTTTCGCGCTGCTTAACGAGGTGCTGGCGGAACAGCGTGCGGCGTCGCTTACCATCAGCTATGCCAACGACAATTGGCTTTGCAATGATGTCCCGGTTCCGGTTCCCGACCAGGACGCGCAAAACCTGAATATTTCCCTCCGGGCGCACGGGCTGAGCGGAATAACCTTCCTGGCGGGGGTCCGAACTTTTGAACTGGGCGTCTTATGCGAATTCCTTTGTTCCTCCGGTAAAGGCCAGCCGGAGGGCTATTTTATGGATTTTCTCGCGCAGCGCGGAGTTACTAATATCAGGCCCGAAAAGGTACGGTATGTAAAGGACAGCGGCTGGGCGCCGCGGGCTTCCGGGCCGCAAAGCGCGCCTGAGCGGCGCCCGGAGGCGGCCAGGCGCGCTGAAATAAAAGCCCGGAGAGAAGAGGCCATTGTGGCCCCTGCGATAATGCCCCGGCCGGAGGCGGTTAGGTCATCCCCTGAAATAACGCCCCGGCCGGCGGCCGCAGTTCCGGCTTCTCAGGATCTGTTCAGTGAGCCTTCAGTTTATAAAGCAGCCGGGGGCGGCGCTGGTCCCGGGGCAGCGGAGGCGCGTTCTTCCCCGGTTCGGACCGAGAATACACCTGCCGGGATGAACTTGGGCGCCTTGCTGACCAACCTGGTGGAGTCGGCTGTAAAGGACCCCGCGGAGCGTGTGCGGGTATACAAGGACGCGCTTAGCATGATAAGCGAAAGCATGCGCCAGCAGGTGGCGCATACCACGAAAGCCCTGACCGAGGAGAACGCGCGTATAATCAATACCCGCACGCGCACGGAAAAAGTGCTCGCCAAAGTGGCCGAAGGAAAAGTCGTTGTGGATAAGGACGGGAAGATCCTGATGATGAACAATGTCGCGGAAGAGATCTCCGGGAAAAAACTGGCCGACGTGGTAGGGCAGCATATAGCCGAGCACCTTAGCCCGGGGGAGCATTTCCTTACCATCTCCAACGACATGGACCTTTCCGGCATCAAACCGTTGACCGGAGAGGTGCGCGTGCAGGGAGACGAACAACTGGGGCGCTCCATGCGCAGGTCCATGGCCCTGCTTGAAGACGCCGACGGGCGGGTGGTGGGCGCTTACTCCACGCCGCCCGATGTTATCAAGTTTAAAGAGGCGCAGCGCATGCAGGAGGAGTTTCTGTCGCGCGTAACGCACGACCTGCAGTCCCCGCTCTCCTCCATAAGCTCGGCGCTTGAAATGCTTACCGACACCGCGGGCGCCAAGCTTGACCCCGATGAAAACAAGTTTCTCAGCATAAGCGTAAGGAACAGCCGGCGCCTGACCGAGATGATACGCGGCATACTGGATTTCTCAAAACTGCAGTCCGGCAAGATGCCGATACACCCGGAGCCGGTCTCCGCCGCCGCGATGCTGGCGGAAGCGGGCGAAGGCCTGCTGCCCTGGGCCAAGACAAAAGGTCTTTCCCTGACCGTGCGCGGGCCCAATCCCGACGTAAAGGTAAGGGCCGACCACGCGCGGATAGTGCAGGTGCTCACTAACCTGGTCTCTAACTCCATTAAGTCTACGCCCAAGGGAGGGTCGGTAATTGTGGCGGCGTCCAGGGCGGCCAACCCCGAACCCTGCCTGGTAATCGGCGTGCGCGACAACGGGAGAGGCATCCCTAAGGAGGCGCTGGCTAAGGTGTTCGAAAAATTCGTACAGTTGGACAGCTCCGAGCCCCGCGAGGGCGTGGGGCTCGGGCTGTCCATCGTTAAAGAGTTCGTGGCGCTGCACGGAGGGAAACTCTGGGCCGAGAGCGAGCCTGGCAAAGGCGCTACTTTTTACTTTACACTGCCGCTCGCCTGATAAAAAACAGCTGTCTTAACGGGCGGTCAGTAAAATTTCGCCCGAACCTTCTTTTATCGTCACGAACCTGTTTGCGGGGACGCCGTAAAAAGTTGAAACCCGCCCAGGGCCGCCCCAGCGCACTTCTAGCCTGTCCGCCTTCGCGGCCCTGCCCAGGCCGAAGTGCGCGGTAAAAGAGTTTACCTGCCCGGCGTGTCCGCCGGCGCCCTGTATCTCTCTTAGCTGCTCAGTGCCGCCGGTTTTCAGGGTGATACGGGCCCCGATCGCGCTCCGGCTGGCGCCGCCAGGACCTTTCCCCTCCAGCGTTACTTCAAGCCAATTGTTCTTTGTCCCGGCCAGGTTCCTGAACAAGGCCGGCGCCGGTAACTTCCCCTGCCTGCGGGCGGCCGGCAGCCGCATCCAGGACTTGCCGGCCAGTATGTCCACCGCGCCGTCGCGGTCGTAGTCGGCCAGCGTTATCCCGGCCGAACTTTCCCAGTTGAAGCCGCATTTGTCCGTCACCTCCGCGAAAACACCCTTTTTAACCTGCCGGAAAAGCCTCAGGTACTGCCCGTCGGGATAATCACCGCTCGAGATTAGCAGGTCAAGCAGGCCGTCGTTGTCAAAATCGAACCAGGCCGCGCGCATGTCTCCCTGGTTCCAGTTCTTGCCGTTGTGCACCCGCTTTATGGCTTCGGGCCTGCGCCTGAAAACATAGTTTTTCTTCGCCCCCAGGTTCTCCAACAGGCTTGAAAGGTCGGAGGCTTCCCCTGCCCAGGAGTGGGTTATCTCACCGAGGAAAACGTCCATATCGCCGTCGTTATCATAGTCGGCACAGGCGGCGGAGAAGGTGTTGCCGTGGGAACGCCAGGCCGGTTCCGGGGCGCGCTTCGCGTCGGCCGGGTAGCGGCCGTGCCGTATGGCGTCTCCGTCGAAGCCAGCGGCAGGGGCCACGTCGGTAAAAGTGCCGTCGCCGTTGTTCTTCCAGAGGCGGTTGGCTTGCCTGCCGTATACGGCTACCAGAATATCCTGGGCCCCGTCGTTGTTATAATCGCAGTGCGAAACCCCGTACACCGGGCGGCTTGAATCCGTGCTGCCCTCTGTCGCGTAGGTAAGCAGGCCGGCTTTTTCGGTGACTTCCTTGAAGCGGCCGTCCCCGAGACCCTTGTAAAGGCGGCTGGGATAGCTTAAGTAGGAAACGCCGTACTCCTTGTACCAGTTGCCGGTGAACAGGTCCAGGATCCCGTCGTCGTCGTAGTCGAAGAATTCGGCGGAGGTAGTGGTTTCGGCGTGGCCGCCGACGCCGGAATTGGGAAGGATGGAAAAATGCCCGTAACAGTCGTTTAGCAGTATTTCGGAGCGCAGGCCGTCGTCGGTTTTCTCGTAGAGGATATTGCCTTTCTCGTCCCGCAGCGCCTTCTCCGTTCGGGGGTCGCTTTTCGGCTTTTCAAACTCGGAGTACTTGGCGCTGAACATGTCCACGCAGCCGTCATTGTTCACGTCGCCTAAAGCCACGAAGTCGGCTGCGCGCGGCCCGGTGGAGACCGGGTTAGAATTAATGCCAGATTGCGCGGTGAAATCCGTAAAACCCCGTCCGCCGTCCTTAGGCCTGTTAAGGAAAACAGCGTTGGACCGGCCAGCCTGGGTATTGCCCAGGATCAGATCAGGGTATCCGTCCCCGTCCAGGTCGGAGAAAGCCGCGTTCTGCGCGCTCACTTCGGAGATGCCCGCGGCTGACGCCACGTTCACGAAATAAGGCGCGTCCTGCGCGCCGCAGCGCGGGGCGTTCAGGAGCAGGGCTGTCAGTAAGAGCGGAAAAGATCTGATTATACCCGGCTCCCTGAAGGCAAGTTCTCCTGATCCCGGCGGGCAGTACCGCGCAGTATCTTTAGCCACGAGGCGGCGGTAGTCGCCGTTATCACGCAGGCGAGCGCCAGCATTATAACGGTAAGAGCCACGTTAATGTAGCCCTGCATGTCGCCGCGCGGCAGGTAATTATCGAAAATATTCATAACGCCGGCGGTGGCGGTAGTGGCGATCATGAAAAGGAACGGCAGGAATGTCACCAGTCCGTAAACGGGCTTGGTCCGCTTCATTATAAAGGTGGTGCCGATGGCCAGCGCTATGGCCGAAAGCAGCTGGTTGGCCACGCCGAACATAGGCCAGATGGTGGTGATATTGCCGGCCAGCAGCATGCCGCCCCAAGCCGCGCAGACCATGGCGCTTGTCAGGAACACTCCTGGCCACCAGTCGGTTCGGGCGAAGGGCGCGTAAACCGTTCCCAGCACTTCCTGGGTGAGGTAGCGGGCTACCCGGGTGCCGGCGTCTATGGTGGTGAGGATGAAGAGCGCCTCGAACATTATGGCGAAGTGGTACCAGTAGGCGAGGAAGTTCTTAAGCCCCGGGATGGACGCGAAGATCTGAGCCATGCCGACGGCGAGAGACACCGCCCCGCCGGCCCGTCCCTGAAGGTGCTCGCCCACCGCCAGGCTCATGGCCGGCAGGTTGGAAACAGCGAGGCCCATCTTTTCGAACACCGCCGGCGGCACGTTTATGGCGTAGTAGTCGCCAGGCAGCAGCACACAGGCCGCTATCAGCGCCATCAGCGAGACAAAACCCTCGGTCAGCATGGCGCCGTAGGCTATCATGCGTATGTCCTTTTCGCTGGCAATCATCTTGGGCGTGGTGCCGGAACTTATAAGGGAATGGAATCCCGAGATCGCGCCGCAGGCGATGGTGATGCAGACATAGGGCCACACGGAGCCGGGGATGATGGGCCCCCCGCCGTGTATAAAGCTGGTGAACGCCGGCGTGGAGAGGTCGGGCCTCACCCAGATAATGCCCAGGAACAGCAGCGCTATGGTGCCGATCTTCATGTAGGAACTCAGGTAGTCCCGGGGAGCCAGCAACAGCCAGACCGGCAGGATGGAGGCCAGCATGCCGTAGACGGCGAGTATGATAGACAGACTGGTTTTTGAGAACAGGAACCAGTGCGCCCACGGGCCGCGGGAGAGCGGCTCGCCCAGAATTATGCAGCCCGCTACCAGCGTTACGCCTATAATGGAGGCTTCGGTGATCTTGCCCGGGCGCAGCTTGTTCATGTAAAGCCCGACGAAAACGGCTATAGGGATAGTCATGGCTATGGAAAAAGTGCCCCAGGAACTTTCGGCCAGCGCGTTCACCACCACCATGCTGAGGCCCGCCAGGGCGGTTATTATTATGAACAGCACCGCCGTGCCGGTGGCCCCGCCGGTGACGGGGCCTATTTCTTTTTTGGCTATTTCGGTCAGCGACAGACCGTCGTGGCGCACCGAGGCGAAAAGTATCACCATGTCGTGCACGCCGCCGGCGAGCACGCTGCCTATAAGTATCCACAGGAAGCCCGGCATGTAGCCGAACTGGGCGGCCAGCACCGGGCCTACCAGCGGCCCGGCCCCGGCTATGGCGGCGAAGTGGTGGCCGAACAGCACCCATTTGTTGGTGGGCTTATAGTCGTAGCCGTTTTCCTTAGTGTAGGCGGGTGTGGGCCGGTCCCGGTCGAAAACCAGTATTTTGGCTATTATGAAACCGGCGTAGTAGCGGTAGGCAAGGGTGTAAACCAGCAGGGCTATTATAAGCAGCGGCAGGGCGTTCATGTGATCTCCCGGTGAGTTTTACCTATCAGTCTGCTGAAAAAGACCCCTCGGTAATGTTTTGCGGCGATTTCGAGCCGAGGCAAGGCGCGAGAAGCGGGCAGGCCCGTAGGGCCTGTAAGCGACGAGCAACGAAGCCGCAGGCCGAAAGCGGCCAAAAGAAACCGAAAAGGGCTTTTTCAGCAGACTGCTATATATCAATCCTAGAAAATATCCCCCCACCGGTTCAATCTTCCGGGGACGCGTTTATCCCAAAATAGCCGGGCCCGGGGATTTCTCCCCGGGCCCGTTATCTTAGCCCAATTTTTTCAGCGCCTAGTCAAAGCTGAGCTCTTTTGCCGGCGCCTGCACCTGCGGAATCTCGCTTGAATCCACGCCTATAACTTTAGCTTCACCGGCCGCCTCCGCATCAGCTTCCTTGGAAGCGGCGGAGGGAATGAAGGAGGCGAGCGAGGATACTTTGGTAACGTCCTCGCCGCGGCCGCCGGTCTGGGAGTAGGTGGCCATGGTGGTGCAGCCGGCCGGACTTTTGACGAAGTCCGTGTCGCCGCGCACCAGGATCCCTTCTATTAAATTAGTACGCGCGTTAAAAACCGGCGAACCGGAGTTGCCGCCGAAGGTGTCCAGATCGGCGGTGAAATACCCCGTTTTTGAAAAGTCGCGCACCCGGGCGCCGTCCGCTATTTTCAGGGGCAGCCCTACGGGGTGGCCTATTACGAAAACAGCGTCTCCGGCTTTAAGGGCGGTTCCCCTGTTTATAGCCAGGGGCTTGTGGCCTGTAACCTTGCGGTCAAGCTGTATCAGCGCATAGTCCGGGCCCAGGGTCTGTCCGGCGGGATTTACCGAGCCGGGCTCACCGCCCAGGAAGCGCGTTACTATTTTAGAGCAGGTGTAAACTTCGCTTGAAGGCATGGCCGTTACCGCGGCTGCGCCTTCAGTTTTTATGGCATAGCCAAAAACCAGCTTGGTGTTTTTGCACTCTTCCTCGGTAGTGACGCAGTGGCCGGCGGTCATTACCAGGTCGGGGCCCACCAGGGAACCTGAGCAGAAAGCCCCTATGGGCTGCTCGCGGAACTTTTCAGCGGGGCACAGTTTCATGCGGTCGCCGAAGTTGACGGTCTTCAGTTTTACTCCGCCGGGGTTAAGGGCTTCTATGGAGGAGGCCTCCCAAAAGGAAACCACGGAATCGGAAAGGGTCTGCATGCCCCCGGAAGCGGCAAAGTAGTCCAAGCGGTTATCATCGCCGTATATGCTCTTGTACCCGGCGGATGAGAGACCGGGCAGTATTACCAGCGCTGCCGCTGCGATCACTGTTGTTTTAACCAGGCTCTTCATAAGTCCTCCGGTACTGTAGCGTTGACTTCCGCTATGTTATACAGGAACGGTTGACAATTGTCAATAACTAAGGGGCCTGTTTTTTTAGGGCCGGGAGGCCCAGGCGTACCTGGGCCCTTCGGGTATTATAACCAGCCTAAATACATTTTCACGCTGTGAGCGTCTACAAGGCGGAGGGCTGCATACAAGGTAAAGCAGGCCAGCAAAACTGCAAGGCCCTGCGGTATAAGCCCGGGCTGCCTGCCCGGTATTGTCCAGGATCTTTCCTCCCAGGTTCTCCCGGCGCGCAGTAAAGAGGCCAAGTTGTAAAGTGAATACATTGTAAGGGCTGCAACGGAGAAGGCCAGGTAAGCCGGCAGGGGCAGTACAATGATCTCCTCCGCCTTATACTGGGTATAGTAGCCCCATTTAGCCCCCGCGCCGCTGTTCCAGAGCGCCCAAAGCAAGCCGCAGCTAACCCCGGATGCAGCCAGGCGCAGGGTTTTCCCCGGCAGTCCGCCTTCCAGTTCCCGTAAAAGCGACTGCAGGCCAAAGCGGTAATTAACGGGTTCGGCGAGAAATAAAAAAGCGGGCCAGACAAGCGGCCCGAACAGCAGGGGCGCGGCCATGGCCAGCAGCAGCATGCCCCCCCCGGCGGCGTACAAAAACTTTACAAGGGAGGCTGTCACGGGCAGCGGTTTTGCCTTGATGCCCCTGAAGAGGCCCAAAGCGCTCAGGGCTTCCTCGCTGATAAAAAAGCAGGGCAGCAAGGCCGACCACTGCAGGCACCAGCTGCCCCAGCGGGTTGACAGGTCCGAGGGCTGGTTTGTGTAGTACCAGGCGCCAAGGCGCAGATTTATGATCTCAAAAACTGCGCTTATGATCAGCGACCAGAAAGCGAGGATGCAGAACTCGTCCGTGCGGGAGATAAGAAGTGAGGTTCCCTTTAACCGGTAGGAGATGTTGTCTATGAAAAGAATAAAAGCCCAGACCGCAAAAATAAAAAACTGGTTATGTATCGGCTCTATACTGAAATACCTGCCGGTGTAGCCCAGGGCAGTAAGCAAAATGGCCGCGTATAAGGCGGATTTGGATTTGGCATCTTCGTCAAACATGGCTCCTCCCAAAAATATCGGCGGACACTATGCCCCTGGTACGCTGCGCATTTTTTAAAAATTAAACTTGTACCGCTTCAGGCCGAGCTCTTCGCGCATGGCCATAATTTCGCGCTGGGTCTCCTTGTTGACGGGCACGCCTTTGTTCTTGCGGTACAGCCAGGTGAGGTGCTCTTTCTCGCCGGCGGTGTAGATGCGCTTGGCGCCCGGCATCTTCTTCGAAGCGCGCAGCTCGCGCAGGATGTTGCCGGAGATCTTCTTAAAGGACTTCAGCGGGGTGAAGGCCCCGATATTTATGGCCAGGAAGAAATGCCCGAGCGGGTACGGTATCTTTTTCCCGTTCTTGTCCACGCCCAGCAGCATCTTCATGTAGGCGCCCCGCTGCAGCGCGGCGGAGAGAATCTCCACCACGGTGCAGTAGCCGTAGCCCTTGTAGCCGGCCAATTCTTCTCCGATGCCGCCCAGCGGCACCAGGGCGGCGGTGCCCGCCACCAGGTCCTTGAGCACGGCCCTTGAGTCTGTCTTGGAATTGCCCCTCTCGTCTATCACCCAGCCTTTGGGCATCTTCTTGCCGAGCTTGGCGTACACCTCTATCTTGCCGCGCTGCGTGATGGGCGTGGCGCAGTCCAGCAGGAACGGGAACTTCTCGTCGGTCGGGATCGCGAAGGTGAGGGGGTTGGTGCCCATCATGTTCTCCACGCCGAAGGTGGGCGCCACCGACGGGCGGGCGTTGGTGCCGGTGATGCCGATCATGCCGGCCCTGGCGGCCAGCAGCGTGTGGTAGCCAGCTATTCCGTAATGGGTAGAATTGCGCACCGCCGTCATGCCCAGGCCGAATTTCTTCGCCTTCTTTATGGCGAGCTCCATCGCCTTCGTGGCTATGACGTGGCCCATGCCGTTGTGCCCGTCTATGGTGGCGGTGGTGGGGGTCTCTTTTACTATTTCGAACTTTGTCTTCGGCAGCTGTATGCCCTGCTTTATACGGTCGTAATAGATAGGCTTAAGGCGCGATACCCCGTGGGAATCTATGCCCAGCTTGTCGGCGGTGATCAGCACGTCCGCGCAGACCGCGGCGTCGGCCGCGGGTACGCCTATGCCCTTGAACACGTCCCGCATGAACTTTTCCATCAGGTCGAATTTAACCCACTTAGCGCCTTTTTCAATTTCCATTTTATTGTTTCCTTAATAATGATGCTCAGCCTTCCCTCCCCTCTATCAGGTCCGCAAAAGCCGCAGCGGCCTTGAGCCCCGGGGGAATGCCGGCCTTTTTAAAATTAGCTGATAAGGCCCCGGCCTGGTCCGGCGCGTCCATGAAAGCGCGCAGCGCGGCTTCCAGCCCGGCGTCAAAGTCCTCTGATTCCTTTAGACAAATGGCGGCTCCCGCCCCGGACAGCGCCAGCGCGTTAGCCTCCTGGTGCCCGGCCGCCGAGGAAGGAAGCGGTATAAGTATGGCGGCTTTGCCAAGCTGCGCCAGTTCCGCCACGGTGCTGGCGCCCGAGCGGGCTATTACCAGATCGGCGGCGGCATATAAAAAGGACATGTCTTCGGTATAATCAAAGAGCTTCACCCCGGGCAGGTCCTCAAGGCCGGCGCGCGCATACTCCGCTTTTACCGTGTCGAAATTCTTCCGGCCAGTTAAGTGTATGGACTGCAAGTCGCCCTTCAGGAACTTGAGGGCGTTTATGAAAGCCGAGTTGAGCCTGCGGGCGCCCTGGCTCCCTCCGAAGACCAGCACCGTAAATTTACCGGGCTCGAGCCCCAGGGCGGCGCGCGCCGTTCCCTTGAGCGGCAGGGAGGAGAAGGCCTCCCGTATGGGGGTGCCTAGCAGTCGCGACTTCGCGGCGAAAGGGTTGTCCGCAACCGGCAGGCCCAGCGCGGCCTGGCGGCAAAAAACCCCGGCCAGGCGGTTGCCAAGGCCGAACTTGGCGTTTGATTCGTGTATATAGACCGGTATTCCCGCCAGGCGCGCGGCGAGCGCCGCCGGGAAAGCCACATAGCTGCCGGTGCCTATTACGGCGTCCGGCCGGAAGTCGGCCATGATGCGGCGCGCCAGCAGCAGCGAGCCCAGCAGTTTCAGCGCGAAGGCCGCTTGGGCGAGCGGGTTTAGGCTGCGCGGCAGCGCCGCCATATCCAGCTCTTCGTAAGGGAACCCCGCCTCTTCCAGCGCCGGGCGGGCGATATCTTCTTTCTTTACCAAAAAAAGCGTCTGCCAGCCGCGCCGGCGCAATTCTACCGCCAGGGCGAAGCCGGGGTAAAAATGCCCCCCGGTGCCGCCCGAAGCTATAACGGCCCTTTTTTTTACTGCCATTTCTGACCACTCCTGTGCGCCGAGATGTTGAGTATGATCCCCGTCATTATCATTGAGGAAAGTATGGACGAGCCGCCGTAGGAGAAGAACGGCAGCGGGATCCCTTTTGTGGGAATAAGGCCGATGGCCATGGAGAGGTTGAAAAAAGCCTGCAGAGAAATTACAAGGGTAAGCCCGAAGGCCGCCAGGGAGGTATAAAGGCTCGGGGCGTTGCGGGCTATGCGGGCGCCTTTTATCAGCAGGGCGAGGAAAAGGCCGGTTATCAGCAGCCCGCCTACCAGTCCCATTTCTTCCGCAACGACCGGGAAGATGAAGTCCGTATGCGGTTCGGGCAGGTACATTAATTTAAGTTTGGAAGCCCCCAGCCCTTTGCCGAACCAGCCGCCCGAGCCCACTGCGAGCAGCGACTGCACCAGCTGGTAGCCGGTGCCCGAGGAGTCCTGCCACGGGGAGAGAAAATTCTTGATGCGGGCGATCCTGTACGGCTTGCGCAACAGTTCTTCTATTATTACCGGCACGGCGGCGGCCAGCGGGGCCAGCACAAAGCGAAGCTTAATCCCGCCGGCAAAAAAAATAATAAGGGTTATTACGAAAAGCAGGAAGGGCGTGCCAAAATCCGGCTCGGCGGCTATCAGCGCCAGCATTATAAGCGCGGCGCCAAGCGGCTTAAGGAGGAGGCGCCAGTTTTCCCTTACATGGCTGACGTTCCGGTCAAAGAAATCAGCAAGGTAAAGTATGAGTATCGGCTTGGCGAATTCGCTCATCTGCAGTTTCATGGGCCCAAGCGGTATCCAGCGGCGCACATGCGCCACCGGGGGCATAAGCAGGGTGACGGCCAGCAGCGCCACGGCCGCTATGAACAGCGGCTTGATGTAGCCCCGCAATTTTTCCAGGTCAAGCCTGGCGGTTAAAGCCATAAGACCGAACCCGGTCAAAATATAAAAAGCCTGCTTCCTGGCGTAAAAAAGGGAACCAAGCCCCTTGTTCTCGGCGTATAAGGCGCTGGCTGAGAATAAAGCCACCAGCCCCAGCAGGAGAAGGAAGAAGACTATGAAAAAAAACGGGTAATCGATGTATTTCAGGCTGTGGTTGGTTATCACGTTATACAGCGGTTTTTGTCGTTTGGAGGCGAAATCCATATTAAAAAGAGGCCCTGGAACGGGCGGCCATGATCATTTAAGTTTTTTTACGAAGGCTTTGAATTTGCGGCCGCGGTCCTCGAAGTCCTTGAACTGGTCAAACGACGCGCAGGCCGGGGAGAAAAGGGCGATATCGCCGGGGGTTCCCAGCTTCAGTATGGTGCGGCAGGCGGTTTGCATAGTGAGCGAGGTTATTATGGGGCAGCTGCCGGCCAGCTCGTTCTCAATTTTTGGGGCGTCGGCGCCTATGGTAAGGACGCCCCTGACGCTTTTGCGGATAAGGGGCAGGAGCGGGGCGTAGGGGTTGCCCTTGCCGAGGCCGCCCAGTATAAGCCAGATGTTTTTTTTAAGGCCCAGCGCTTTAAGCGCCACCACCGTGGAATCCACGTTGGTGCCTTTTGAATCGTTTATAAAGCTGATGCCGCGCACAGCGCCCGCCGGCTCGATACGGTGCTCTACTCCTTTGAAAGAGGCGAAAACTTTTTTAAGGTCAGCGGGCGCGGCGCCGGCGGCCAGGGCCATAAGCCCGGCGCACATGGCGTTTTCAAGGTTGTGGGCGCCCGGCAGCGCCGGCGGCCTTACCAGGAAGGTTTTGCCGCCGCGCCTGAAAGCCAGATCCCCGCCGATGCCCCAGGCCGAAAGTTCCCCCCCGCGGCGCGAGGAAGAAAAGAAAAGCGTTTTCGCCAGGCAGCTTTTCGCCAGGCGGCGGCAGGCGGCGTCCTCGTAGTTGAAGACGCAGCTGTCGTCCTTGTCCTGGAATTTGAAAATTTTGGCTTTGGCTTTAATGTAAGCGGCCATCCCCCCGTGGTGGTCCAGGTGGTCGGGGGTAATATTGAGCACGCAGGCGGCGGCGGGCTTTAACCAGGCGCTGTCCTCCAGCTGGTAGCTGGAAACTTCCATGATCACGGCGTCGCCGGGGCGGGCCTTATCCGCTACTTCGGCCGCCGGTACGCCCACGTTGCCGCACACCAGCGCGCGTAAGCGGCGGCGGCGCAGGGCTTCCCCCAGCAGCTCCCCGAGCAGTATAGTGGTGGTGGTCTTGCCGTTCGTGCCGGTTACCGCCAAAAGGGTCCCGGCGGAGAAGGCCAGGGCGGTTTCTATCTCGCTGAAAACCGGGATCTTGTTCTTTATAAGGGCTTTTATCAGCGGGCTGGTTTGCGGCAGGCCCGGGCTCTTTACCGCGAAGCCGCAGGCGAAAACCGCCTTGCTGTGCCCGCCGGTTTCCGTCTTGACCAGGCGGGAAAGAGTTTTAAGCCTCTCTTTAACTTGGCAAGCCTTCTTCTGCTCGGTCAGCAGTACCGAGAAGCCCCTGGCCGCCAGCAGGTTGGCGCAGGCGATACCGGACTTGCCGGCGCCTATTACCAGCGCTTTTTTATCTTTAAAGTCTTCAGGTATGAACATGTCTTAACGTATTTTCAGCGAGGCCAGCGCCAGCAGCGCCAGCATTATCCCCACTATCCAGAACCGGATAGTAACTTTCGATTCGGCTATTCCCTTCAGCTCAAAGTGGTGGTGTATCGGCGCCATCAGGAAAAGGCGTTTTTTTCCGCGCAGTTTGAAGGAGGCCATCTGGAGTATTACTGAAAGCGTTTCAACCAGGAAGATCCCGCCCGCAACAGGCAGCAGCAGTTCCTGCTTGGTGGCTATGGCCGCCGTGCCTATGGCGCCGCCCAGGAAAAGAGAGCTGGTGTCGCCCATAAAAACCTCGGCCGGGTAAGAGTTGTACCATAAAAAACCAAGGCAGGAACCTATCATAGCCGCCAGGAACACCGCCATTTCTCCCGCCCCTTCCACGTATATTATTTTCAGGTAGGAGGCCACTTTCACGTTTCCCGCGGAGTAGGCCAGTATGGCAAAAGTAAGCGCGGTTATAACAATGCAGCCCGCGGCCAGGCCGTCCAGGCCGTCCGTAAGATTTACTGCATTAGAGGAACCGATAATTACCAGCATGGCCAGGGCTGCGTAGAGAAAGCCCAGGTTCAGGTACAGCTCCTTCGTATAAGGAATGGAAATAATACTGGCGAACTGGGGGTTGGACGGGTTGGCGGCCAGGTAGCCTACCACCACCACAGCCGTGAACATTTGCAGCGAGAACTTAAAGGCCGAAGACGCGCCTTTAGGGTTTTTCTTTACCAGCTTGGTATAATCGTCCATCCATCCGGCGAAAGCGAGTACCACGGTGGTAAACAGCAGCAGCAGTATGAAGCGGTTGTCCATGCGGGCCCACAGGACGGTAGTTACCACCAGCGTCAGGAATATCAGCAGGCCGCCCATGGTAGTGGTGCCCTGCTTGGCCAGGTGGGTTTTCGGTCCGTCGGTGCGCTGCACCTGGCCGATCTTGTAGGAGCGCAGTTTAGCTATAAGCCAGGGGCCTATAGCCAGGCTGAGCAGGAAGGAGGTCACTACGGCTCCGCCGGCGCGGAAGGTGATGTATTGCAGGACGTTGAGCGGGCTGAAGAAATCCTTTAAATAGTGCGCGTAGTAGAGCATCGCTTCCTTTGGCCGAAAAATTGTCCGCGTCTTGACCCTGTCCTATCTATTTTATTACTTTTGGGGCAGCCTAGTCCCCCTGTAGCGCCTTTATAACCCTTCTATTATCTTTTCAAATTTCATGGAGCGGGAGGCCTTTATTAAAAAAGAGCCTTTACCGGCGGAGATCAGCTCGCGCGCCTGGGGCAGCCAGGCCGCGGCGTCCTCAGCGTAGGAGAGGCGTTTCCCCCCGGCCCGCAGGTAGGCGTCGGCGGCGGCCTGCATCTCCGGGCCGGCCAGAAAGATCTTCTCGGCGCCCATGTGGGCCAGGGCCGCGCCCAGGTCGGTGTGGTAATGCGCCGAGAACGTGCCCAGCTCCTTCATATCGCCCAACATAAGGTAAAGCGGTTTCTGCCTGCCCAACATCTCTTTTAAAGCCGAGGCCATGGACTGCGGGTTGGCGTTGTAGGCGTCCAGTATCACAAGCGCGCCCCGTACACGCAGCTCCTGCAGGCGCATGGGGGGCGGCGTATAGTGCTCCAGCCCCCGGCTGATAGCCCCGGAATTCAGCCCGGCCGCTATAGCCGCGCCCGCCGCCGCCGCCGCGTTGTAGTAGTTGTGCCCCGCCGTGTAGGGAAGGGCCGCTTCCAGTATCCCGCCGTCGTATTCTATGCGGAACTTCGCCCCTTCAAGTATGCGCAGGTCAGCCCCTGGGTCCCTGCCGAAAGTAAGCTTGGGAAAATCCCTGCCGTTCAGGCGCGAAAGATACTTGTCGTCGTAGTTGTAGACCAATACCCCGCCGGGAGCCAGGCAATCCGCGATTTCCGTCTTGGTCTCGAAAATAGCTTCCATATCGCCGAAATACTGCAAATGAGACGGGCCGATATTAGTGATGATGCCGCACGTGGGACGGGCCACCGCTCCTATTTCCTTTATATCCCCCCGGCGCGAAGCGCCCAGTTCAAAAACCCCGAATTCGTGCTCGGGCGAAAGTTCCAGCAGCGACAGCGGCAGGCCGAACTGGTTGTTTAAGTTGCCGGAGTTGGAGCAGGTTGCTCCCTGCCCGGAAAAAATACTTCTGAGCATTTCCTTGGTGGTGCTCTTTCCGTTGGAGCCGGTAATGGCGGTAAGCGGTATTTTAAAGCGCCCGCGGTGCCAGGCGGCCAGGTCCTGCAGCGCTTTCAGCGTGTCTTTTACCAGCACTACCCGCGCCGGGAGATCTTTAAGGGCGGCTATGGCATCTTCGCGCGCCAGCCAGCCGCTTGCGCAGGGCAGGGTCTGCGCCAGGAAAGCGTGGGCGTCGTAAGAGGCGCCTTTCAAAGCCCAGAAAAAATCCCCCGCTTTGATCTTGCGGGTGTCGGTAGCGAAAGAATTCAGCGGGGAGCGCGGGTTGCCCTTCAGTATTTTCCCGTTAACGGCCTGAGCGAGCTTTGCAAGGTCTATTTTAAGGTCCATCCCTTTAGTCCTCCCGGTTCCTGCTCCGGATCGCTGCCGCAGCGGTTTCCACGTCGCTGAAAGGTATGGTCTCATCCTTCAGTATCTGGTAGGTTTCATGGCCCTTGCCGGCTATCAGTATTATGTCGCCTTTCCGTGCCTGGGCGACAGCTTTTGTTATGGCGGCCTTGCGGTCGGGGATAAGTTCGTAGTTCAAGAATTTCCCGGCCAGGCCCTCTTCTATATCGGAGAAGATGCGCGCCGGATCTTCGCTGCGGGGATTGTCGCTGGTAATAATAGTGAAGTCGCTTAAGCCGCAGCTTGCCTTGCCCATGGGCGCCCGCTTTGTCCGGTCCCTGTCCCCGCCGCAGCCGAAAACGGTGATCAGCCGGCCATGCGGCAGCAGCTTAAGGCTTGAGAGCACGTTTTCCAGCGCCGCGCTGGTGTGGGCGTAGTCCACAAAAACCGTGAAGTCCTGGCCGCAGTCCACGCGTTCAAGCCGGCCCGGCACATTGGCAAGCGCCTCCACGCCCTCAACGGCATCCCTGGCGGAAAGCCCGCCGGCCGCGGCGGAGGCGATGGCCGCCAGCGCGTTGTAAACGTTGTGGCGGCCCAGCAGGCGCAGCCTTACGGGGATATTTTCCTCTCCCGTCTTAAGGCTGAAGCGCGTCATCCCTTCCAGGATCTCAATATCCACTGCCCTGAAATCAGCCGGCTTGTCCAGCGCGAAGGTAAGGGCGCGCGCGCCTTTAAGGCTTTTAAGCAGTTCCGGCGCGCGCTCGTCGTCGGAGTTTATAACGGCGCACTTGTTCGTTTTCGGCGAGCGCTCAAGCAGCTCAAAAAGCCGCGCTTTAGCCTTGAAATAACTTTCCCTGTCCTTGTGGAAATCCAGGTGGTCGCTCTGGAGATTGGTAAATACCGCTATGTCAAAATCAACGTCCTCGACGCGGCCCAGCGCCAGGGCGTGGGAGGAAACTTCCAGGATGGCGGCTAAGGCGTCCGCCTCCGCCATCCGCGCCAGCAGGGCCTGCAGGGTGTGGGCGAAAGGCGTGGTGTTGGCGGCCGGGGCTATTACGCTGCCGTCAATGCGGCAATTTATGGTGCCGATAACGCCGGGGCGCGCCCCGCTTTTCAACAGGATTCTCTCAAGCAGGTAAGCCGTGGTGGTTTTGCCCTTGGTTCCGGTTAGGCCGAAAACCCTGAGTTTTTCCGAGGGGTGCCCGTAAAAGTTGGCCGCGGCCTTTGAAAGTACCGCTGGGAGCGCGGCGGTTTTAAGGCAGGCGCTTGCCGGGTAAGCCGCGCGCAGGCCCGCGGGAACTTCAGTCTCCGAGATCACGGCGGCCGCGCCTTTTTCCAGCGCCTGGCGCACAAAATTATCCCCGCTGGTTTTTGCGCCCTGCATGGCGAAGAAAAGCGCGCCGGGCAAAACCTGGCGGGAGTCGTTGGTTATCGAGGCTATGTCGGGCTCCGGGCCGCAGGGCGCCAACCCGGATTTTTCAAGTACCAGTGAAAGCTTCATAGCTAAATGATAGAAAATTTATGGCCTGTCCGAGTACCTGCGCATACGGGATAAATAAAGAGGGTGGGGCGGCCGACGCCCCGCCCTCTTCACGGGATTTTATTTCTTTTCCAGCACTATCCAGTTTTCGGAAAACTCGGCCAGCGCGACCTTGAAGGCCTTGTACTGCCCGTAGTCCGCCGGGGCCACCCAGGTGTTCTCCATCTTCAGGTCCGAAGTGAAAGTAAGGAGCCCGGAGGAGGCCTTAAATCCCGCCTTGCAGCTCTGCCCGGCCAGGTTAATGTCAAGATCCTTAGGCGCGTGGTAAAGGCGGTAGCCCTCCGGGAGTTTTATGCTGAGGCTGCGCGACGTGCGCGAGCGGGAATACCAGAACATGGGCAACTCCCTTTCGGTCTGCGCCGCGTCCGCCGCCGAATACTCAAGCCCCGGCACTTTAAAGATCATATACCTGCCGGCTTTCATCGCGTAGCCGGCCGCGTCTATCGAAATGCTGAAATCCAGGTCCTTTGAAAGGTCGTTCAAGTTCTCCAGCTTATAGCTTTTAAGCCTTGCCGACGGGTGTATGGAATGCGCGTACTGCTCCATGTCCCGGTCCAGATCCTCTTTTTTGTAATTTTTGTAGGCGCGCATCTGGGCCTGGTAGCCGCCGGTCATGCGGCTCTCCGAGGTCCCGGAAAGATTGCCGTCCTTGTCGAGCGTGTAATGCGCGGAGGCGCTGTCCGCCTCCTGGTCGGCCGAGTGGTCGGGATTCTCAAAGATCGGTATGCCGCCCCCCAAAACCCTGAAAGCTTTTACCCCCTGCAGCTGCGGCGGCAGCTCGAAATAGCGGCGCGTGTCGCCAACCGGGGCCAGCGCCAGCGTCTTACCGCCGGCTTCCACCAGGCATTCCGCGTAGTCGAACTGGCGGATATTCGGCAGCCTGTCGGTAAAGAGGGCGTACTTGCTCCGGACGTAGGCGAACTGGGGATTAAGGCCAGCAGCGTCCAGCAGGGCGTAAAGCAGGAAGGGCTTATCAAGCGCGTTGCCTGCCTTTTGGCTGAGAGTCTCGGCCGGGGGATTGGGCAGGTAGGAGTAGTCGTCGAGGTCCACCGGCTGGAACTTTATCTCCCGGGCGGTCCAGTTGTACAGGGCCTCCGCTTTTTCAAGGGCCGATGTCTTCCCGCTGGTAAGTTCCTCCGCTTTGGCTTTTATGGCGGGAGTCATTACAAGGCGCCCCCGCAGCTGCGGCGCCAGCTCCGAGCGCAGGTCTTCCCAGGAACCGGCCAGGGACAACATCACCTGCGGCGAGTAGCGCATAAAAGGCGGGCTGTCGTTTTCCTGCCGGTAGGAATTCTGGTCCGAGAGATCCCAGGAATAAACGGAAGTCCCGTCTTTTGAGATCTTGGAAAACACCGCGTCCTTCGGCATATTGAACTCGGAATACAACAGCGGCAGCGAATCCGGAGCGGTTACCGTAAGCCTGGCAAGCTTTACGGGCTCAAAATAGCGGAAGGCGATGTCGGCGTAGAAGGGGTAGGTGGAGGCGTACACGGTGGAGAAATGCGACTTATAGGCGAGCAAAGACCCGGTCTGGACGTTCGGGATAGCGTATTTAACCAGTTTCAGCCTGTCGTAGGACGGGTAATTCATGTACGGGGAGCCGTCCATAACCGAGATGTCGCTTAAATAGCTCACCGTGGCGTCCGTGACCGAATAGGCGTAATCGATGCCGGCCTTCTGCATGCCGGGCAGGAAGTTGTAGGACAGGTAGGCGGCCGGGCTTTTTCCCCTTTCACGCAAGATTACGCGTATGCCGCGCTTTTCCAGCGTCCAGCTCTTGTCGGGGTTTATAACTATGCTTATGTCGTTAAGCCAGGTAAGGTAGCCGTCATTCGGGTAGTCCTTAGCGGCGGGCATTGCGGCCAGCAGGCGCGTTATTTCCGGATCCTTCAGCGGCGCCTCCGCGCCGGAGTCGTAGTCCTTTATGAATTGGATCTTCATCACGTCCGCGCGGGCGAAGGTCTGCTCCCGGCCCGCCGTGGTTACCTTAACGGCGCCGGCGTCCATATAGGTGACCGCCCCGTTTATCTCGTCGCCTTTGTTCAGGTAAAGAAGGTCCGCCCGCGCGGGCGAGGCCGCCACCGCCAGGATAAAACAAAAAGAAAGTTTATTCATATTATCTCTCCCGGCCCGAGAGGTCCTTCAGAAAAACCTGGCTCTTGGTGTAGCTGGCGGCTTTTTCTATAAAGGCCTTATACTGCGCATAATCCTGCGGAGGGATGATGCGCGCGCCCCTTTCCCAGGCGACCGAACAGGTAATGGCGGTCCGGCCGGAACTGGAACACTCCGCGGAGAACGAGGAGTACTTATTGGAGATGCTGATTTTTTCCGGCAGCGAGACCACCTCAAAGTTAGCCGGGATGGTGATTTTATAACTGTAATACCGGCCCAGTGAGGCTTCATATTCTATAGGGTAGCGGCGCTTCTCAAGGGAAATCTCGCTTATCCGGTACGGCTCTATCTCAAAGTCCGGCAGCTTGACTATCATTATATCGCCGGCCCTCTGCGGGTAGTCGGGCACGGAGTAGGTAAGGCCCAGCGCGAAAGGCTGGTCTATATTTTCCGCGTTGGTCACTTCGTAGGAATTGAGCTGGGCCGCGGGGGCTACTTCCTTCGCGAACCCCTGGAACGCCTGTTTCTGCTCTTCTTTTTTTATGGAGCGGTAGTAGCCGCGCAGCGCGCCCTCGCGCGAGCCGCTGTAATGCATTTTCTCCGAGATCACCGCGCTTCCTGTGGAGGACAGCTGCAGCTCAAAGTCGTAAAAATTACCGTTCTCTTTAGGCTCCGGCACGGGGATGTAGTCTATTTTTTTAGCGAAGATGTTCAGGACGTTTACCCCGTAGTCGAAGCTGGCGATCTCGGGGTAGCGGTAGTCAAAGTTGGTGGAATCCAGGAACACGTGCCTGCCGCCTATTTCGGCCACCGTTATGGCGTGGTCAAAACCCAGCTGGGGGATGCTGTAATCGATCTCGTTCATGTTGTTGGTATTAAGCAGTATGGGCGAGGCCTGTATGCCGGCCGCCTTAAGCATGGTGGTAAGCAGCAGGGCCTTGTCTATACAGCAGCCGTAGCGGCGCTTCCAGGTGAGGTTAGCGTCGTAGCCCCCCCAGCCGGAAGCTACCCCCACTTTAACGGCTATATAGCGTATCTCTTTTTGCACGTAGTGGTAGATCTTAGCCGCTTTTTCTTCGTCGGTCCGGCTGTCTTTGATAAGGTCCAGGGTGAATTTCACAAGTTCCGGGGAAGCCTTGGTCCGCTCCTCGTGCATGGCCAGGGTCCAGTCGAAGATCCGGTCCCATTCCTTAAATATCGAGCCGCGCATATAAGGGGCCACGTCCTCGTATGACGGCATAGACGGTTCGGCCGCCATGGGGGGCACATTTTCAAGCTTCCAGGCGTATGTTTTTTGCCCGCCTGCCGTGGAAACCGCAGGTTTATCCTCTCCGCTGCCGGGGAAATTCTTGATCGAGTAGTAAAAAGCGGTATTTTCGGGTACGGTTACCGAAATTTCGGATTTTGCCACCGGGCCTTCGCTGTCCTGGAAGCCCCACGACGGGAAAAAGAAATCCTTGCGGAAGGGGTTATAGGTTTCCGTCTCGGTTTCATAGTCAACGATTGAGCCTATCTGCACGTTGGGCATTACATACTGGGTGCAGACGCTGCCGCTCACGAAGAAATCTCCGCCTTCGGACTGCGGCTTCGAGGTCTTTATCTGCGCGGGGTCTAGCGTGTAGACGCTCCCGTCGGGTTCATAAACGCTGGCTTTGATTATTTTAACGCGGTCGCGGCCTTCTTCGGCGCAGGCTATTATCTGGCCCCAGGCCTGCTTCAGTGATTCTTTAAGTATCTGCCTGACTTCGTGGCTGCGGAAAACGGCGGTGCCGTCAGGGTTAAGGATGTTGACGCCGGAGTCCAGGAGCACCAGGCCGTTAACCCCCGGATATCTGCTGGCCAGTTCTCCCGCGCGCCGGAAGGCTTCTCCGGCCGCGAGGACGTCCGCGGGGGAAGGGGCTGCCGGGGCTTGCGGCTGCTTCGCCGCCGCCGCGGCGGCGCTGAACTGTATTTCGGAAATTTGCCCGCGGGGCACGCTTTTGCCGCCGGGGATATGGGCATTGCCGGCGTCCAGGGACAGTACCTTTCCCTCTATATCCGCGCCGGAGCGCAGTTTGATGGTTTCGGCCCCGCAAAGAGCCGGAATCAACAGTGAAACAGCTACGAGCGCAGAGATTCTCATTTAGCCTCCGGGGGTAAGCGCGGCGGGCCGGCTCTTTGCCGGCATTGCCCTTAGGCTATAGTAGTAAATTTATCCGAGCTTTAACAGCGCGGCGCAGGGCGGTCAATCGGGAACCGGTTTACCGGGAGCCTGGTCCTTTTCCGTGCGGGTCAGGCCGGCGTCGGGTTTAAGGCCCTTGAGGGAAATGATCTTTTTAGCGATTTCCTGAAAAGCGGGGGCGGCGGTTTCACCGCCGTAAGTAAGGCCTTTCGGATTGTCCAGTACCACCAGTATCGTGTATTTAGGCTCCGCCACCGGGAAGAAACCGGCGAAGGAGGCCACGCTCTTGCCGCTCAGGTATTTGCCCGTGCGCGGGTCTATTTTCTCCGAAGTGCCGGTTTTCCCCGCTATGGCGTAGCCGGCAATAGCGGCGGGTTTTCCGGTGCCATTTTCCACCACGCTGCGGAGTATGGCTTTTACCCGTTCCGCCGTTCCCGCGGAGATGACCCGGCGGATAACCACGGGCGCGTTCCTGAAAACTTCTCCGCCGTCGAACTCGGTAACAGTTTCAACCAGTCGCGGCTCATAAAGGCGCCCGCCGTTAGCTATGGCGGAATAGGCGTTCAGCACCTGCAGGGGCGTTGCGCCTATCCCGTGGCCGTAAGAACCTACCGCCAGGTCTATCGGAGTAAAGCGCTCCAGAGGGCGCAGGAGCCCCGCCGATTCCCCGGCAAACCCTAGCCCCGACCTGGAGCCGAAGCCGAACGCCTTGGCATAAAGATAATAATCGTTTATGCCGAGCTTCATCCCTATCTTGGCCGCGCCTATATTGGAGGAGCGCTCAATAACCCCGGACAGGGTTAGCGTTCCCTCCCTTTCGTGGTCGTGAATGGTAACTTTATTATTGAATTTCCAGGCGCCGTTCTCGCAGAAGAACGTGTCCTTCTCGCTGACTATCCCCTTTTCCAGCGAGGCTGAAAGCGTTATGGATTTGAAAGTTGACCCGGGTTCATAGACCCATTCTACCGGCTCAAGTTTCTCCAGTTTTACCGGCCAGGAGGCCAGAGCGAGTATCCTGCCGTTCTGCGGGTCCTGCACCAGTGCCATGCCCAGGTCCGCGCGGCTTTTTTCGGTGGCTTTTTGTATGGCTTCCTGGGCAAAAAACTGTATATTCTTATCTATCGTCAGGCGCAGGTCCCTGGGGCGCCCTTCTTTTTCCTTGTTTACAAAGATCACGTGCCCGCCGGCGTCGCGGATAACTTCCCGCCGGCTTACCTGGCCGCTCAGGACCTTGTCGTAGATCAGTTCAAGCCCGGTCAGGCCGTGGGTCTGGCTGGTAACGCCGATGAGGCTTCTGGCCAGGTCCCCGGAAGGGTAATAGCGGTTCTGTATCGGCTCCAGCGTTACCCCTTTGAGTTTCAGCGCCTTAACCGCTTCGCAGGAAGCGCGGTCCAGGTTTTTCTTTAATGGCAGGAAATTTTTTGCTCTCCGGTATTTTTCGCGCAGGGAAGGCGGTAATGAAAGCGCGCGGGAAAGCTGTGCTAGGGCGGCGGCCGGGTCTTCAAGGTCTTTTTTGAAGAGGCCCGCGTCCCAGGTTACTATGGATTCCGCCAGGAGCTCGCCGCCGGCGTCAAAAATGCGGCCGCGCGGGCCCATTTCGGATACGGTGCGGTCGAATTCCCTAGAAGCCGTATTTGACAAATTTTCGTGGCGCACCGTCTGAAGCCAGAAAAGCCTGCCGCCAATCAGCAAAGCCGGAAGCCCGGCCAGCCAGGCGCAGAGGTTGATTCTTGTTTTTAAAGTTTTTGCTGTCATGGGCGGCCGCAACGCCGGCAAAGCCGGTTTCGCCGTAAACCGGGATTTTCTCTAAAACGGATCTCAGGTCGTTCTTTTCCGCCATTGGTTCCTCCGGCGGAGCGGCTGCTTTTCAGGAGGCCTTATTAATATTGAAGAGTTTAGCGAGCCAGCCCCGGCCAGCGTTCTTATCGGCCGGAGTCACGTCCAGTACCACTACGGCTCCGGGTTCAGGGTAAACCATGCCTAGCTTGGACGCCTCGGCTTCGAGTTTTTCCGGGGACATGGAGCTCTGTAATTCTTTTTTCAGGTAGGTGTTGGCGTTTTCGAGGTCTGTTATTTCCCGGCGGAGCCGTTCAATGTTGTAGCCCAGCTTTACCGCTTGCACGTTCTCCAGGGCAAACAGGAAAAACAGCAGGAAGATCCCGCCCATCGCCGCCAGCCTCATATTCCGTGTCCGTTTAAGCATTACAATTTACCTTTCCTTATATATTTTACTTATTCCATGCTGAACAGTTCTATCCTCTTGATGCCGTGCTTCTCCCACAAGTAGAATATTTTAGTCGGGGATGAAGCCGACTTAAGCCCGTTTAACTTGTTGCGGCCGGGCCGGCCATGGAGTATCTTATTGAACTTTGAGCCTACCTTAAGGATATTTTCAGGATACATAGCGCCTCCTTGTCTTTTACAGCTTTTCTATTACTCTGAGTTTCGCGCTGCGGGCTCTCTTGTTGCCCAGTACTTCCTCTTCCGCGGGCTTTACGGGCTTGTGCGTCACCTGTTCCCAGCCGCCCATCTTGGCCATTATGCGGAAGGTCTCCTTTACTATGCGGTCTTCCAGTGAATGAAAAGTTATTATGGCTAGCCTCGCGCCGGGTTTCAGCAGCGGCATTATTTTCTGTATGCCGCGCGTAAGGTTGTCGAATTCGTAGTTGACGGCTACCCGCAGGGCGAGGAAGGTCTTGGTGGCGGGGTGGATCTTTTCCCCCCTGGCAGGAGCTACGCGCTCAATAAGGGCGCTCAGGTCCCCGGTGGTCCCGATTGGCTTTACCCGGCGCGCTTCAAGCACCGCGCGGGTGATGCGCCCGGAGTGCCTTTCGCCGCAGACGCGGATAAGGTGTTCTATCTGTTCGTAGGGCCACTGGTTTATTATGGTGTAGGCGGTAAGCGGGTTGTCCGGGTTTATGCGCATGTCCAGAGGCCCGTCGTTCTTTATGCTGAAGCCCCGGGAAGCCTTGTCGAAGTGCAGGGAGGAGATCCCAAGGTCAAAAAGCGCCCCCGAAATCGAGCGGACGCCTTCGCGCGCCGTTATCTCGTCGATGTTGGCGAAATTGCCCTGAATGATTTTTACCCTGTCTCCGAAAGGTTTCAGATTGTTGGCAGCCACGCCGGCCATCTCCGGGTCCCAGTCGATGCCGAGCACGCCGGCCTCGGGAGGAAGGGCGTTAAGGAGGCGCGCGGTATGCCCGCCCATCCCGAGCGTGGCGTCCACGTAGGTGCCTTTCTTCTCCGTAATAAGCAGGTTCACTACTTCGTCGGCCAGCACCGCCACGTGTTTAAATTCGCTCATAGGTCCAGGAGCTTGCCGAACTTCTCCAGCGAGGGGTCCATTACGTCTTTTTTGTATTTTGACCAGGCTTTTGCATCCCATATTTCCGCCTTGTTGCCCACGCCGCGTATCAGAATATCCTTCTTCAGCGAAGCGTAAACTTTCTGATTTTGCGGGACTAAGATCCTGCCCTGCTCGTCTAACTGCGCGTCAGAGGCATTGCCGAAGAAGAAACGCTTGAAAGCGCGCTCCTCTTGCTTGTTCTCGGACTTGAAGATCTCCATGTTGTTGGTTATCAGCTCGTCCCACTTGGACGGCAGGAAAATGTACAGGCAGCGGTCCAGGCCGATGCTGAGCATTAAATAGTTCTTGTCTTCCTTGCGGAGTTCCTCGCGGAAACGCGCCGGTATAAAAACGCGGCTCTTCGCGTCCATCACGTAGGTATATTCGCCGTAAAGTGAGCTCATTGTTAAGCTAGTTCTTTGTACAGTTTACAACATTATTAACCACAAAAAAACATTATTCACCACTTTCCACCACTGAGATAGAAGTATACAGCATGCCCCCCCCCTTGTCAATACCCGGGGTAAAAAGCGCTTATTCTAACGGAGTTTTTTAACGGCAGGGGGGGAGTGAAAGGCTGCGATACAAGGGTTGATATAAATCAACCCCTGTATATATCAGGAATATATATGACGCGAATCGTCTACCTGTTGACGCCTGAGAGCTTCCCTGTCTTCAGGTCGTAGCGCCAGGCGTATTCAAGGGACGAAAGTTTATTATACGGCATGCCATAAGCCTGGTACAGCGACTGCGGCGCTGGTTTCCCGTCGCGCAGGTTCTTGCAGAAAACGTAAAAAGCGTCGCCGGCCTTAAGCTTCATAAGAAAGCGCACGATGCTGTAGGACTGCGCGTACCAGAGGCGCACGTTGTCTTCGTCGGCGCCCTGCAGGCTTTCTATGCGCACCAGGTCCCCCAGCTTAAAGCCGTTGCCTTTCTGCAGGCGTTTAAGGTTCTGGGAGAGCCAGTTGGGGGTTGAAAAGCCGCGTTCCGACTGTATATAGGTGGCTATGCCCTCGCTGAGCCAAAGCGGGCTGGGATTAGAGGCGGTGAAAAAACTGTCAAAATAAATATGCGTCAGCTCGTGCGCCAGTATGCCGAACGCTTCATCGCTTTTATAAAGATAGATCTTCCGCTCGCTTAAGGAGGCCGTGCCACCCGACCAGGAGGGACGTCCGGTCATACGCTGGTAAGTGGCCTGGCTGTGGGAAAAGAAAATGAACACCTTTTTTTCGCGGGACCAGGGGGAGAAAGCCACCAAGTCCAGCATTATGTTGCCGTGCAGGCCTTCAACTGTTTCCGCAAGTCCGGAGTCAACCTCCGTTCCCTCCTCATAGACCACGAAATGCGGCGTAACCTTCTGGGCAAAACCCTCCGGCGTCTGCGGGTATTGCCCCTCGGGCGGCGGCTGCGCGGCGGCGGCGTTCTTATCGTCCGCCGAGTGGTCCGGCATCATCGGGGAAGCTATGTCCTTTATGTCTGCGCCCGGCCTTACAAGGCTTAAAGAACTTTGCGGGAGTTCCGGCGCCGGCTGCGCGGGGAGGGGCTGCCGGACCGGCTGCGGCGGCCTGTACCGGGACGGAATGTCTTCGCGTTTTGTGATCTTAGAGTAGATAGGTTTGCCGGTAAAAGGGTTGTTGGTCAGGCGGAACTGCTTAAGCCCGGACAGGTCCTCGTTCATATACTGGTACATGAAAATGCCCCAGATCCCTATAACGAGGCCCCAGAACAGTACGCGCAGTTTGGAAAGAATATCCATTTTGAAGACAGAAACCGGAAAGCGTAAACCGGGAACAGTGAGAGCGGTATTCCTTAAAACTCTTCTTCCGGCTTACGGCTTTACCGGTTCGAATCTCTCACCTTTACAATCATCTCCGCCATGGCCGCGGTGAACATTGAGAAGAATACTATAAATACGGCCTGGGTTGAAGCCATCCCCCACAGCTGCGGGTTCATGCCCATCCCGTAAACCACGCTGCGCAAATAATACAGGCCCAGCATTATGCCCGCCGCGGTCAGCGCCGTCAGCAGCACCTGCCATTTTTTCATGAACATGGCGCTGGCGGCGGGGGCTGCCAGAAAGAGCAGCCACATGGGCGCCCAGTAAGCGGCCAGCAGGTAGAACAGCGCCGCGCTGACGGCCAGGTTGAGCCCCACCGTAAGCGTGCGTATGTGGCGGCTCCAGCGCATGAAGCGGTACACGTTGGAGCCCAGCCAATAGTTAGCTATAAAGGCGGCGGCGAGTATGGCGAAAGAGGCGTAGGTCACGCTGCTCCCCGGTTCGGAAAAAAAGATGGCGAAAAGTATCAGGATTACGGCAAACGGCGTGAAATAATAATTAAGTATATGCATAGGTCTCCCTCACTGCTTGATCTTCTTAAAAACAAGTATATGCCGGTCTTCTGTTTCCCCCGGCAGCCTGTAGGGTAAAGTTTCCGCCAGTTCCCCCCCCGCGCGCTTCAGGGCGGCTTCTACCTTCGGCCGGGGACTGGCCAGCTGGGCCGCGCTCTGCCAGGCCAGGAAGAGCCCGCCCGCGGATAGTATATTTAAGCATTGGGGCAGTATGTTTTCAAGGTGTCCCATAGCGCGCTCCAGCACGGCCGCGTAGCGGGTCCCGCTTCCTGCCCCCCCCTCGCCTACCCGCCGGTTGAAGACCGCGACGTTGAGCGAGCCCGTGGCGGCGGCGGCAAAATCGAGAAAGTCGCAGCGCCTGGCGCGCGAATCCAACAGCTGAAAATTAAATTCCTCCAGCGCCGCCGCCAGCGCAAGGCCGGGGAAGCCCGCGCCCGAGCCGGCGTCGGCTATAAGCGCGCCGGGCGCTAGCCTGCGGCGCAGCAGGGCGGCCGCCGCCAGCGAATCAAGGATATGCCGCTCCCAGATCTGCGGCATGTCTTTTTCGGATACAAGGTTCTGTACGGAGTTCTTTTCCTTAAGCGCGGCGGAGAATATCTCCAGCTTGCGCAGGCTTTCCTCCGTAAGCCGCAGTCCCCAGGTTTCAAGGGTTTTATTTACGGCGTCATTCATTTCGCTTTTCCCTCCCGCGCTTTTCCAGCAGCACCCACAGCAGCTGTACGTCCGCCGGGGTTATTCCGGGTATCCTGCCGGCCTGGGCCAGCGTAAGCGGCCTGTTCTTTGCCAGCTTGCAGCGGGCTTCGTTCGGCAGGGCTTCCAGGGCGGCGTAGTTGAAGCCGGCCGGGATGCGCAGGTGCTCGAACTTCTTCATTCTTTCCGCGTCTTTCCTGTTGCGCTCTATATAGACGGCGTAAGTCTTTTCTATGGCCGCGGTGGCGCGGGCTTCCTTCAGCTTCCAGGGGCCGCGCGGCAGGGGCTTGGGGTTCCGCCCGGCGAGCAGGTCGCCAACGGCTTGCTGGTAGGCGTTGAAATTCTTTTCCCGCCCCCGGTCGAGCAGGCCCAGGGCAAAGCCGCGGGGCGCCAGGCGCAGATCCGCGTTATCCGCCCTGAGCATTAGCCGGTATTCGGCGCGCGAGGTGAAAATGCGGTAGGGCTCGTCCACGCCCTTGGACACCAGGTCGTCGATCATCACGCCCAAGTAGGCTTCGTCCCGGCGCAGCACCAGCGGCGGAACGCCCCTGGTCAAAAGCGCCGCGTTTATCCCGGCCACCAGGCCCTGCCCTGCGGCTTCCTCGTAGCCCGTTGTCCCGTTAACCTGGCCCGCCATAAAAAGGCCGGGGAGAACGCGGGTCTGCAGGGCATAATCTAGCTGGTCGGGGTCGGAGTAATCGTATTCTATGGCATAGCCGGCGCGCGTTATCTCCGCATTTTCCAGCCCCGGCACGGAGCGGACTATTTTAATCTGGGTTTCTTCCGGCAGGCTGGTTGAAAGGCCGTTGACATAATACTCCTCGGTGTTAAAGCCTTCCGGCTCCAAAAAAAGATGGTGCGCCTCGTGGTGAGGAAACTTCATTACCTTGTCCTCTATGGAGGGGCAGTAGCGGGGGCCGGTCGATTTTATCTTGCCGTTATAGAGAGGGGAATTGTGCAGGCCGGCTTTGATCACGGCCGCGGTGTCCGCCCCGGTGCGCGTGATCCAGCAGGGCAGTTGCGGGTTGGTTATCTTACCCGTAAAATGCGAGAAAGGCGCCGGCGGGCGGTCCGGGGCCTGGCGCTCGCATTTCGTAAAGTCAATGCCGCGGGCGTTGAGGCGCATGGGCGTGCCGGTTTTAAAACGGCGCAGCTTGAAGCCCAGCGCGGCCAGGCTTTTTGAAAGGGCGTCCGCGGGCGGGTGGTTGTACCGGCCGCCGGCAAAAGAGTCCAGCCCTATGTGTATGACGCCGCGCATAAAAGTGCCGGCGGTTATAACGACCGTCTTCGCCTTGTACCTGGTATGGCGCGCTGTATCGATGCCGAAGACCCTGCCGGATTTTGTGAGTACCGCTGCGGCTTCGTCCTGCACCAGGCTAAGGCCCTGCTGCAGTTCCAGCGCGTGTTTCATGGCGAACTGGTACATTTTCTTGTCGCACTGCGCCCTGGGGGAGCGCACCGCGGCGCCCTTTGAGGTGTTGAGCATCCGTGAGCTTAGCATGGAAAAATCAGCTACCCGGGCCATTTGCCCTCCTAGGGCGTCTATCTCCCGCACCAGCTGGCCCTTGCCGACGCCTCCGATGGACGGGTTGCAGGACATCTGGGCTGTGGTATCCAGGTCCTGCGTTATTAAAAGCGTCCTGGCCCCGAGCCGCGCGGCCGCCAAAGCCGCCTCGCAGCCGGCGTGGCCCGCGCCCACCACCAGCACGTCAAAAACTTCAGGGTAGTTAAAAGTTGTCATATCACAGCAAAAACAGCACCTGTAAAACTTCGGAGCTCAGCGCTCCCAGCGCGAAAAGCGAAAAAAAGAAAGCCGCCGCGCCCAGCAGCGCCGGTACCGTCGCGGTAAAAGCCCTGGCCGCCGTAGTCCCGGTTATGGGCATAACGGCTTTGGTAAGCCAGGTTATTGAGAGAAAGGCGAATAAATATTCCGACCACCTGTAAACCTGCGGGCTCCCCGAAAGCGCCGCCGCCCCCCCCGCCAGGTTTGAAATCAGCGTAAAAAGCGAAATCGCGAGGAAGGCTTTTAACAGCGCCGGGTATTCCCGGCGGCCGGGCCGCGCCGAGCGCAGCGCGAAAACCAGCGCCGCCGCCGCAGCCAGCCAGCCGGCTGCGCCTCCTCCCCGGGCATGAATTTTAAGCATAAAGAAGAACGCGTATGCCGCAACCCCCGCCGCAGGGACCGGCAGCCGCAGCATCAGCCGCCCGGATTTAAGCCAGCCTGAGAAGGCGCGGAGCAGGGCGCAGAAGAAAAAAGCGAAGGCCAGCCCCCCGGGGAGCCCGGCGCCCAGGTACCCCCAGAACGTCAACCCGGCCGCGGCCGGGAAGTCCGGCGAGGCCGCGGCCAGGAAAGCGGCCGGCACCAGGCTAAGGAGAAGCGCCGAAGAAAGTATGGAGGCGGCGTACAGCGCCAGCGGCCAGCCCCAGCCCGTTTTCCCGGCAGCTATCTCCGCAAAAACCTCGGCCGGGCTTAATATAAGTTTTACAGGAAAAAAATCTTTAAGCATAATTATTCAAGTGTCGGCTTAAACAGGCGCAGGGCTTTGCCTACAAGGCCGCCGCGGTCCTTCTCCGGCGCCATAGCGTTCGCTTTTTACGTCTTTTTGCGGCTGGGCTCCGAGCCTTACTTCCCGACGCAGAAATTGCCGAAGATGCTCCCCAGCACCTCATCCGGTGTCGTTTCGCCCAGGATGGAAGAAAGCGCGTCCAGGGCGCCGCGCAAATGCTCCGCCGCAATTTCCAGCGGCGGCTGTTTTTTGCGTATTACGGCTGAAAGCTCGGCAAGTTCCCGCGCCGCGGACGTCAGGGCCGCAAAATGCCGCGCCGAGGTTACCACGGCCTGCGCCCCGTCCCGGAAGACTTTTTTCTGTTCCGCCACCAGCAGCGCTCTTAGGCGCCCCAGTCCCGCTCCGGTTTTAGCCGAAACGCGCAGGCAGGGAGTCCCGGACAGGCGGCTTTTCTTCTCCGGCAGGTCCGCCTTGTTCAGCACCCGTATTGTTTTTGAACCTTTGGCCGCCAGCCGCGCGGTTTCTTTCTCCGCCCGGATGTCGCTCCTGGTCTCGTCGATGGACGCGTCCTTTACCAGTATAATGGCGTCGGCCCCGGCTATAGCTTTGGCGGCCCGCCGCATGCCTTCATGCTCGAGCCGCGAGGAAGCAGCTGAATTTAAACCCGCGGTGTCCGTGAAGATGACCGAAAATCCGTCCAGCTCTATCTTTTCTTCCAGGGTGTCGCGGGTGGTGCCGGCCTGCCGGGACACCATCGCGCGGTCGTAGCCCAGCAGGGCGTTAAGCAGTGAGGATTTTCCGGAATTGGGCGCCCCCGCTATTACTACCTTTACCCCTTCTTTAATGCCGCGCCCGGCTTCGAACCCGGCGGCAAGGGCGAGCGCCAGGCCGCGCGCGGCGGCTGCCCGCGCCGAAAAATCCTTTATTCCCAATTCCTGGATCTCCTCGTAGGAGTCGTCCAGCCGGGCTTCTATCTCGGCAAGCAGATCTATTATGGCGCTTTTTATGGCGCGTATCCGCGCGGAAATGCCGCCTTCCACCTGCGCGATGGCGGCGCGGTGGGCGCCGGCCGAGCCCGCTTCGATTAATGCCCCTACGGCTTCGGCCTGCGCCAGGTCCAGCTTACCGTTCAAAAAAGCTCTCAGTGTAAATTCCCCCGGTTCTGCCATCCTTGCCCCGTTTTGTACCGCCAGGTTCAGTATTACCCTTATTATATAAGGAGAGCCGTGACAGGAAATTTCCACGGTGTCTTCCCCCGTATAGCTGCCCGGGGCGCGGTAGAAAATTACCACGGCCCTGTCTACCAGGGAGGTTCCATCCTTTATCGCCAACAGGCTGGCCGCTCTGTGGACGGTTTTCACCGGTGCGGGGGACAAGAAGGCTGAAGATATGCGGAAGGCTGCCGGCCCGGACAGGCGTATGACCGCCAGGGCGCCGTTCCCGGAAGGCGTACATTGCGCGGCTATAGTGTCGCCTGTGTCAGGCAATTTCATGAGTATTCCCCGATATCCGGCTTCCGTGAACGGACTTCCCCCCCGTAGTGCGTGGGGCGAGCCTCGCGCGGTATACATTACTATGCAGGTGCCGTAACAGGCGCTCTGCGTTTCGGACGGCCATCCCTCTGTATTCGGCGCGCACAGCGCTGAATCCTCCGCCCGCTTCTCTGGTAATTCCGCAAAATCGGAATTAGGAATAAAACAAACGGCGTGACGGCTCTTGCGCCGTCACGCCGGGATGGACGGCAGTTTTTACTTCTGCTCGGTAGTCTGCTCTGCCGGCTGCTGCTCAGGCTGCGCGGCGGCGGGTTCTATAGCCTGTTGCGCGGCGGCGGGTTCTATAGCCTGCTGCGCGGCGGCGGGTTCTATAGCCTGCTGCGCGGCGGCCTGTTTCTCTATCTTACGTATTACGACCTTGCGCCAGCGGCTTTCGCCTTCGGAGATGGTCTCCATCTCGGGGTACTTGGATTTTACCAGGTTGTGCACTATCTTGCGTATGGAGGCCGGCATGGGGTCCATGTGGAAGGGCTGGCCTCTTGAGATTACTTCTTTCACCGCTGCTTCTACGCGGCTGGCGATCTCTTTTTCCTTGTTGTCCCAGTAGCCGCCCGTATCAAGGCGCAGCGCCAGGTGCGGCTCGCGCTTGCGGCTTACTATGGAGTTGAGTATGAACTGCAGAGCCTGCAGCCCCTGCCCGTTTTCACCGGTGAAGGCGGCGGAACCGTCGCATTCGAACTTAAGGAACAGCAGTTTTTCCGCCTGGTCAAGGCTGGCCTCCGTTACGGTGGCCTTCAGCCCCATCAGCGTCAGTATTTTAAGCAGGGCGTCTTTTGCGTGTTCTACCGGGTCCTGGGCCGGCTGTATAGCCAGGTAATCCGCTCCGAGCGGTTCCTCGTTATAAACGCGGTCAACCCTGGAGCGGGACCCGCGCTGCGGGCGCTCGTCGCGCTGCGGGCGTTCCTCATGCTGCTCCTCCGGGGGCGGGAGCCTGGCGTCTTCATAGCCGTAGCGGCCGGGACGCCTGGGGGCTGCGGCGGGACGGCTGTCGCGCCTCGGGCCCCTGCTGTCGCGCCGGGGGCCCCGCCCGGAACTGCGTCCTCCGGGGCGTTGATCGCGCGGCTCGTTTCCTCCGCGTCCGCCGGTCCAGCGTTTTTCCCTTAAAATAACGCAGGCTTTCTTGGCGCCGAAGCCGAGGAAGCCTTTTGTTCCTTCGCTGACTACCACTACTTCCACCTGGTCGCGCCGCATGCCCATTTCAGTCAGGCCTTTTTCCACGGCGTCCTGTATCGTTTTAGCTTCTGTTTTTGTCTCTCTCATATTATCCTAGTCCTCCGTTTAAACCAAATCTAAACCATCGTTTTCTGCAGGTACATGCTCTGGGCGAAGCCCCACGTGCTGTTGATCAGCCAGTAAAGCACCAGGCCCGAAGGGAAGGTGAGGAACATGAAGGTGAAGATGACCGGCATCCACTTCATCATGGCCGCCTGCGAGGGGTCCGAAGTCTGCGGGTTCATGTACTGCTGCAGGAACATAATGCCGCCCATTACCAGGGGCAGCACGTAGAACGGGTCCTTGGCGGACAGGTCCTTTATCCAGAACACGAAAGGCGCGCCGTGCAGGCTCCAGGAATTCCTGAGCGCCGTGAACAGCGCGAAGAAGACGGGGATCTGCAGCAGCATCGGCAGGCAGCCGCCCAGCGGGTTGGTGCCATGGCGCTTGTATAGATCCATTACTTCCTGGTTCATGCGCTTGGGGTCGTCTTTGTAGCGCGTCTGTATGGATTTCATCTCGGGCTGCAGCTTCTTCATCACCGCCATGGATTTGAAACTTTTGAAACTGAGAGGCGTCAGTATCAGCTGAATCAGAATGCTGAGTATGACGATGGCGACGCCGTAATTGCCTGTCAATTTATAAAAGTAGATCAGGGAAGAGTTGGCCAGCTTGGCCAGCGGCGCGAAAAAGCCGAAGTCCACCGAGCGGTCCAGGCCCATGCCCAGCTTTTTCAGGTGGTCGTAGTCCTTCGGGCCGAGATAGAACTGCGAACTCCAGACGCGCTTTTCCCCGGCTTTGAGCTCCGAGGCCGGCATCGGCACTACGAGCAGCGGGGTCTTTTTATTCTCTCCGACCGTTTCGAGGCGCTTGAGCGGCCGGGTGTTCTGGAAGTTGCCTCCGGAGAGGGCCGCCAGGAAGTAACGGTTATTCAGGCCGGTCCAAACCCAGTCGTGCTGGGCGGGCTCGTCCTTAAGTTCCTTAAGGGTGGGATGTTTGCGGCCGGTTTCGGTGAAGGTGTAATCCGCGACGCAGAGCTTTTCGTTCTCTTTCTCCTCGCTCTTGACCGTACCGAGGCCCGGGCCTACGCGGATCTCCCAGGGGGCTATGGTCTGGGGCCGGCCGGAATTGTTGACGGCGGTTATCTCGAGGGTATTGAACCCGTTGTCCGGGGAGAAGGTGAACTTCTTGGTGACCAGCGGCCCGCCGGGGATCTGCGCGGAGAATTCCACGGAGTCGGCGGTCCTGGACTTAAGCCTGAACTGCAGCGGCAGGGTCGAAGCGAAAAGGCCTCTTTCGGGGTCCCGGACCAGTTCCACGGGCGCCACCGGGCCCTCGTAAACGGCGCTGGCGATCGAGGCCGCGCCGGGAAAGAAGGTGTAGTCGGCCTTGCCGGCCTTTATGCTTACGGCCTGCTTTTTCCAGTCGGCGGGGAGCGCCGCGGGCGCCGCCTGCGCCGGGGCCTGAACGCCCTGGGCGGCGGGCTGGGCGGCGTTCTGCGCCGCGGCCTGGGCGGCGGGGGCCGGCTGCTTGGGCAGCCTTTTCTCCATATAGGAGTACCAGCCGATATAAACCAGCGAGGATAGAACTACCGCGAGTATAAGGTTCTTCTGCATTTAGCCTCCCGCGACTGACGGAGGGCTTCCTGGGAACGGCTTATGGCACCGGGTCGAAACCGCCCGGAGAGAAAGGACGACAGCGGGCCAGGCGGCCTGCGGCCAGCCTGCTCCCTTTTAAAATCCCGTGTTTATCCAGCGCTGTGAACGCGTACTCGGAACAGGAGGGTTGAAACCTGCAGGTGCCGGGCCCTAGGGCCGGCCTGAAAGTCCTGTATGCCGAGCGCAGCGTAAGCAGCGCCAGTGATTTAAGATTTTTGCCAACGGTTTTATTTACCGTCATTGTTTAGGCGCGCCCTGCGCCGGAGAGTGTCCAGCGCTTGCCGGGCCTGAGCGAGGTTTCCCACCGCGCAGCCCGCTTTCGGATAGATGATAAGGCGCGTGCCTTCCTTTAACTCTTTGCCAGTCAGCCTGAATGCTTCCCTTAGAAGCCTTTTTAACCTGTTACGCTTTACGGCATTTCCGGTCTTTTTTGAGACCATGAGGCCTATCTTTTTTTCTTTGCCCGCGCCCGGGGAGTCCCAGGCCACCAGGTCCCTGGTGGCCGTTTTCCTCCCCGCGGCGAAAACAGCCTCAAAGTCTTTTTTGAGGCGCAGGCGCGAAGCCCTTGGAAAGGCGAACTCTTTCACTTCGTGCCGGCAGGTTTCCTACTTCGGAGTAGAAGGAATGTCGGGGATGAGTTCCCAGCGGCCCTTGGCGCGCCTGCGGGACAGGGTTGCCCTGCCGCCCGCGGTTTTCATCTTGGCGCGGAAGCCGAGGTGTTTCTTGCGTTTGCGAACATTTGGTCTGTATGTAGGTAGCATAATATGTTAATTATATTAAAGTAACGGCTAAATTGCAAAGAAACAGCGTCTTTTT
>JAVHRY010000046.1:0-3371 GCA_036171915.1 Elusimicrobiales bacterium | reverse complement strand
CGGAATAAAGGCCGGTTACCAGTCAGTAGGCTGGTAGTCCTTCAGGAACTTGCCCCAGATATGCACGCCGGTGTTGAAGCCGGAGATGATGGGGTCCACTATGCGCGCCGCGCCGTCCACGATGTCGAGCGGCGGGTGAAAGCGGTGTTCGGCCACCTTGCGCGCGGCGATATGCGCGGGATCCTCGTCGGTAACCCAGCCCGTGTCCACGGCGTTCATGTGGATGCCGTCCGCCTCGTAATCCGCGGCCGAAGTGCGCGTCATCATGTTGAGCGCTGCCTTGGCCATGTTGGTGTGCGGGTGCCGCGTGGTTTTGAACTTCCGGTAGAACTGGCCCTCCACCGCCGAGACGTTCACGATGTGCTTGTCGCGCTCCGGCGTGCGGAGCATAAGGGGTTTCAGGCGCGCGTTCAGGATGAACGGGGCGATGGCGTTGACCAGCTGCACTTCCAGCAGCTCCACGGCCGGCACTTCGGCCATGAGCAGCCGCCAGGAATTGCGCTCGCGCAGGTCCACCTGCTGCAGGTCCTGGTCGAGCCTGCCTTCGGGGAACAGGGCCTTCTGGGCCGAGAGCTCTTCCGGCAGCAGCGGCACCTGGGACAAAGCGGCAGCGTGAGTAAGCCCGGCCACCTGCGAGATTCCCGGCAGCGCGCCGGGCAGCGCGCCGGGCAGCGCGCCGGGCAGCGCCAGATCTTTAGCCGCGGGGCCTTCGGGCAGGATATGATAGCCGCGCAGGCCTTCGTAGGCGCCCAGCAGCTTGCGCGCCTCCTCGGGTATATCGCGCAGCGGGCCCTGCTCCCGCTCCATCATGTGGGCGTAGAAATCCGGCGGCCGCCGCACAGTCTGGCAGGCGTTATTGATTATGAAATCCAGCCGCTGGCGGGTCGCCAGCAGGTGCCGGCAGAAAGCCTCCACGCTGGGCGTGTGGCGCAGGTCCAGCCCGAAGATCTCCAGCCTGTGGCCCCAGTCCTTGAAATCCGGTTCGGCGGCGTAGCGCGCGGCCGAGTCCCGCGGGAAGCGCGTGCTCACTATCAGCTGGGCCCCGGCGCGCAGCAGCTTGATGCCCGCCTGGTAGCCTATCTTGACGCGCCCGCCGGTAAGCAGCGCCACGCGCCCGCGCAGGTCGGCCGTTTCGGTGCGTTTGTAAAAATTCATCTCGGCGCAGGGCGGGCAGAGCTGGTCGTAAAAATGGTGCAGCTGCGTATAATTCTTCTTGCAGACATAGCAGTTCTGCTCTTCGTGCGGCTCGCGGAACCCGGGGTCGTCTTTGACCTCCCGCTGCTCGAAGCCTAGGGGTACGTGCACGTTCGGCGTGGTAAATACCGTCTGCCGGCGCAGCCTGCGTATGCCGGTCCGGTTCAGCGCGCTCTCGGCGCGCTCGGTCCTGGCGGCCTTGCGCTGCCTTTCATAAGCCTTTACCAGCCGCCGGCGCGCCGGGGCGTCGGGCCGGGATACCTGGCCCGCGGCCGACAGCAGGCGGTTGCGCTCCGCCTCCGACACATGGGAGAGCAGCCCGCGATTAGCGGCTATGGTCTCCAGCAGTTCGGCGGCGGCCTGCACCCTTTCGGCAAGTTCGGGCGGTTTCAATTCTTTGTCGTTCATCGCTGTGTTGTTCCTGGTCCGGTTATCGGAGAGGCGTGTGCGCGGTTAAAAAGCTTTCCGCTCCCTATATTATACCAAGCCAGGCGGCCTATTCCCGGAAGCCCCAGTAATGCGCCACGTCCATGTCTTAGGGGCTGTCGTCGCCGTGGGCCCCTTTGCCTTCGACGTCGGGGTGCGCGCCGTGGTCCGGGGCGAACAGCGCCGCGCGCGGCAATAAATATTAAAAAACGTTTTCGCTCCGGGGCCTAACGTTTCTTTGCCTTGGGAACCTCGCAGATGTACCAGTTCTCGAGTTTCTCGCGCGCCCAGAGGTTTTTCCGCAGGAAGACCAGGCTGGACTTTATGCTGGGGTCGTACTGGAAACAGCGGATGGGGATGCGGTTCCACAGCCCTTCCCAGCCGTGGAGTTCAAGCATATAGGTGAGTACGGCCTCAAGCGTAAGGCCGTGCAGCGGGTCTTTGGACTTCTTGACGGGAACGGGCTTGGCCGAAGATTCGGCTATGGCCGCGGCGTAAGCGTTCTCCGAGCAGCACTTGCCCAGCGGGTTTTTCTCTTCGCAGCGGCATTTCGGCACCGCGCCGGTGATCTCTTTGATTATAGCGGACCAGCGCGTGGCGCCGGTCTTCTCGACGGCGGCCAGCACCTGGGTTTTAGTAACCCCGGCGCAGTAACAGGCGTACAGAGGTTCGGCCCCGGTCTTGAAATAAACAGGCACCGCCACGTCATCTTGTTTGAACAGGCCGCCCTTCGGGTGGAAATACACCGCCGCGCAATCCGGCGTCCTGCATATCAAGTATCTGTCGAACGGTGCGGGAATACCGGGTTTTATCAGTTTCCTCACCGTTTCCCCCCGCACGATCTCTCCTTCCTTCCCGCAAAGAGGGCAGGCCGGCCGGTCGCCGCCAGGCCGGGGCTTACCGCAGCAGGAATCCCCGCACGCTTCTTTAGTCATACCTCAATTCTACCAAACACGCCGCGCAGAAAAACAAAACCGCCGGGGGTTCCGGCGGCCATGCGCTGCGGGCTTTAATATAACCGCGGTCCCAGGGGCGCGCGGCAGCTGCGGTTTTACTCCGTTTTAGTATGTGTTTTGCGCGTGTTGTCTGTGGTTGTGTGTTCAGGCATTGTCGTGCTCCTGTCTGCCGGCCTAAGTCCGGCCAGCCCGGTTTTTGCAGCTTCAGGCGGGATCCACTTTGTAAAGCACCATCGGCTTGGATTTGCCCTTCATAAGCACCGGCGGGCACGCGGTAAAGTTCACGCCGGGGAAATGGTTCCTGTCCAGGCCGTTAACGGTGGCCTCGCTCAGCAGTACCTGCGTGGCGGCCGTCTTGGTCTGGCTCTCTATGCGGGAGGCCACATTGACGGTGTCGCCCAGCACGGTGTACTCCAGCCGCTCCACGGTTCCCACGTTCCCCGCCACCAGCCCGCCGCTGTGCACGCCCACGCCGAAGAAAACCTCCGGGTACTTGCCCTGCGCGTTGAAGGCCCTAAGGGCTTCCCGCATGCCCAGCGCGGCTTTGAGCGCCGCGGCCTGGTGGTCCTCCACGCCGAACACCGGCGAGAAGATGGCCATTACCGCGTCGCCCATGAATTTATTTATCACGCCTTTGTTCTCCGTGATGGGCCTGGTGACATAGGTGAAATATTCGTTCAGGAAGCGGATCAGCTCCACGGGCGGCAGCTTCTCGCTCAACGGCGTGAAGCCGCGGATGTCCGAGAACAGCACCGTGGCCTGGATCTCCTCGCCGGCCAGGTTCACCTTGCCGCT
>JAVHRY010000045.1:2020-15233 GCA_036171915.1 Elusimicrobiales bacterium | reverse complement strand
GGTCATCGCGCTCACTTACACCGGCAAGAGATTTATAAACCCCCAGACTACCGTTACCCGCGCCAAATCCCTGAGCCTTTTCGAGATAACCCAGCAGATGCAGGTGCGCATGCAGGGCAAGGTGGGCCAGAAGATCGCCGTCAATGTCGACTACGACGACACCAAGGCCGACAAGCAGGATATTTCGGTGGTGTACCAGGGCGACCCCAACGAGGTGGTGCAGAACGTAGCCTTCGGCGACATCGACCTGTCGCTGCCGGCCACCGAGTTCGTCTCTTATAATAAACAGCTTTTCGGCATAAGGGCCGACATTAAGACCAACAAGCTGAAAATGACCATCGTGGGCTCGCGCACCAAGGGCCTGACCAAAACCAGGCAGTTTACCGGCAACACGCAGTTCCAGTCCGCGGACCTGCTGGACACCAACTATTTGCGCCGCAAGTATTACGACGTGACTTTCGGCAACGTTAATCGTCTGCCAATCAAGTCCGGCACCGAGCGTATATACATTGACCAGCAGAACCAGGCGCAGGTGGACGGCGTAACGGTCTTTGGCCTTACCGGCAAGGACATGGCGGTGCAGTCCTCCTCCTACACCGGGCGCTTCCAGCTGATGAGCCCCGGCATAGACTACGTGATGGACTATTCTAAAGGTATCGTGACCTTCAGCAGGAATCTTAACCCGCAGGACACGGTAATAATAGATTACCAGAACGCCGGAGGCTCGTACTTATCGCAGAATAGTTCAACTTCCACCGGGCTCTCCGGGCTGGACCCTACGGCGACACTGGCAGTCCCGGCCATAATAAAGACCGCAAACGACATAGCGCTCTCTTCGGTAACAGCCTTAGCCGACAAGCAGTCTTCGCACCGGCAGGAGCTTAAAACCTATTACTCCATAGGGCAGTCAAATATAGTGCGCGACAACGGGCAGGGCAATTTTATTATCAAGGTACAGGATCTCAACCGCAACGCCGTCCTGGTGCGGGGGTATAACCCGGACCCGGCGAACCTGAACCCGTACATAAAATACCCCGACACCATGGAAGTGGATTTTGAGCAGGGCATAATCCACCTTATAAACCCTTTCTTATCGGACTCCACCAGCACCGCGTTAGACGAACTTGTGTATTCCGCCGCCCCGTCTTCAAAACGCATCATCCGCGTGGAATATTCGTACCGGTTCAAGACCTTCCTGCTGGAGCCCTCCATAGTGCTTCAATCCGAGATCGTTACCGTTGACGGCAAGAAACTGGGCCGCAACGCCGATTACTTCATAGACTACGATTCCGGCTTCATCACCTTCTACTACCCTGAACGCATAAGCCAGGAGTCAAAGATTGAAATAAGCTATGAAGTTTCGCCTTTCGGCGGGGTGGGCAACCAGTCCCTGGTAGGCGGCAGGATCTCCTACGACTTCAACAGCCACTTCTCCCTGGGCTCCACGCTGCTTTACCAGGGCGGCATAAAAGCCAACTCCGTGCCCAACGTAACGGACATGACCAGCAGCATGCTTGTTTACGAAGGCGACACGCAGCTGAAAGGCCTGAACCTGCTGGGCCTGAGAACCACGCTGGGCGCCGAAGCCGCGCGCTCGAGCATGAACCCCAACTTAAACAAATACGCGCTTATAGACAACATGGAAGGCGTAAAACAGGAAGATACGCCGTCCATGGATATGAACTACTGGTTTATAGCGGCAAACCCGCCGGGCGGCAAGACTGGCGTCCCGGCGGACCCGCTGGCGCTGAACTGGTATAACGAGAACATTAAGTCGCTGGTAATAAACCCGAACTCGACTTCGGACGGAACGCAGCAGGTGCTGAGCATTAATTATGACTTCAACGTCTCGTCCGAAGTCTCAATAGTTTACCCGCTCTCTCCTACGGGCTTGGACTTCTCGCAGAAGAACGTGCTGGAGCTGGTGGTCTGGGGCCAGAACGGCACTGCGGCGGGGACCGAAGGGCCGCAGATTAACATCCACCTGGGCCAGACCAACGAAGACACCGATAATACCGGTGGGCAGCTCTTTGACCACTGTTCCTCCGGGCTGGTGCTCAGGGGCGCGCCCAAGAGTGAAGACCTGAACTGCGACAGCCAGGTGTCCAATTCCGAAGATATCGGCTGGCTGTACGCGCCGCCCAATTCCGCGCACACCAAACGCTATGGCGCGGACAACGGCCGCCTGGACTCTGAAGACCTGAACAAGAACGGCCGCCTGGACGCGCAGGACTTTACCGGCGGGGATTTCGGCTATATCACCAACTCCGATTTTATAGACAACAACGACGGAGGCAAAAAGAAACAATTTGTGGATTTCAATGGCTGGCACACGCTTTACCAGCCTATCTCAATAGCCTCTACCGAAACTTATAAATGGAATGCCATAAAACAGGTGAGCATCTCCCTGGCCCAGAAGCCCGGTGGAGCCACCTCCGGCACCATAAAGTTCGCGCGCCTATCGGCGGTGGGCAATACCTGGTCGGTAAAGGCCAGCACCACATCGGGCTCCATGCAGGCCATAGCGGTAAACAACCAGGACAACCCCGGCTATACGCCCATCTACAGCGCCGGCGGAGACGCCACGGTGGTATTTAACGACCTTTACGGCTCGGTCTCGGCGCAAAAACAGCAGAACAACACCAAAACATTAACTGAACAGACGCTGGCCATTGACTATTCCGCTATTGCCTCTACCTCCACCGCTTATGTCTACCGCAAGTTTACCAGGCCTATAGACATCTCCCAGCATGGCAAACTTAAATTCCTGCTAAACAGCCAAAACGGTCTGGTATCCGGGGCAAGTTTCTATATCAAAGCCGGAGACGAGAACAATTACTTCAAGGCCTCTGTCCCGCTTAACTTCACCGGCTGGCGCCTTATAACCATACGCCAGGAAGACCTTACCAAAGACGGCATCCCGGACGTCTGGGTACCAGAGACCCCCGGAGTTACGGTTACCTCCAGCGGCACGTTCAGCCTGCAGCAGGTGCCGCAATTTATAGTCGGCATTGAAGCCGCCCCCGGAGAGGAGAAGTCCGGCACGGTCTACTTTAACGAACTGCATTTGTCGGACCCGCTGACGCGTAACGGCAACGCGCGGAAGGTGGAAGGCTCATTTGAAATCCCCGGCTGGCTTAACTTCGGCGGCAAGGATAGATTTATGGACCGGAACTTCATGACGCCGGTAACGGCCATTTCCAACCAGGACAACGAGCAGCAGACCGGCTATTTTAACATCACGCGCCTGTCTTTCTTCCCTGTAAGCGTTACGGCCGCGCACCAGATAACAGACACGCCCAACGCCTACGTTACCGGCTCAAACAACCTGGTAAATTCCCTGCAGCAGGGCCGCGTAAAAAAATTCGACGGCTCCGCCTCCGGCACGCTGGGCCTGGGCGCGCTGCCCAAGCTGGGGCTTAACTACACTAAAGGCATAACCGATTATACCGGGCTAAGCCGCAAGGACGACAAGGATCTTTACGCGGCCAACCTGGCTTACACTATCCCGGGGACCATCCCCGTAGTACCGCGCTCGCTGAACCTGAACTACTCGCTCGGCATGAGCCGGGTTAATTACGACGCCGAGATCTTCGCCGGCACCCCGGGGCTTTACTTCAACACTACCGAGCGTACCGACATCTACGGGGCGAAGCTATTTTTTGTGCCGTGGAACGGCTCCTCTTTCAACCCGGGCTACAGCCTGCAGACCGCAAGCGAGCAGCGCTCCGACACGGCTGTCCCCGCCTCTCTTGAAAAGTACCCTAAGCGGATGCAGCAGGCGGTTGATGTTAACTCCAACTTCCTGCTGGCGCGCTGGTTCAATCCCTCGCTTAACTACTCTGTAACCACCACAGAGAACAACAACCTCAGCATCACTACCGTAACGGTAAACACTACCTCGCAGATCTTCACTACCGGCCAGATAAAAAGCGTCAGCCGCACGGCGCAGGGCGGCGTCAGTCTTACCATCAGCGCCAACGACCTGCTGCCGTCCAACCGGCTGCTGCGCTCCATGGTGCTTTCCTCCAACTACCAGATACAGGACGGCGACGCGTGGCAGAATATAGAAAAAGAATACGACACCAGGTCCGAGCTTTGGCTGAGGAAATCCCTTAAGCCCGCCAATCCTTTCGCGCAGCGCACTTCCTTAACCCTGCGGGACACCGTCAACTCCACGCAGCGCTGGCAGCCTTTTGAGGGCTACGGCTTCAAGGGGGCGGCCGCGGCCTTGAACACCCTGTCGCTGTCCAACAACTTCACCAACTCCATACAGCGCTCGGAAGTTACCGGCACCATTTCAAGGAGCGTTAACAGGACCTTCCCCGATATGATATTCTCGCTGTCGCAGCTGGAAACCATCACCCGCACCAGCCGCTGGGCCCAGGGCGCCACCATAAACCTGAAATACTCCAGGAACACCAACGAGGCGCAGAATATCTCGCTGGACGAATCCAAGACTTACGGGGCGGACATGCGCTTTAAACTGCTGAACCTGCTGGACACCGCGGCCAGCTACAACCTGCGCCTCTCGAACAAGGATGATTTGCGGGTAGGCCAGCGCGTGCAGAACTCGCGCCACGACGACGCCACGCTGCAGGGGACTTTTGATTACCGCAAGTTCAGATTCACGCCCAAGGCCGACTACGCCTCGGACACGGCCGCCGGCGCGCTCGGCGTCGTTACCCAGAACACAAAGACCATAACGCCCGGCCTGCTGATAAAATCGGATTTCACGCTGCCCAAGGGCCTGAAGCTGCCCTTTATGAAAAACATTATAATCTTCACCAACCGCATAGTCTGGACCACGACGCTGAGCTACGCCATAAAATCTTCCCCCATTACCATAGCGGACAACAACCGCCTGTTCTCCGCAAATTCCAGCGCCGACTACGAAGCGGCAAAGAACCTGCGCCTGACCTTTAACCTGGGGTTGCAGCGCCTGTGGAACAAGTACGTAAAACAAGACGACTATATTTCCTACCAGGCCGGCAGCACGCTGACGTTCCAGTTCTAGGAGCCTGTCCGCCATAAGGCTTTCATGAAGAAATCGACGATTTCGGAGCCGAGCCGCAGCGACGAGAAACGAGCCACCTCGACGGAGGTTCCAGGTCGAGCGGCGCGAAGGCGCAGGACAAAAGCGGCAATTGCAGGCGAAATCTCTTATTTCGGACAGGCTTCCAGGGGGCGTAAATCGCAAATTGGAAACCGTAAATAGCCGGGAAAAAGCGCCGCTCTCACGATTCACGGTTTACGATTCACGGAATTGCAATGAGGATAAATATTAAAAAAAACGGAAAGTGGCTGCTTAACGTGCTGCTCCCAAAGGCCTGCGCGCATTGCGGGCTGGACCTGCATTACCTGGAAGAAAGCCCTTTATGCCCGGCCTGCCGCGCCGCCTTGGAACCGCTGCCGGAACTGCATTGCACGACCTGCGGCCTGCCGCTTGTTGACGGCGGCGGCTCCTGCCGCGACTGCCGCGGGCAGGCGGCGCCGCGCTCTCTCGCGCTGGCCCGCTCGGCTTTTGTCTTTAACCCGCAGCTGCGTTCTCTTACCCACGCGTTCAAGTATAAAGGCAGGGAGGACCTGGCCGGGTATCTCGCCGCTGCCATGGCCGCAGCAGCCGCCAGGTTCCCGGAGCTGGCAGATTATAGATTTTGCGCGGCGGTGCCGCTGCACCCGGCCAAGTTAAGGGAGCGGGGCTATAACCAGGCCGAACTGCTGGCGGAGAAACTGGCCGGCGCCTGCAACCTCTTTTTCCTTAAAGGAACCGTCAGGCGGGTAAAGAACACTCCAAGCCAGACCTCCCTGTCAAAAGGCGAAAGGCGCGCCAACATGGAAGGCGCGTTCAGTATTGAAAAGCCCGAGCTGGTGAAGGGCAGGAAGATACTGCTGGTGGATGATGTGGCGACTACCCTGGCTACACTGGAGGCGCTGGCGGCGGAACTGAAAAAAGCGGGAGCAAAAGCGGTTGCGGCCTACACGCTGGCGCGCGAACCGTAAAGGATATCAGAATTCCACATCAAAAATGTAAGAGGAATAAGGCGCCATAGCCTGCAGGCGCAGGCCTCCGGAAAGCTCCCCGGCCTTGAAAGAAAAGAACCGGTCGGAAAGTTCCTCGAATATGGCGGTGGCGTCGCCCTCGCTCTTTATAGCCACGTTCACCACGCCGCAGGAAGTATCCCCGGAGTAGTTCACCACCACCACTTTAAGCGTGCGGCGCTGGGCCCAGGACCAAGCCAGAATATTGGCGTTGGAGCGGTTCTCTTTGTCGCACGGCCTCACTTCCAGCAGCGCCCACTCCCCCCCGTGGAAAGCCGGGTGATCGGTGATCTTAAGCAGCTTGGCGTAGAACTTCTTGATTTCCAGGTCCGTAACCCTTTCGTAGAGTTCCTTCAGCTGCAGCGGCGGGCGCACCTTTACCCCGTCCATCTGGTTGTCGTTATAGAACCGCAGGCCCTTTATGGTGGAGATTATAACCCCGGCGGCCAGGGCTTTCTGGCGGCCGAAAGCCACCAGGGAGGGCTGCTCGTCGTGGTTGTCTATGAACCGCGCCGAGCGCTTCTGGTAAAGTTTTTCCGCACGCAGGTGGCCGCGCACTTCCTGCGGCCCCTGGAAACGCAGCCGGTCATAGGTGCCCTTATCGTATGTATAGTCAAAACCCAGCTGCTGCAGGCGCCACTCCAACCCCCAGTAAACTTCGGCCAGGAACACGAACTCCGGATGTTTTTCCTTAACGGCCCGTATAGCTTCTTCCCAGAACTCTCTCTCCGGCCGCTTATAGCCGCCGCGGCTAAACAGCCAGCCCCAGGTGGTTTCTTGTATTTCGTTAAGCGTAAGCATCACCATGTCGCAGCGCACGCCGTCGGCCATCTCGGCAATACGCATTATTACCGCCAGCATGCGCTCACGCGTGGCCTGGTTAAAATAGTTCAGCTGGGCGCTGTCGGTCCAGGCAGGGAAGTTGGGGTCGCGGCCATAGGCGATATAGCGTTTTCTTTCCCCGTCGGCAACCTCAAAGAACCAGTCCGGGTGGGCCTTAAAATCTTCTTCGGAACCGTTAATAAAACAGTCGGGGCATTCCTTTATGCCGGGGTTGTCCTTCGCGGTATGGTTGGAAACCAAGTCCACCATGAGCTTCATCCCCATGGAATTAAGTTTTTCCCTGAGCGCCTTCAGTTCCCATTCAAAACCCAGCTGCGGGTTAAGGCGGTACCAGAAAATGGAATAAGGGGAAGGGCCTATAGCCCCGGGACCGAACCCGGGAGGGAGTTTTTTAACCTCTTCCAGCAGCGCCTTGTCCTGGCGGGCTATGCGTTCGGACTCCGGGCTGGGCTCCCAGACGCCCACCAGCCAGACTATGTCAAAACCGAGGTGCCGCAGCTCCAGCCATTCCTCGTCGGGAACCGCGGAAAGGGTCATTTCAGGCAGCGAATACTTAACCCTGAGCTGTTTAAGCCACAGCCGGGTATTGATTTCTATCAAGTGCGGGTTCGAGCGCAACACGGTTCCTCTTTTTTATAGCCAAAAATCTGGTGATCCCCGGATTATTATAGCAAAAATCAGGCTGCCGGAGGCGCGAGGCCTCTGCCCGCAGTTGACAAGAGCCGCGCCGGGAACGGCCCGGCCTTCTTCTATTTTTCCTCTTTAAGCCAATGATCGGCGAGCTTCCAGGCTACGAAAGAAAACAAGAGTATAAGCAGCACGCCTGAAACCACCACCCTTTTAGCCCAGGAGGAGGAGGCGCGCAGCGGCATGTCGGCGGCGTCCATTATTTCGTAGATCCACCATCTTGAGCCGGCCACGTTGGAAACCGAGGCCAGATAGACGCGCCCGCGGAAACGGACTTCGCTTGAGAAATCGGAAGATTCGCGCCCGGCAGCGACCGAAAGCATTTTTATAACCTCGGGTGGGGCTTTCAGCCCCGGCTTTATTATGGACATGCTCATGGAATCGACTATGATCTGCCCGCCCCCGTCCACAAGCCCGAAATTACCGGAGGAATTCTTGCCCATCAGCCGCACGACCTCGCCGAGATAGGCCAGGCTCAGGCGGCCGGCCAGATAATATTCAGGTTTACCGCCCCCTTTTGAAACAGGCTCTGAAATAACCAGGGCGGGCGGCGTATAGTCCCCGTATTCAACCGCCCCCGCGGGAGCCAGGGCGGCCTTTGACTCGGCAAAAACCGGGTTCTTCGCGTAATCCATGCGCGGCTTTAGGCCCTTGTCGGCCGAATATCTGGCCAGCTCCGAGCCGGAAGCGCCCAGCAGCACAAGTTCCGAATAAATAAAGGGGTTCTCTTTAACGCGCATTTCAAGCGCGCTTTTAAGCCCCGCGCTTCCCCCGGAAGATTTACCCGCCGCCAGCCTTGAAAGGCTATAGTTAAGATTAAGCACGTCCGAAACTATGCCGGCGCCGGTAATGGTGCGCAGCTCAAGGTAGCGCAGGGTGGAATTGCGCTGCAGCTCGTCCGCGCTGTAGATAAAATGCCGGCTCAAGATCAGGAAAGGCAGCAGGAAAAGCGCGGCCACCGCCGTAACGAATTTATATTTATTTTTAGAGTTCATAATTTCAAACCTATCCTCACTATTTACCGCTTTTTTTACCCGCCAAGCCGCCGGCCTGAAGCGCGGACCAGGCTACTATCCTTGTTTCAGCCCACGAAAGAGTTTCCTGGAAGCCAAGCCCCGCCAGGGCACAAAGCGACCAAAGAGTACAGAGGTAATAGCGCAGTTCTATCCCGCCAGTTGACGGGATCTGCTTTACCGCAGCAAGAGGCAGCACCGGCACCAGCGAGGCAAAGAAAAAAACCAGCAGCTGGTCTTTCTTCCGCATGAAAGCCCAGTACGCGCCCAAAAACACCAGCACCATGAAAATATTGTAATAGAGCGTACGCGGAATTTCATAAGCGAGGGCCCGGCCCAGGCCGCTGGTCGCGGACTGGAACGCCCCCGCGGCCCCGCCCCGCAACAGGAACCCCGCAAAGCTCAAAGGCCCCGCCGGAAGCGGGCCCCGGGATGTATAGCCGTACTGGTCCAGATTAGCCCAGCTACGCAGGCTAAGCTCCTGTGCGTAAAACATGTTTCCGGAGACGACGCGCTGGTAGGCCAGATAAGGCAGGACCAGGACCGCGGCAAGTCCCAGGGCAAGCCCAGCGGCTTTTAAATTGAAAGCCCGCCCGCGGTACGCCGCAGTAAAAACCGCCGCGCCCAGAAGTACCAGGGACGCGTCCAGCCTGCACAGGCAGGCAAGCCCCCCGGCGACCCCGGCAAGCGCGGCGCCACGGAAAGTTTTCTCCGGGGCGTCAAAAAAATACCAGAAAAGCAGCAGGAATAAAAGCGCGTACAGGTGGGAGCCGCCAAGCGCGGCGTAATAACCGGCATAGGGGTTGGCGGCGAAGACCAGCGTCCCGATGCCCCCGGCGAGTTCGCCGAAGCGCTTACGCAGTATGAACAAGGTGAGCAGCGCGGAAAGCGCGAACGCGGCCAGCCCCTCCGCGCGCACGGCGGCGTCGGGGTCGGCCCCCAGGGACATGGCTATTTTAAGCATAAAAACAGGCACAGGCTCCACAAGCCCCGAATCGTAAAAAAACCGGGAATTTGCGGCCATCAGGGAGCGTGAAGCGGCCTCCCGCAGCGGCGTGTGCCGGTAAGCCGCCCAAGAGGCGCCTATGTTCATGGCAAGGGCCGCAAAGACAAAAGCGTAGGTAAGGTTCCGGAAAACCTTGCGCATGTCTATTTTTAGAAAAGTTTCCAGAATGGTCGGCATTGTCAAAATCCCTAATTAAAAGTAGTATATAAAACAATGGGCCGCCAAGCTAATACCGCGTTCGGGCGCCTCCCGCCTGGAAATCCGCCGCGGTTTTCGGAATCAAATTAAACGGGGTGCAGGCTGAGGTGAATTTCATCATGCGCGAAATAACTCTTGAATTCAAGAAAATAGTGGGCGAAGGCAAGGCGCTGGGCCGCAGCGAAGGCAAGGTGGTTTTCTGCTACGGCGTCCTGCCCGACGAAACCGCCCGCGTCCGCACGACCTTTGAGAAGAAGAATTTCGTGGAAGCCGAGCTGCTGGAGATAATAACGCCTTCTCCTAAACGCGTCGCCCCTAAAGAGGGCCATTACCTTAGCTGCTCACCGTGGCAGGTAATGGAGTACGGCTTCCAGTGCGAAACCAAGAAGGGCCTGATCGAGGACCTGCTTTACCAGACGACCAAGGAGACCATCCGCCTGGACAAGTTCTACGGCGCGAAGGAGATCTTCGGCTACCGCACCAAGATAGAATACAGCTTTACCGGCGAGCCGGGCGCGCTGTCTTTCGCTTTTCACAAGCGCGGCAATTTCCGGGAGAAATACGTGCTCGGCGAAGGCTGCGCGCTTATAAACCCGGAAGCCAACGCCGCGGCCCTCAGAATACTGAGCGTGCTGAACACCCTCGGGCTTTCCACCGCCGACCTCAAGACGCTGATAATGCGCGAAGCCAGGAACCCGGCTTCCCGCGTAGCCGCGCTTTATATGAAGAGGCAGGACATTGAACTGCCCGAAATGAAACTGGAGGGCCTCAACGGCTTCCTCGCCGTCTACTCAAATCCCCTAAGTTCGGTCAGCCAGGTTGACGGGATAGTGAAGGCTTGGGGCGACGATTTTGTGACGGAAGAGATCCTGGGAAGCAAATTTTCTTACGGCTTCGACTGCTTCTTCCAGAACAACATGGAACTTTACAACGAAGCGCTGAAGGAAATACGCGCGGCCGCCTTCAAATGCGAAAAGCTGGTGGACCTGTATTCCGGAGTGGGCGTAATAGGCCTGACGCTCAGGGACCTGGCCGCCAAGGTAGTGGCCGTGGAGGCCTCGCCAAATTCGGCCAAGTATGCCGCGCTCAACGCCCAGGCCAACAAGGCCGGTAATTTTGAGATGGTCTGTTCCATGTCCGAGAAAACGGACGAAGATCTTTTTAAAGGCACCGACATCCTGGTGCTGGACCCGCCGCGCGCCGGGCTGCACAATAAAGTAATAAAGCGGATAATGGAAATACTGCCCAGGCGGATAATCTATCTTTCCTGCAACCCCATTACGCAGGGCAGGGACGCCGCGTTCTTTATGGAAAAATACAAGATAATACGCGCCGCCGGCTTTGATTTCTACCCGAATACCCCGCACGCTGAAACCCTGCTGGTCTTCGAACGGGAGTGACGCTGAAAAACGCCCGCAAATTATTAACAGTCTGCTGAAAAAGCTCCCTCGGTAATATTTTGAGGCGATTTATTCAACGCTGAATCGCCGGGCCGGGGCCGCGGAAAGCCGCTATGCGGCTTATCCGCGGCAAAAGCGGCCGAAAGAAACCGAAAAGGGCTTTTCCAGCAGACTGTTAAAGCGCTGTCAGGCAGAACGCCTGAAATCGGCTCGGCTTACGGTAAAGTATCTTGTACCGCAGGGGTAGCCGGGATACGGGCCGCAATTGCTGTCGGCGTCCTGGGGCTTGGCCGCGGAGGTGCTGCCGTTCACTGAATTCGCCAGGTCCTGAAGCGTCTGCGGCCTGCTCTCCTGTGCCGCCGCGGGGGCCTTCTGGGCCCTGAAGCAGGCGGCCAGCGAGGCCAGCCCTACAGCCAGCAGTCCGAGCGCCCCGAAACGCGCCACCCTGTTCACCTCTCGCGAGGTAAGGCCTGTTTTGGCGCCAAGTTCGTATAATTTTTTCATATCGCACCCCCGTATCCTTACCTACAGCAACACGCCTTAATTCCAAGTAATTCAGGTTTTTTAAAAAAGCCGGCGCCTGTAACCAAACAGGCGCCGGCGGTTTTGCTTAAAGATAAGCGCTTATTTGCCTTTCTTCGCAGCGGGCTTCTCAGCCTTTACCGGGGCGGCAGCCGGGTCAGCGACCGGGGCGGCGGCAGGGGCGGCAACCGGGGCGGCCTCAGTGGCGGTGCCGGCAACCTGCTCGGTGGCGGCAGGGGCTTCGGTCTGTACGGCTTCCTGCTTCTTGCAGGCAACGGCGAGCATCAGCGCTACTAGGGGCAATGCAAACAGTACTGTCTTTTTCATTTGTTAGTTCTCCTGTAAATTCCCGCCGGGCTTAAGCGACCGTCGGGTATGACGCTAAAGTTACAAATCCGGAATACTCGGTCTATTTAAAAACCGCCTATTCCTTGTGTAAGACTATAATATTTCTCTGCCGCTGCGCAAATTCAGTCCCCGCTTTTTGGCCAGCCAGGCCCGCGCCGAGAGGGGTGTAAAGACCTTCGGAGCGCCCTGAACCGGCGGCAAGCCGGGGGGCGGCGCGCCCGCCGACAGGGCGGCAGAGAGTATTGAACCCCACAAGGAACGCGCGCTTTCAAAGGCGGCGGTTTCCCCGTTTTTATGCGCGCTTTCGAACTCGGCGGCCAGCCTACCCTGCACTTGCCACTCCGCCAGGCGCGCGCAGGCCGCGGCCTGGGTGGAAGGGCGTTCCTCATTCTCTTCCGTAAGCAGGAAATATTCCAGCGCTGCAGGGGCGCTATAAAGTGCCTGTTCCAGCGCCCGCCCGGCGTCACCCGCCGCCTCTGACAACCGACTTATTACCAGTTCAAGGCCGGCGCTTTCCTCCTCCGGTCCGAAGTCGGCCAGGCCCCTGTCCAGCAGGCGCCGTCTGAGCGCCGCGTTAAAGGCGGGCCTTTCCCCTTCCTTCTTTAGCGCCTCCATGCGAAGAGCCGGCCGGCCCGGCTGAAAATCGAAATCTTCGTTTTTCTGTATAAAGAAACCGGCTTCCTCCAGCAGTTCCGCCAGCAGGTCTTCAGGAAAACAATAAAGATGGTTCATCCCCGGGGTTTCTGAACCATAGATCCAGCCCAGGGCGGCCTCGCGGGCTTTACAGTCCCCGGCAAGAAAGAGTTTAAGCGTCTTTTCTATATGCGGAGTCTCCAACCTGAGTTTGCCGCCCGGCGCCAGCACGCGCCAGCACTCCGACAGGAAATACTTCGTCTTAAAAAACCCGAGGTGTTCCACCAGCTGCAGCGCTATTATTTCAGAAACAGAACCGTCCTTAAAAGCCAATCTGTGTGCCGACATCAGGCGGTCGGCCGCGGACTCCACGTTTGAATCCAGGTTCACGTATCCATCCAGATAATTATAACCGCAGCCGATGTTTAATTTCATGCCCCGCCGCCCCTTTTCCCGGAGAACATCCGGCCCAGCCGCCTGAAGACTCCCGCGCCGGTCAGCCCCCCCCGCGGGCCGCCCCC
>JAVHRY010000045.1:0-2010 GCA_036171915.1 Elusimicrobiales bacterium | reverse complement strand
CCGAACGCGACCGCGCCTGGGATGCAGTTGCTGCCGATCGCGATGCCGACATCTCGGACGGAACGGCCGCCGAAGTCGCGGGGCTCGCGTTCACGGCCCGGCTGCGCGAAGAACTGAAGTGAACTTCACGCTGCACCCCGCAGCGGGGCAGGATCTCGTCCTCTATGCGGAGAAAGCAGTAGGGGTCGTTGTGCAGCACGCCCGTCTTCATCAGGGACATCTCGTTGCACCCGCCGCCGCAGGTCTCGGCGTGGGCGCAGGCCGAGCATTCAGGGCCGGCAGCCTCTTTTTTGAAGCCGCGCGTGTAGCGAAAAGCCTCCGGGCTGTTCCAGATGTCGCAGAAAGAGGTATTGGTCACGTTCCCCTCTACGAATTCTGCGTCGTTGATGGCGAGACAGCCCATCACGCCGCCGTCGCTGCGGATGCCCGCCACCGATATTCCGGCCTGGCAGCCTTCCCACTTTTCATAAAGGGACACGTTCCGCAAAAGCCTTGAATTGTAGCCCAGGTCATGCGCGCCTATCACCGGCAGCTCTTCCGGGGTAAACTCCCGGCGGCAGGACTCCACAAAAAGCCCGACGGCGTAGAACTCCTCGCGGTCCAGCAGGAACTCTTTTGAAAACCGCCCGCCCTCGCCGCCGGCGGTCTGCACCTGCCAGGCGATGCCGCGGCCTTTTATCAGGTCCCGCAGCCCGGGCAGCTCCTTTATATTCAATTTATGCACGGTGGTAATGACGCTGGCCGGCAGGCCCTCTTTTAGGCACCTCGCTATAAAAGCTCCTGACTTCTCAAAAGCCCCGCTCGCTCCGCGTATATGGTCGTGCAGGGCGGGGTTCGCGGCGTCAAGGCTGACGGCTACGGCGCGGGGTTTTAGCTCCTTAAGCCGGCTGAAGATCTCTTCGGAGTGTATGGTCCCGTTGGTAATAACGGACAGTTCCATGCCGAGCTCTCTCACCTTTGAGGCGATCTCGAAGAAATCCCCGCGCAGCAGCGGCTCGCCGCCCATCAGCGCCACTCCCAGACAGCCGGTCTTTTTCAGATCCGCGCAGAGTTTGAGCGCCTGCCCGGTTGACAGCTCCCGCGCCCTGCGGCCGCCGGCCGTGGAGCCGCAGTGCAGGCATTTTAAATTACAGGACAGCGTCAGTTCCCACACCGCACAGGAAAGTTTATAAGGGGAGGCGGACATAATTCAGTTTTAAAAGAGGGTCTCCGGCCGGAAGCTTTATGTTTTTTTCAGCAGCCACAGGAACTCAAGGTTGCCTTTCGCGCCTTTTATTGGTGAATCCATAAGACTTTTTTCTTCCGCGCAGGGCAGGGCCGCTTTCAAAAAACCGCGCAGGTCCGCAACGGCTTTCTGCCGCAGCGCTTCGGTCTTAACTATGCCGCGGATCAGGTCGCCGGGCGCCAGTTCGAACTGCGGCTTCACCAGCGCTATCACTTCGCCGCCCCCGGCCATCACGCTGAAGACCGGCCCAAGGATAAGTTTTAAAGAAATAAAGGAGACGTCTATGGCGCACAGTTCCGGCGCCCCCGGGAACATTTTCGGTTCCAGGTAGCGGGCGTTGGTCTGCGGCATGAAGACCACCAGCGGGTGCGCCTTTATCTTCTCGTGGATCTGGCCCGCGCCCACGTCCACGGCGTAAACCAGTTTGGCCCCCTCCTGCAGGAAGCAGTCGGTAAAGCCGCCGGTGGCCACACCCACGTCCAGGCAGGTCAGGCCCTTAACGGAAATTTTGAAGTTGTCGATGGCGCCTTTGAGCTTCAGGCCGCCGCGGGAAACGTAAGGGCAGTCCGGCGCCAGCAGTTCTATAACGTCGGCGTCCTTCACTTGCTGGCCGGCCTTGTCGGCGGGCCTGGCGTTAACGGTCACCTGTCCCGCCATGATGGCGCGCAGGGCCCGTTCGCGGCTCTCGAAGAGACCCCGTTCCACGCAGGCTACGTCCAGGCGCGTTTTCATCCAGTATATACTACAAAATAAAAAAAGGCTCCCCCATAAGGAGCCGTTTTCCC
>JAVHRY010000044.1:0-3504 GCA_036171915.1 Elusimicrobiales bacterium | reverse complement strand
TACGTACTTGTCCTCGTCGCCTAGGGCCGTCATCACCGCGCCGCCCACCATGGGGTAATTGCAGCCGGCGTAGCGCGCGGTGTGCCCGGTGATTATACTTACCCCGTATTTCAAGCATTCTCGGTGCACGGTCTCCCACAGGAGTTCCAGTTCCTCTTTTTTTATCGAGAGTGGGAGGTTCAGGTCCACGGCCAGGTGCGAAGGTTTCAGGCCCGTGGTGGTGATGTCCGAGGCCAGGATGTGGAAAGCGAACCAGGCAGCCCGCTCCCACCCATAGTCTGGCACTATAAAGAACGGATCCGCCGTCATGGCCATTACGCGGCCCGGGGCCACGCGCACCACGCCGCAGTCCACGCCGTGCATGGGCCCTTCCAGGATGTCCTTAGATGGCGCGCCCAGGCGCGGGTAGATCAGCCCGTCGAAGATAGCCGGATTTATCTTGCCCTCAAGGGGCATTTCAGCAGTTGTAGTCATTTTTTCATCCTTTTGAATTTCTTTACCGCCTGGCCGGTTTTGCCGCCGGCGAAAACCGAGGAGACCACGGAGACCAGGTCTGCGCCGGCGGCGTAGACCGCGCCGGCGTTCTCCGCCGTTATGCCGCCTATGGCCACCAGCGGCACCTTTATCAGCCTTGAGGCCTCGGTGAAGACCGACAGCGGGACGATTTCCTCTTTTGGCTTTGTCGGCGAACGGAAGCAGGCGCCGAAAGAGACGTAGTCCGCGCCCGCTTTCTCCATCCTTAGGGCCTGTTCTATGTCGCCGTAGCAGGACACGCCTATGATGGCCTTTCTTCCCAGCAGCTGCCGGGCGGCTTCCACGGAGGCGTCGTCCCTGCCCAGGTGCACTCCGTCGGCGCCGATGGCCGCGGCCAGCAGCGGGTCGTCGTTAATAAGAAGTTTAACGCCGTGCGCGTGCGCGGCGCGGAGCACCTCCCTGGCCAGTTCAAGACGGTCGCGCAGGCGGCTGACTTTTTCGCGCAGCTGTATGATGCCGGCGCCGGCCGCCGCCGCCTCCGCCACTTTTTTAACGAAGTCTTTCCGCGAGAGTAGTTTCTCGTCGGTAATTACATAAAGACCTCCGGGCAGCTTCTTCATGTAAGCCTCCAGAAGTGGTTCAGCGGGCCGTGGCCGGAACCGAGGCTGAACGAGTTTTTTATGGCCCCGTGCAGGTAAATAACTGCCGCGCGCGCGGCCTGGCGCGGGTTCATCCCCAGCGCCAGGCAGGCCGCCAGCGCGGCCGATAGCGTGCAGCCCGTTCCGTGCGTGTTCCGGGTCCGTATCCGTCGGCAGCGGAATTCTGTAAACTCCCTGCCGTCAAAAAGAAAGTCCGTGCAAAAAGCGCCTTCCAGGTGTCCGCCTTTTACCAGTACAAAAGCCGGGCCCAGGGCTTTTATCGCCCGCGCGGCTCTTTTTGCCCCGGCCGCGTCTATCACCTTTAAGCCCGAAAGCGCTTGAGCTTCGGGGGCGTTGGGCGTTACTATAAGCGCCATCGGCAGCAACTCTTTTATTAGCGCGCCGCGGGCCTGCGGGGGCAGCAGCGCCTGGCCGCTCTTCGCGTACATTACCGGGTCAAGTACTATGTTTTTACAGCCATGTGCCTTCAGCCTTTGCGCCACTATCCTGATCACCGGCCCGGCCCCGAGCATCCCTATCTTTACCGAGTCGGCCCCGATGTCTTCAAGCACGGCGTCTATCTGGCTGGCCACGGCCCGCGGCGCTATTGCCGTTATTTCGCGCACGCCCAGGGTGTTCTGCGAGGTAACCGCGGTTACGGCCGACATGCCGAACACTTTGAAGGCGGTGAAGGTCTTAAGGTCGGCCTGTATGCCTGCTCCGCCGCCGGAGTCGGAACCAGCTATGCTCAGCACACGGTTTATTCCGGACGGGTTAAGGTTAGTCATATTTCCTCCCATAAAATAAATTGGTTCCGGCTTTCAGGCGCGCCCGTATCGCCGCGCCCGGGTCCCGGAGGCAGGCGTATGTCTGTCCCGGGCCGCTCAGCCTGGCCAGGACAAAGGTGAGCGCTAAGGTCGGGAGGGCCGCGCCCCAACCGGGTTCAAGCCTGGAGATGGCGTGGTAGGCAGCCACGCCGCCCAGCCAGAGAAGCGCGGTCTTGATGTTTATTTTCTCCGGCGGTTGGGCGAAACTGCGCCCGGCCGAGCCCAGCCTGCCGAGAATAACGCCGTAAAGGGGAACAAAGATGGAACTAAGCAGTATGAGGAAAGGCTCAAGGCTGCGTATGGGCAGCGCCAGTGCCAGTATAGTGCATAAAACAGCCAGCCCCAGGCCCCACTTCCTTATGCTGACCGAGGGCTTTAGGCTGTGCGCCGACACCGCGCCGGAGTAAATGTCTCCGTATGCGTTGTCAATTTCGTCGACAAGAATTAAGCTCAGCGCTATCAGGCCGCCTTGAGCCAGCAGCAAAGCGCCGACCATATCCGAGCCCGGGCCGGCCGCGCCGGCGATAAGTATCCCCAGCGCGTAGCACCAGATATTGGCGGCCGCGTAGCCCAGCCAGGTTCCGCTCAGGGCCGCGCTGCCGGACCTGCCGTGGCGGGAATAGTCCGCGACCAGCGGCAGCCAGGAAACGGGCATGGCTATCACCAGGTCCATGGCCGCCGGCAGGCCCATGCTGCCGTCTCCCGGGCGCGTCCAGAACGCATAAAAGCTTCCCGCCCCCGATCTCCGGCCGAACTGCCAGGTCAGCCATACTAGGGAGAGGATAACCAGCGGCAGCCCGAAGCGGCTTATGATCCTGCGCACCAGCCCGGTCATGGAACCGGCCAGGAGCAGCGCTAAAATAAAACCCCATAACAGGGTTACGGCTGCGCTGCCGGCCGGCCCGTAAAGCGGCGATCCAAAAGAACGTCTGGCGATAGCCGCGGTCCCGTCGCGCATAACAACCAGTTCAAATGCGGTCCAGCCCGCCAGTTGTGCGATATTCAAAAGCACGGGCAGCCGGGAGAACAGGGTACCGTAGGTGGCGCGCATCAGCCCTGCGCTGGTCAGGCCGCTGTCGCAGCCGAGTTTAGCCGTCCAGGCCAGCAGGCCCGAGCCGGCCAGGGAACCAATAAGTATGGCCAGCGCCGCGTCACGGCCTCCGGCCGCGGGCACAAGGCAGGCCCCGGTTTGTATAACAAGCAGCCCCACGCCCAGGCTGAACCAAAGCGAGGCGTGATCGCGCCAATTGAAGACACGGTCTTCGTCCGAGATCATGCCGGGCGCCGCCTTAATTGTATTGAATTCACCGTGCGCCGGATAAATGCGGCCTTAAGCGCGGAGGCTTTAAAAAAAACCGGCTGCGAGGAGGCAGTCGGCAATAGCTGTGAGTACCCTTTCATTTTCCCTCCGCTGGTATTACCCAGTTCAAGTTTTAAGGGTCTTCCGGCAACACCGGAACTCTCAGCCTGGTAACTACCAAGCTCCCCGATATTCATATTTTAACAAAAAACCGCCGGCCCCAGGGCAAAACCCGCGACGAGAAGCAATATCTTAAGCATGCCGC
>JAVHRY010000043.1:0-15584 GCA_036171915.1 Elusimicrobiales bacterium | reverse complement strand
TTTTAGAGAGCAAACTCTATCCAGTTTCGTGGAATCCACTCCACTGGTACGAGTCATTTGTCGCAGTTGAGGCTTGTGTTCTCAACCGTGAATAAATCTTATCACAAAACCGCGAACCTTGTCAACTATTATTTTTCTCGTCGGAGAAAACGGTTTTTTGAAACATAGCGTTTCAATTTTTTCCGGTTTTATTTCGCTGATGCTTTAACTTTAAAAGATCTCAAGGTTGCTGGTTCGGGGCCCTTCCGGGCGCTGCTTGTTTCCGACAACAGAATTAGTATAGCACATATAAAAAAATCTTGTCAACTAATATTTTCACGTCGGAGAAAAGTTTTTTATCACTCCCCGCGCGGACAGCCGGGGGGGGCTCCCCTAGTCTTTCCCTGTTCGTGGAGAGCAAGCCCGCCCTCGCCCTGCTTTAAAAAATACGCGTCTCCCCGCCGGTCCGGGCCTCATCCTTCCAATAAGTACAGTATAGTAAAGTCAGCGGAGTATAAAAAGCATATAGTAAGCCGCAGAGAGCTTTATAAATATTACGCCAGCCCCCCCCCCCCCCCCTGGGGGGGCAAGCCGCAGACCGATTTATCTGTTTAGTCGTATTGCTTATGGTAATAATATATATAACATAAAGATATCTATATTATTCAGTCATCTCTTTAAATCAGCGCTCCCATTCGGATTTTTAGTTGCGATATCCATGCGGAAAAAAATATTATAATAGTTAATTGCGCAAAACCAGGGACGCTTCAAAACTCCCGGGGGACTGCCGCAGCCTTTATATGGGAAAACTACCGCCGCTCTTACTTTTGTATTTGTTTGTTTTTCTGCCGGCCTGCAGCCGGGCCGCGGATTTCCGCGAAGAGACCATTTATTTCGTCATTACAGACAGGTTCGTGGACGGAGACCCGGCCAACAACAACATTTACGGCGACGAGTACAAACCTGGGAACCTGCGCTATTACCAGGGCGGGGATTTCCGCGGCCTTATAAACAACCTGGACTACATAAAAGATATGGGCTTTACCGCCGTCTGGATAACCCCACCGGTTATGCAGCCGCCCGGCCGCTACGTTAATTCAGCCGGCACCTACGACGCGGCGGGCTACCACGGCTACTGGGCGTGGGATTTTTCAAAAATCGACCCGCACCTGGAATCCCCCGGCGCGGCGTATCCTGACCTTATAAAAGCCGCCCACGCCAGGGGCCTGAAGATCATACAGGACATTGTGGCCAACCACGGCCACGGCGGGGACACCGCCCCTTCCGTAAAATGGCATGACCGCCGCGGGCAGCTTTCCGGCCTCGGCCGCACCTTTGACTACTACAACGACAAGGACCATTGGTTCAACCACACGGGCCCGGCGCTGGCGGATTTACTGGACCTTAATGACTCAAACCCTGAGGTTTTAAAATGGTACCTGGGGATATACGAGGGGTACCAGGACCTGGGCGTAGACGCCTTCAGGCTGGACACCGTGGCCTGGATGCCGAAGAGTTTCTGGAAGGCCTTTACGGACGGGATCCATAAGCATAAGAGGGATTTCTTCATCTTCGGGGAGATCTGGACCAACTACGATTACAAGGGGATGGCCTCCTATACCAAGCTGGGCAAGGGGGCGCCCATGAACTCCGGCTTCAGCCTGGCGGACATGCCCGGCTCCTCCATGGGCGGCTGGGGCAAGCTGGAAAAGGTATTCAAGGGCGGGGACTATGCCGGCGTGGACGAAGTACTGAAACACGACGGGCAGTACGCCGACGCCACCTGGCTGGTGACCTTCCCGGACAACCACGACAAGCCCCGCTTCAACGGCGCGCCCCCCGGCACCCCGGCCACTACGGAACAATATCTGGACATGCTGGATTATTACTTCACTGCGCGCGGCATTCCCTGCGTTTATTACGGGACCGAGGCCGAAATGAAAGGCGGGGAGGACCCCGACAACCGGCGCATGCTGGGTCCGGAAGGCATAAAGAAGGCCCGCGGCGGCCCAGTATACAAGAGAATTCAATGGCTCAACGCCCTGCGCCGCTCCGCACCTGCCCTGCAGAAAGGCAGCCAGAGAAAACTTTTCTCCGCCAAAGACCAATATGTGTTCGTCCGGGAGTATAACAGGGAAAAGGCCTATGTTTTCCTTAATAAATCCGATTCCCCCGCCAGCATAAAGGCCCCGGGCTTTCCTACCGGCATTTACGTGGATTCAGCTATAGGACGCCCGGAACTAGTCTACGCTCCTGTAGAAATACCGGCCCACGGTTTGCGCGTGCTCTTTCCGGGTAAAGGACGGGAATAATTTATGTATGATTATTTATCTTTGTTAATTAAGGAGCCTGTATGAGCCTGCACCAGAACCAGCCCAAGGGCCTTTTTCTTTTATTCTTCGTAGAAATGTGGGAGCGCTTTTCTTATTACGGCATGAGGGCGCTCCTGGTGCTTTACATGGTGGGCTACCTGTCCTTCTCCACCGAGAAGTCCGGGCAGGTGTACGGCTGGTACACCGGCATGGTGTACATGACGCCGCTGATAGGCGGCTACATAGCCGACCGCTACCTGGGCCAGCGCGCCTGTATAGTGATAGGCGGGGTGCTGATGGCGCTGGGGCATTTCCTGATGGCCTTTCCGGCGCTGCCCTGCTTCTTCGGCGCGATGATATTGCTGATCCTCGGCAACGGCTTTTTCAAGCCCAATATCTCCACGGTGGTAGGCAAGCTTTACGAGGAGAACGACCCGCGCCGGGACAGCGGTTTCACGATCTTCTACATGGGCATCAACCTGGGCGCCCTGTTCTCCCCCCTGGTGTGCGGCACGCTGGGCGAGAAGGTGGGCTGGCATTACGGCTTCAGCGCGGCGGGCGTGGGCATGGTGCTGGGCCTGGCTATGTACCTGTGGGGCGAGAAATCCATCCTCGGCGACAAGGGTCTGAAGCCGGCCCAGCCGAGCACCAATTACTGGGTGCCCGCCGGCATGATAGTAGTGCTGCTGATCTTCCTTATCTCCAGCTCTTTCCAGTTCAGCGGCTATGACATCCTCGGCAGGATCCCCCACTGGTTCTGGGGCACGCTGGGGACGCTTGCGTCGATAGGCCTGGCCTACGCTTACGCCTCCTCGCCCAAATCCACCCTGACCATGGTGGAGAAGCAGCGCGTGGCCGTGATCTTTATTATGGTGTTCTTCGCCATCTTCTTCTTTTCCGCCTTCGAACAGGCCGGGAGCTCGCTGACGCTGTTCGCCAAGAACGAGACCAACCGCTGGATAAGCGTCTTCGGCTACCGCTGGGAAATGCCGGCCAGCTACTTCCAGTCCGTCAACCCGCTGTTCATCATCCTGCTGGCGCCTTTCTTCTCCAAGCTGTGGGTAAACCTGATCGAGACGAACCGGGAGCCTTCCAGTCCGATGAAGTTCGCGATAGGCCTGGGCCTGCTGGCCCTGGGCTTCGTGGTGATGATAGCCGCGGCCGCCGCCTTCCAGCAGCACGGCCCGGTAAGCATGCTGTGGCTGTTCGGCGCCTACTTCTTCCACACCCTGGGCGAGCTGTGCCTCTCCCCCGTAGGTCTTTCGCTGATAACCAAACTGGCGCCGGCGCAGTTCGGCTCGCTCTTGATGGGCGTGTGGCTGCTGGCCTCTTTCGCGGCCAACTTCGTGGGCGGTTTCTTCGCCGGCAACTACGACACCATCAACCACGTGAACTTCTACATGGTTCCCACCGCCACCGGCCTGGGCTCGGCGGTGCTGCTGCTGCTGATAACTCCGAAGCTGCGCACCTGGATGCACGGGGTGCATTAACCTGAAAGTTGCAGTTGCAACTTTCCGCCCGCATAGCGGGCGCCCTCCGGGAGGAATACACCTCCTCGGGCCGGGCGCGCATAGCGCTGGGCCCTCGGCCCGCTGTGCGGGGAATCCTGCACCATAATTCTGTTCCCTGATTTTATCAACGAAAACCATATTGAACTGCAGGATTCAGGTTAAGAAAAGTTGAAGGCGTAAAAAATAAAAAACATCCGGGTAAATTCACCCGGATGTTTTATTTCAGGCGGAACACACCGCGCTATTTCCCGGTTTCGGTTCTCTTAATTCCGGTTACCTCTATTATTTCAACCTCGCGGCTGGCTTCAGCCAGTTCCAGGCCCAGCTTTTCCTTTAAAGCGGCGTTCACGGTCCCGTAATTTACCGGCGCGGCAAGGAGCGCCAGGTCATACTGCGCGTCCCCGGCCCCCGTCTCGTCCAGCACGGGAGTTGCCAGCCAGTTCTCCAGCTCCCTGCAAAGCTCATTCATGTTAATGCCGGTAGCCGCCAGCGTAGCCTTGTCTTTGCTATGGCGGCCTTGCCTGCTCCCGCCCATGCCGGAAGCGGCAACAAGCCCCGGGCGCGCCTCTCCGGTTTTTTTAAGCAGGTAGACCTTACGGACCCTGCCCGCCTCCGCCATATGGAACGGGAAAGCCCCGTTCAAACCGGCTATGACAAGCGCCCTGAGCCGCGCGCTGTCGTCGCCGGACGTAAGCGTTACCCCGGCCGAAATATCGTATTTCCCGTCCAGCAGCGAGGCAGGGACATCCTTGTAGTCCACCCCGTGCACGCCGCGCATGGCCACCTCTATGGCATAAGACAGCGTCATCCCGTCGGCCCGGTATTTACTGTCGGAGTAAGAGAGGGAAAGCCCGCCGCTTGAGGGACTTATTGAAAAATACGACTTCGCGTCCGCCGCCACTCCGGGGCTCTCTTCGGAAGAATAATCGAGCCCCGCGATCTCCCTGCCGGCCAGCAGGTCTTCTATGGTTTTATCCGTCACCTCGGACGGGTAGGTAAAAGACCGCACGACGCTTGCCGTATCTATCAGCACCGTGTGCGGGATGCTGTTTACCTTGAAACTTTTAAAAGCCCCCCTCGCTTCCGCCGCGATATTGCCTTTCATCTCGTGCGTCTTGATAAACTCCTGAATTTCCCCCTCTGAATTCTTCGACAGAGAAATAAAGACCACCGGCCTGTCCTTGAACTTCTCCACCAGGCCGTTCAAGTGAGGGATATTTCCCACGCACGGCGGGCAGTCAATATCCCAGAACTCCAGTACCACGGCACGGCCTTTAAGGTCGTCCCAGTTTTCCAGGGCCTTCAGGCCGCCCTTCAGGATCTTCTCTTTTATCTGCGGGGCCGGCTGGCCTATTTTTACAGAGGCCGGCGCGGCGCCGGCAACCTCGGCGGCGCGCAGCTGTAAAGCGGCGCCGGCCGCGAACACGGCCGTCAAGAACACGGTTAAGATCTTTTTCATTTAATTATCCTTTAAAAGGTATAAACAAATCCGGCGGTAAGGCCGGCCCCGGAGAACTGGGTCCGCCCCCCCCCGGCAAAGGACCGGTAGCCCTCGAAGAGGGAATGGAAGCGCCAGTTGGAGTTATCAAACTGCCACTCGTAACCCACGCCCAGGTTCCAGGCGGGGCTCCAGCCCAGGAGCGGCGCTTTGAAATCCGATTTTTTCCCCGGGCCGTAAAAACAATGTTCGGAAACTCCGCCGCGCAGCAGCACGTAGCGGGTATGCGGCGTGCCCAGCGGGATCAGCGCGAGCTCCGCCCCGAGGGGAATTTCCAGGTGGGACAGGCGCGCGCGCGTGCCGTCAAGCTTATCGGCCCACAGGCCGTTGTATTTAAGCCCGGTGTAATAGCGCACCCAGGAGAAAAGGTGGGCGCCCACCAGGAGCTTAGGGCCCAGGGTGGTGGTTTCGGTCTTGTTGCGGCCGCCGCCGGTATCTATTATCAGGGTGTCGGTCTCCAGTGCGAGCGCGGCGTAACGCGCTTTATGCGGCACGTCAGCGCCTTTTTCGGGAGACACATATTTAACCTGGCCGCCGGCAGGAGTAGGCTGGCTGTTCTTAAGGTAGCCCAGAAACTCCTGTTTTTCTTTCCCGCCCCAGGCCGCTTGGTTCTTAAGGTCCGGCAGGGAGGCCGCGCGCGCGGAAGCGCAGCCGGAGATGGCGCAAAATAAAATTAAAAAAAATCTTTTCATTATCCTTGTTATATAATACACTAAACTAATCTACGAACACAAAATAATGGCAAAGAAATATCTCTCTATCCTTTTGCTGCTGGCCGCCTCTTTTCTCTGGAGCGGCCGGGCGGAAGCGGAATCTATAGCAGCAGCGAGGGACACGGTGGTGCGGGAGACCATGACCTACCTCAATACCCCGTACCTGTGGGGCGGCATGCACCCGGACACCGGTATGGACTGCTCGGCCTTCGCGAAACTGGTTTACGGCAAGGCGGGGCTGAACCTGCCGCGCGTGGCCCGGGACCAGTTCGCGCAAAGCCTTTACCTTTCCCCCTCCGCCGTCCTGCCCGGCGACCTAATATTTTTCGCCATGAAAAACCCCGGCACGGCCCAGGTGGACCACGTCGGCATCTATGTCGGCAAAGGCTTTTTCGTCCACGCCTCTTTCTCCAGCGGCGTGCACATAGACTCGGTCTCCAACCCCTACTATTACGAGCGCCTGGTAAGCCTGAGGAAATACCGCGGTTTTTAGGCCGGGAGAGCGGCAGCGCCCGTATTCCCACCGCGCAAAATAAAGATCCGCCCTGGTCCGGGCGGATCTTTATTGGCCGCGGCCGCGGGTCAGCCCTGGTATATCTCCAGAACGCCGTTGACTATGCGGAAGCCCAAGCCGGGGTCCACGGAGCTGAGCATTACGCCCGCGGCGGTTATGACCGAGGCGTTCAAGGTCTGGTTGGGGGCAGTACCCCTGGGGGAGAACGTAATCACCCGGCCCTTCCCGAAATAGCCGTTGCCGTTGCTGTCCTGCAGCACCTCAGTATTGTAAAAAAGATTATGCTGTGAACCGGAACTGAGCCGCCGTCCTTTTTGGGCGAGGGCGGCGGTAAGCTGGTCAAGGGAGACCTCAATGACCGCGCGGCCCTGGCTTTCCACGCGAAGCCTGCTCTCCCCGGGCTTGGAGAGCTTTATATTCAACGTCACTTTATACCGCTCACCGTCGCCTTTGAAAGAGACGGTCTTTTCCCCTTTATGAAAGGGATAGTTCGCCACGTCCTGGCCGTTAACGAAGATGGTCTCCCCTTGGTCGGTATGGAAAAGCAGGAAGTATTTATCCCTGTCGCCGCAGTTGCCGCCTTTTGCGCAGTTAGTGGCCTGGGCGCCGCTGATATGGACGGTGTTGCCGGAGGGGGTTTTAAAAGTCAGGCTCGTGCTGAGGTTGGCGTCCAGTATAGCGCCCAGGTTAACGCTTTCCATCACCATGCCGGAGGAGAGGCTTTTGGCGGCAAAATAAGGGTAGGCCTCGGCCTTTACCCCGCCGAAATTATTGGAGACATATTCGGTCCAGAGGGCCTCATCAGGTGAAGAGGCCGCCAGTTCCGCGGCCCCGGAGGAAGGAACCGCCATGTCCGCGGAAGAGAGGTTAAAGCTGCCGAAATCTTTACCTGCCTGGAAGGAATCTTTTTCAATGCCGCCGGCTTTAAGCCCCGAAGACATTAGGGCGGCTACCGCCAGCCCCGTTATGAAGGAAGATATTTTCATCATAGACTTTTCCTCTTTCACCGCCGTCTTTTAGACCCGCTCTGATAAATATATTTTATGGTAAAAGGCCGCGCCCCGTAAGGGCAATAATACCCATATAGTTAAGGACAATAGGCCCAGGCTCTTGATGGCCTGCCAGGCCAAAAAAAGGGCGCCGGTCGGCGCCCTTATCCTCGAGTAAGTTTATCTTAATCCGCGCCAAGGGGCCCGGAAAGCTTCATGATCTTGTCGCCGGCGCGGCTCAGCGCCTCAAGGGCTTTCGTATATTCGTTAAGGTAAAGGCCGCGCGAGTGTCGTTCTGGGAAATATCGTCGGAGTTCACTTCAGCGGGGGTCGTGTTCCCGTCCCCGTCGGTCAGACGGGCTTCCAGGGTATAGCTTCCGGCCGGCAGCGAAGCGAGGTTCAGGCTGGCGCTTACCGCGGAACTGAGCATCAGGTCCGGAGAAGCCGGGGTTTTCAGCTCCGCTTCGGCCGACTGTGCCGCTCCCTGCTGCACGCCGTCACGGGAAACAACAAGATCGTATTTAAGTGAACGCGAGCGGTTATCCAGGGCGGTGAACCTGACGGAAGCAGTCCTGCCCTCCACGACCACAGAAAGATTTTCCACCAGCGGCGGCAGCCTCTTTGAAGCCGATCTCAGCACGGCCACCGTATAGGCGCCCGCGATGGCCAGCTGGCGAACGCGTATCTCGGGGCTGGCCGTAACCTGCTGGTTATTGTTGCCGCCGCCTTCCGTACCATTATCCTGTATGCGCGTGCTGTAAGTATCGCTGCCGCCGCCGTAATGACCCCAAGGCCCGAAAGTGGCGTCCTGGCCTAGAGGCGGCGCGCCGGCATCAGCCTCCCAGTAAGGTTTCCCGGTAGCCGGGTTCTTCCACCCGGGCAGATGGCTGCGGGTATCGTCCTGCAGGTCCTGGTAGTAAGCGTAAGGCTCCATGCCACCAGCGTCGCGGGAAGCGGCTATTTTAACCTTGTTGCCGTCCGAGGCGTAGCCTTCAAAGCTGTCGCCGGTGCCGTGCTTGATGTTGGCGGCATGCGTGGGAACGGCCTGATCCTGGGTCAGGTGGCAGACGGTGCCCAGCCGCGCGTAAGCCTCGTTGAATTTAAAATGCTCATAGTTGGACATCACGCCGCCCTTGCTGAAAGGGGTATTGCCGAACCATATATCCTTTATGGGGCCGCCGTCCGCGGTCTTGTCCAGGTGGCCGGATTCGTCGTTGGCCCCGGGCAGGAGTATCCCTTGCGCGCGGGAAATATCCGGGCATTCGCCGCCGTCCACGAATTTAAGCGCGGCCGTCATTATGGCTTTATGCGCGGAGCCGAAGAAGTCCACGCTCCACCAGCGGGAGTCGTTCTGCTGCTGCGAAGGGGAAGGGACCGGAACCTGTATCTGCCGTATATCCTGCGCCCGCGGCATTCGCAGCGCGCCGTAGCCCTGCAGGGCCGCCGGAGCCGCAAAAGAAACTCCGGACAAACTAATAACCAAAGCCGAAGCAAATATTTTATTCATCCATTCCCTCCCTGAAATTCCGGCCGGCAACCCGGCGCGGGCCCGCTTATTCTATAATGACCGTCTTTACCGTGTCGTTCTCCGCGATAGAATCCTGGTTTACCATGTCCGGGGTAACGTTGCCATCCGCGTCGGTGACGCGCAGGTCCACGGTGTACGTGCCCGGCGCCAGGCGCTGGAAGTTGATAACTCCGGCCCACACCGAGGTAATCGACCCGCTGAACATCAGCCCGCCGTCCTTGGGCGGAAAGAGCGCGGCTACTCCCAGGATGGCTTCTCCCAGCAGCTCCCCGCCCCTATACACGGACATCACGTAAGTGACATTAGGCTTGCGGTTCTCGTAAATATTGAACTTCACTATATAAGAGGGTTTACCGTCAGCAACCCCGTTTACCGTGCTGGAACTTATGGAAAGGTTCTGTACCAGCGGCGGGAGGCGCTTGGACGCGGACTCCAGCACGCTCACCGTAACTTCGCCTGAAATATTCAGCTGCTGCTGGCGGATCTCCGGATGGGCGGAAATCCAGGTGTTATTATTATTCCCGCCGTCCCCGGAATTGTCCTGCGGGGGCGGAACCGAGTAGACATCCCAGTTCCTTTTGCCTCCATAATGACCCCAGGGGCCGTAAGTGACGTCCTGCCCCAGCGGAGGCGCGTCAGGAGCGGCGACCCAGTAGGGCCGGCCGGTAGCCGGGTCCGTCCAGCCGGGCAGTTTGCTCCTGGTTTCGTCCTGCAGTACCTGGTAGTATTCGTAAGGTTCCCTATCTGTGTCGCTCCGGAGGGCGGTTATCTTTACGTCGTTGCCGTAAAAGCCTTCGAAGGAATCGCTGATGCCGTGTTTTATATTGGCCGCGTGCACGGGCACCGCCTGGTCCTGCGTCAGGTGGCAGACGGTACCGAGCCTGGCGTAGGCTTCGCTGAATTTCAACTGGGTGTAGTTCGTAAGCACCCCGCCTTTGCTGAAAGGGGTGTTGCCGAGCCAGATCTCTTTTACCGGGCCGCCGTTTTTTTCGCTGGTCAAATGGCCGGATTCGTCGTTACTGCCGTCCACAAGAAGGTCTTTGGCCGCCCATAAGTCAGGAAAAGCAGATCTATCTATTACCTTAAACGCGGCCTTGGCGGACGCTTTATGAGCCGAGCCGAAGAAATTCACGCTCCACCAGCGCGTACCCGCGGCGGCAGGCTCGACGGCCTCTACCGGCACGGGAACGGCCGTCTCTACCCGCTCTCCGCCGGCCCTGGAGAGGAGATTTTTCCTCGCGGTGCTAAGGCCGCTTTCGAAATCTCCGGAGTAAACTGCTCCGGATGCCAGGAAAGATATCGCCGCAGCCATCATTATACCGGTAGATTTTTTCATTATAGTTGTAATCCCATGTTGAACCGCGGTTGAAGTTGCGCTGCCCATACATAGTTTTACCTGATTTCCCCCGGGCCGGCAAAAGCATTTAGACCTACTTCCCAAATGCATTCGGCCTACTCCCACATAGGTCCTTAGTATTCAGAAAGTGGAATTTTTATACGCCATGCCGGATTTTCGCTAAAACTGTTGCACCAGGAACTTAAACGCAAGAAAGTCAGCCGCGCGGAAATAATAATGCCGGCAGTTTTTATTCAGCGCTCCTTAAACCCGATTTTTTTAAAGAACCAGATGCAGGGCGCCATTTAAAGTTTTGGAATTTACACTTTGCCGGAGGCCTAAAGTTTTCCTCAGAGCCGGCCGGGCCGGCCGAGTTAAAAGGCGGGCACTTGAAACAATACCGATATCCGGAGATACACTGCGAGGTGGATGGGAGGGGACGCTGCCCCCTTGATTTATAAATAGCGGCGGGCAAGCCTAAAACGATTCATCAGCGTCCCCTACGTTAATTAAGCCGGCCTGCTCAGGCGCTCTTCATGCGTTTTCACCAGCGCTTCAAGGGCTTCCACGCGTTTTTCCAGCTGGGCCAGGCGTTCAGGCTGAACCCGTACCGCGGGAGCCGCGGCGGGTACGGCTGCCGTCTCCGCGGGCAAGGCCGCGGCCTGGCCCGAGAAAAGGTGCTGGTAGCGGGTTTCTTTCTGCCCGGGCTGGCGCGGCAGGCGCAACACTAAAGGATTTTCGGCTCTGGCGCAGAGTTCCTGCAGCAGCCCTTCCACCTCGGCGGTTCCGGTAAATTCGCATAGCCGGTCGGTGCGGCCTTTAATTTCGCCCGGGGTCTGCGGGCCGCGCAGCAACAGCACCGTTATGGCGCCTATAAGCTTGGGGTCGTCCGAGCCCAGCAGCTTGCCTATATCGTGGCGGAATTTAGGAACTCGGTCGCCCGGGGCCTGCACGCGCGCCACCAGCCCCTTTTCAACAAGAGTCTGCACGGCACGGCCCATGGCGTCGGTATCCAAAGACATCACCGGGTCCCGGCTGGTCTTCTGGTTACAGGCGTTCAAGAGCGCGTTGAAGGTGAGCGGGTACTGCTCACGGGTGGTAAGCGATTTTTCCACCAGGGAGCCCAGCACCCTGGCCTCTGCGGGATTTAATTCTGTAAGCATAACAGCGCCTTATTCCACGCCCAGCAGTTCCACGATGAAATGCAGTTCCGCGTCGGGCGGGATAACGCTGCCCGCGCCCCTTTTGCCGTAGCCAAGCGCCGAAGGGATGATAAGCTTGCGCTTGCCGCCTATGCGCATGCCGCAAACGCCTTCGTCCCAACCCTTGATAACCCGGCCCGCGCCCAGCTTGAAGGTAAAAGGCTCGTTGCGGTCCACCGAGCTGTCAAATTTCTTCCCGTCCGGAAAAGTGCCGGTATAATGCACCGTCACCTCTTTGCCGCTTACCGCGGCGGAACCTTCCCCTACTTCAACGTCCACATATTTTAAACCGGACTTTAAGGTAATTTCTTCGGACATATGTCCTCCTTTATATCAGCCGCCGCTGAACAGTTACTTCGCCCGCGACGGTTTTACGGCAAGTTTCTCGTTGTAAACGTCCACGCTGAAAATATTTTCAAGCGGCAGCCGCGGCGGTCTCAGGGCCTCCCCCCCCGCCTGCTGCGGCGTCAGCGCGCCGGAGTCGCCGCTTTTTTTACCCACCACGATAAGCGCCAGGACCGTATTCCCCTCCGGGACGCCGAGGGCGAGCCGCGCTTTCTCATTATCAAAACCGGCGATGGGATGCGCCACAAGCTCAAGTTCCGTAGCGCGCAGCAGCAGGGCGGAAACCGCTATCCCAAGGTCAAAAAGATAATATTCCCTTTCTTTTATGACACAATCGTTCTCTTTTTTAGCGAAAGCGGCGATTATAACCGAGGCTCCCCTGGCCCATTCGTTGCCATTGCTCAGGCAGCCGTGCAGTTTTTTAAGAGACGCCGCGGACCTGGCGAACACGAACTTCCACGGCTGATTATTAAAGCAGGAAGCCGACAGCTGCGCCGCCGCGGCGAGTTCCTTGATGATTCCGTCGGTTATCTCCGCGGGCCCGAGCGCCCTGTAAGCGCGCCTTTTTTCTATAGCTTCTTTAACAGTCATACAGAACCTCCGTTGCCGGCCCCCCGGCCACTACTTCAAGAGTCTTTATGATAACAAAAAAAGGGCCATAAATCTCCCCCACCCCTAAAACAGGAAAGCCATGCCCGCGAAGAAGAATCCGAGGGCCGCGAGCAGGTAGCCGGAGGGCATTTTCCGCTCCAGGGCGCATTCAAAAGCGGAAGCGAACAGCGTGCCGGTTATGGCTATGCCGGATACCGCGGCCAGCGCCCCGGCATAGCGCACGGCGCTCAGGTAGAACATAAGCGAAAGATAGGTCCCCGCGAAGCTCCCCGCGGCCAGCCACAGGAGATCGCGCCGGCCCAGCGAGCGCAGCTTGCCATAAAAATCGAACGGCCGCAGCCGGGACAGCGCCGCGAAAAGCAGCAGGGCGCCGGCCGCCCGGTAGAAATTCCCTTCGGTGGTGCCTATGCCCGGGCTGACGTTGAAACAGAACCTGGTTATAAGCACGCCGAGGGCGTCCAGCGCTACCCCGCCGAAGGCGAACGCGCTGGCCCGCATGTTCCAGTGCCCGTGTTTCCGGAAGGACTCCAAAGAAAAGATAAAAACGCAGGCCATAAAAAAGGCGACCGCCGCAAGCTTGCGGCCTTCCACGGCCTGGCCGAAGGCGAAGTAGCTGAGCAGCCCTATGATCAGCGGCTGAAAACCGAAGACCATCATGGTGCGGCCCGGGCCCATCAGCGAGAAGGCTTTAACAAGAAAGACGTCCGCCAGGCCCAGGCCTATAGCCCCCGATAGAAAAAAAAGAGCCGCGGACAAAGGGGCTATAGGGTGGAACCCGCCCTGCGCCAGCACGGTCAGCAGGAACAGCGCCGCCGCTGTTAAAGCCTTAAAACAATTAACCCACACGCTGGAAGTGCGCCGGGCGTAGTGAGTGAAGAACTGCACGCCTATCGCGAAGCTTAAATTGGCCGCGAGCGCGTAGAGGTAGACTTGTTCCATGAAGTAAAGACCGGCCGCCCAGTTCCTAAAACGCGGCGGCGCGCTGGGCGAAAGCCAGCAGGTAGATAAGGAAAGCGCCGCAGACCACGGCGAGCACCAGGCCCAGCTGGATAAGGGAAGCGCCGGAAGAGGCCGTGCCTTCCACGTAAACCTCGTAAGGCTGGTCGGACAGCCTTTCCACCCCGTCGCCGAAGAAACAGCGCAGGCCGGCCGCGGCGGGGTCCAGCTCCAGGCGGGTCAGCTCGGCCAGCAGGTCCGAAGGCAGGCTCTGGTCGCAGTACCGGCGCAGGTACGCCATCAGCTCGCCGAGCGGCCTGGGCGCGCCCAGCACGGTAACGGTCTCGTTCTCGGAGATGATAAGTTCCGTTCTCCTGACCTCGCCCGGGTTGCCGCCGGGCAGCGGGAGCCCGTCGGACTCTTCGATCTCCGGCTTGCTAAGGTCCAGGCCCGCCGCGCGCGGCACGACCAGCGCGGCGCCGGTCCCGTCGTTCACGTAGAACCCGCCGCGGGCGTTATCGGCCTCCGTCACCCAGTAGGAATGCCTGTTGCTGTAATTCTGCTGTCTCCTTTCTACTCTCGCGCGGTAAAACACGCAGGCGGCCTTCGAAACCGGCGCGGTCAGGGACACGGGGGAATGGGCCTTGCCGGTCATAAACTGCCGCTCCCCGCCCTCCAGGGCGTTGACGGGGCGGCAGGGGATCTGCCGCCAGGCCTGGGCGCGCCCGCGCTTCAGCAGCCCCATCACCAGCATTACCACGCCGCCGGCGAAGCCTAAAAAGGGAAAGAGTACTTCCATAATATTTATCTCCTGAACGATAGCGCCTATTTCATTTTACCAAACCCGGCGCGCCAAAACCGTGCCGTGAATTACAGGCACCCCTCTATTTTTCTATAATTATGAGTACTTTAACGCAGGCGGTTAAGGCCCCCATGAAATTTCCCGGAAAAAGAAAGAACAAACATTATTTTCCCGTTACCGAGAAAGGCCGCGAAAGCGCCGAGCCGGAGTTCCTGCAGACCGAGCCGTTCCACCTGGTGGGCATAGACCAGCTGCTGGTGGACATCGAATGCGCCGTCGAGCCGGAATTCCTGGCCCGCCACGGGCTGAAAAAAGGCGAATCCCAGATCCTCGACGACCAGGCGGCCAACGAGATCTACGCGGAGCTGAAAGCCGCGGGCAAGGTCCGCGGCGAGTTCGCCGGCGGCTCGGTAGGCAACACCCTGCACAACTATTCCGTCCTTTCCGACGAGCGCTCCGTGGCGCTTGGGGCCATAACCAGGAGCATCACCGTAGGCGATTACGCCTTCAAGTACATCCGCAATACCAGCGCCAAGGTGGACCTTTCCTATTTGCAGCCCTCGGACAACCCCATGGGCCGGGCCATGTGCTTCGTAACCCAGGACGGGGAGCGCACCTTCGGCATCAGCAAGGGCTGCATGAACGACCTCTCTCCGGAATTCATCCCGGCGGCCGTGATAAAGAAGGCCTCCGCCCTGCTGATCTCCGCCTACCTCCTGCGCGAGGAGAAGGACCCCATCTTCGCGTCCGCGGTCAAAGCCTGCGAGATAGCGCTGAAGGCCAACGTCCCGGTGGTCATGACGCTGGGGACGAGTTTCCTCATCGAATCGAAAAAAGATTTTTTCCGCGGCTTTATCGAGAAGTACGTGACCTGCGTGGCCATGAACGATCTGGAAGCCCTGGCGCTCACCGGGCTGAAAGACCCGCTGCTGGCCGCCCAGAGCACGCTGGGACTCTGCGACCTGGTCCTGCTGACCGTCGGCGAGCACGGGCTTTACCTCGGCGGCTACGTGGACGAACAGTTCGCGCGCAAGACCACCCACAAACTCCACACCAAGTCCATCGTGGACTACAACAAGTTCGAGTTCAGCCGCCCGATGCGCAGGGGCGACTGCGTGAAACCCGTGAAGATCTACAGCCACATCAACCCTTTCATGGGCGGGCCGAGCGTCATCAAGAACACCAACGGGGCCGGCGACGGCGCCCTTGCGGCCATCCTGCACGACCTGAGCGCCAGGAAGTACCACCAGGCGAAAGTTCCCAATTCGCCCAAGAACCTGATAAACTCCCTGAGTTATTCTTCCCTG
>JAVHRY010000042.1:0-3531 GCA_036171915.1 Elusimicrobiales bacterium | reverse complement strand
AAACGCAGCCCGTCCCCCCGATGGTGGTATAGCGACGGCGGTTTTGGAATTTAAAGCAAGAAAAAAGGGCTCAAAGTCCAAAGGACCTATGCCGATCCGGCCATTTAACTCCCGGCTCATGGGTACACCGCGCCTTGCCGCCGCGCCTACTTACGGATAAACTATATAAGTAGTCAAACTAAAGAGGTGCTGATGAATTCTGCGCTGAAAAAACTTTTTTTTAACACCCTTCTTTTATCGCTTTCCGCCGCCGCCTGCGTCCCCGCAGGAGCAGCCGGAACTTTATCCGTTCGGGAAAATGCTCCCGCCGCTCCCGGGTCGGTTTCGCCGCGGGACCTCCTCGCAGGGGCTCTCGACAAGAATTCTGACGCCGACACCCGCTGCGCGGCCATAGGCGCCCTGGGAACCAGCGCCGACGAGTCCATAGCCCTGGAACTGGCCGGCCTGCTGAACGATGCCAATCCTAACGTGCGCGCCTGCTCCATCCGCGCCGCCGGCGAGTCCAAGAACAGGCAGGCGGTGAAGACCCTGCTGGCCAATATCGAAAACTACCAGCTTTCCACCCGCAACGGCCACAACGGCCCCTACGAAGACAATTTGAAGGAACGCCTTAAGGCCATAGATTCCATCTGGGCCCTCGGCGAAATAGGCGACCCCGCCCTGATGGCCAGGCTGAAAAGTTTTTATAAAGAATCGGACGACGTCCTGAAGGTAAACCTGCTGATAAGCGTAGGCAAGCTGGCTAAAAATGAGAAAGCCGGCCCGTTCCTCCTGAAAATAGCGGCCTCCGGCAAGGAAACCGAATCGGCGCGCTCGGCGGCTTTTGAAATGCTCGTTTTCATCGGCCAGCCCGCTTCCATAGCCAACCTGGCCCGGTCAGCGAACCCCGGCATCGAGAGCGGCGATATTATTTATACCGGCGGCATAGTCGGCAGTATAGGAGGCTGGGGCAACCAGGACCTCCCTATAGGCCACGCCGCCCTTTATGACGGCGTAGAGATAAAGAACGGGCAGATGCACATCGTAGTCTCCGAATGCGTGACCAACAACCGCGTCCCCGGGGGCGTGCGGAACGCCTACTCCTGGCACGATTTCACCCATGATTTCAGGTATCCCTACTACGGCAACCGCACCACCCCGGTTAAACCGACGGCCGCCCAGCGCGCGCGGCTGGTACAGCTCGGCCTGGAGATGGGTAAAAAAGGACTGAAATATAACGATACACACTTCTCGCAGAAAGGCCCGCTGGAATTCGACTGCGTGGGCTATATAGAATACCTGTATGAGCAGGTGGGCCTGAATCCGACCGACGACAAATATGAGACCGGCCTTGGCTGGCCCCTCACCCCGTGGGAACAGTTCATCTCCGTCCGCCCCAACCTCGCCGCGGATTATGTGAGGGTAAAATCCAACAAGGGCAATATAAAAGAAATGAATTTGTTCCTATTAACCCGGGATTTCGGCTCCCTTCCCGGCTCTTCGCTAACCGGAGCCGCCGTCCAGGAACCTTGTGCGGATATCCGGCCTGAAGAAGTAAAGTGATTTTTCAGGGGATATAGAACCCTCCCCGCTTTTTGTCATTGAAAATAAAACATCCGGCGTGGACGGCGGTTTTTAAATTTCAAGCGAAGGAAAAAAGGAGCGGCTTCCGGAAAAACAGGGGATAACCGCGCTTATATTTCCTGCAGAATAAGCACCCAGTCTGTGGATTATAAGTATTCCACTACCCACAGGAATAGGGAGATCAGACAGGTGAGTTTGCGGGTGTTGTCGGCCCGGCCTTCCAGGTGGTCGGCCAGCAGCTGCTCCGCGAAGGCGTAGTTGCAGAAGTCCGGGCTCTTGGCGCGCGCGGCGGCGATGGCGTCCAGCGCGAACTGTTTCAGGTCGCCTTTCAGCCACTGGGCCGTGGGCATGTTAAAGCCCTTTTTCGGCATATCCAATATCTCTTCTGGCAGGTACCGGCGCAGGGCGCGCCGGATAATGTGCTTGGTGGTGAAGCCCTTGATCTTCAGGTTCAGCGGCATCTCCTCCGAAAGCTCCAGCATCTCGTTGTCCAGCAGCGGCACGCGCGCCTCCTGGGAATTGAACATCGTAACCAGGTCCGTGGAATGCAGCGAGCAGTAAGGCAGGAAGACGTTCAGGTCGAGGTAAAGGAGGCGGTTGAGCAGCCGGTCCGAAGCAACGTCGGGCAAATGCTGCGCGAAAACCTCGAAAGGGTCCGCGTGTTTCAGGCCGGGCAGGAAAGCCTCTATATCTTCGGCGGTGAGAATTTCCTTGTATTTTAAATGCGCCACTTCCGGCTTGAAAGCCGCGCCGCGCGTAAAAGATTTTATCTTGAAGTCCAGGCTCAGGCGTTTGGTGGAGACCGGCAGGCGGTCCGCCGCCGCCCTGATGGCCGCCTTAACGGGCCCGGGCAGATATTGGTAAATGCGCCCGACCTTGGCCGCCGTAAGCGTGGGATAGCCAGCAAAAAGCTCGTCGCCGCCGGCGCCGGTCAGCGCCACGGTTATATCCTTCCTCGACTGGGCCGAAACATGCCCCATTGCCAGGTAGGTCCAGTCCCCGTGCGGTTCCGCGAAACCGCTGACCGCGCGCGGCAGGGCCTCTTTTATATCGCGGGGGCCTATCAGGCAGTCAGAATGTTCGGTGCCGTACTTCTGCGCCACCAGCCGCGCTTCGGCCAGCTCGTTATAGGTGCCGCCGTCCTCGTAGCCTACGGTATAGGTTTTGGGCTTTACGCCGAGCTTGGACATCATGGCCACTATGGCCGTGGAATCAAGACCGCTAGAAAGAAAAACGCCCAGCGGCACATCGCTGACCAGTTGCCGCTTTACCGAGTTCAGCAGGGCGGTTTCTATGCGGGCCGCGGCTTCCTGCTCCGTCATCTTTTTCGGGCGGAAGCGGTAATGCCAGTACTGCCTTATTTCGGCTTTCCCGCCGGCGGCCTTTATATAGTGGCCCTGCGGCAGGCGGCGTATGTGCTTGAAAATGGAGCGGGGGGAGGAAATGTAATAAAAGGACAGGTAATCCACCAGCGCCTGCTGGTCGGGGTCGCGCGGCATGCCGTTAAACGCTAAAAGCGACTTTATTTCCGAAGCAAAATACAGCGTGCCGCCGAGGTCGGCATAGAAGAGGGGCTTAACCCCGACGCGGTCCCGGGCTACGAAGAGCTCCTCTTTTTTGGCGTCCCAGATGGCAAAAGCGAACATGCCGTTGAGCCTGTCCAGGCATTTCTCGCCCATTTCTTCGTAAAGATGTACCAACACTTCTGTGTCGGAGTGGGTGGTAAAGCGGTGGCGCGCTTCCAGTTCGCGCCTAAGTTCCCTGTAGTTGTAGATCTCCCCGTTGAGGACTACGGCGAGCGTCCTGTCTTCGTTGTAAACAGGCTGGCGGCCGCCTTCCAGGTCTATGATCTTCAGGCGGCGCATGCCCAGGCCGCAGTGGCCGCCGGTCATCACGCCCTCGTCGTCGGGGCCGCGGTGCAGCATTTCAAAAAGGGGCCGCTTCAGCTCGGCTTCGCGCACCGGCGCC
>JAVHRY010000041.1:0-3538 GCA_036171915.1 Elusimicrobiales bacterium | reverse complement strand
CTCCGGGGGGGTAAACCCGAAGAACCGCGGACCGGGCCCGGGAACTGCTGAAGCCCCTGTTCGAAGCCGGGGCGCTGTCGGCAGTGCGGTAATACGCGCAGGCGCCGAACGAGGCAAAAATACCGGGCATTTCCCCGGCAGCGGCGATGCTGCGGCACTAACACGCGGGGAACAAGGCGGTCCGGCTGCTTTTAAAAACGGCAGCCCGTCCGCCTTTTTACTATAATTAGTTTATGAAAATCATTTTATTTTTACTTGTTCTTTTAACCCCTTTATGTTCCCAGGCCGGTAAAGCCGTTAAAAAACCGCAGGCCAATATAGAGAAACGGCACGCGCCCGCCTTCGTCCCCGCCGCCGGCGGCCCGGGGTTCTGTATTTTCGGCGGGCAGTCCGGGAAGGCCGTCAACAGCGACGCGGCTTTTAAGGCCATCGTCTGGAAGAACGACGTGGTTTACGTCGGCGAAACACACGACCAGGCCCTGGACCATCTGGCGCAGCTGGACGCGCTTAAAGCCATGAAGATTGCCCACGGCTCTAAAATAGCCGTAGGTTTTGAAATGCTCAACCAGACCCTGCAGCCGATACTTGACGACTACGCCGCCGGCAGGATCACGCAAGAAGAATTCCTTAACAAAGCGGATTGGAAGGCAGAGTGGGGCTTTGACTTCAACATGTACAAGCCTATCTTTGATTTTATAGCGCAGAATAAGCTGAAAGCCCTGGCCCTCAACGTCCCCAAAAAAATAGTTTCCAAGGTCGCCCGCGCCGGCCTGGCCGGGCTAACCCCGGAAGAGGCCGCCGCGCTGCCGAACCCGGTAACCATAACTACCCATAAAAAATACCTGGACTACCTTAAAGAGTCTTACTCCGGGCATGGAGACGGCCCTATGGCGAAAATTATGACCTTTGAAAATTACCTGGCTTCCATGTGCGCCTGGAACGAGGGCATGGGAGCGCGCGTAGCGGATTTCCTTAACGCCAACCCCGGCTACGCGGTACTGGTCGTGGCCGGCAACGGGCACGTCATGTACAACGCCGCCATCCCGGCGGCGGTAAAGGCGCGGGTAAAAGGCGTGCGCCAGGCCTCCTTCTATACCGAGGACGCGGCGGCCTGCCCCGAGACCATGCCCCAAGAGCATAAAGATCTGGCCAGCTATATTTGGTACATAAAACACCCGCCCAAACCCGAGCCCGCCGCAGCCGCCGCCGCGCCGGCCGCGGACCCCGGCAAGTAAGAGCCGCCATACAGGCGGCCTGGCTGGTTGAAGCCGCGTTTTTCACCGCATGCGAAACACGATCAAGAACTACAGCGCAGGGTTCAGGGCCTTCAAACCTAACGCCAAACACTTTCTCGCCCTCTCCTTTTTGCTCTCCTTCGCCCAGAGCATCTTCGGGCTGGTCTTTAACCTTTATATACTGCAGCTCGGCTACACCCGGGACTTCCTCGGCACCTTGGGCGCCATTCCAAATCTGGCCGTAGCCGCGCTGGCTATCCCGCTGGCGGTCTTCTGCACAAGCTTCTCCGCGCGCAAAAGCCTGTTGATAGCGCTGGCGCTCAGTTTTACTGCCATGAGCGGGATGGCCTTGTTCTCCGGCAGCGGGGCGCTGATGTTCTTTTCAGCCCTGTCGGGCGCCTCGGCCGCGTTTTTCGCCATAACAGCTTTTCCCCTGATGGCCCGCAGTTCGTCGGAAAAAGAGCGCCAGCAGTTATTCAGCTTCCAGTTCGCCGCCTCCATGACGGCCGCCTTCGCGGGCAACCTGGTCTCGGGCTGGCTGACCGGTTTCTGGGCCTCAGCTTTTTTTGGCGGCGCGGAAGGCGCCCCCGCCTACCGCCTGACTTTACTGGCCTCCTGCGCGCTGCTGCTTTGCGCCGCCTGGCCCGCCCTGAAAATCCAAGAGCCGCCCGCGGCCGCCAGGCCCTCCGGACGGGGCATTTTTTACGGCATAGCACTGGGCCCGGCTTTCCTGGTACTGGCCCCGCAGTTTGTTATAGCCTTCGGCGCGGGCATGATAATGCCTTACCTGAATATTTTTTTTAAGACGGGCTTTCAGCTGCATATAGCAAGCCTGGGAGCCTGCATGGCGCTTATGCCGCTGGCCATGGCGTCCGGCGCGCTGCTGGGGCCCTGGCTGGTAACCCGCCTGGGGCGGGTAAAAGCCATGATAACCTTCCAAACCCTGTCCATCCCCTTCCTGGCTACCATGGGTTTCTCCGGCCTGCTGCTGCCCACAGTGCTCGCCGCCTTTGCGCGCACCATGCTGATGAACGCCAGCTGGCCGGTTTACAGCGTGTTCATGTTAAGCCATTTCCCGGAGCCGCAGCACCAGGCCGCCAGCGCCGTCTACACCGCCGGCTGGAACCTGGCTTCCGCCCTAGCCGCGCGGCTCAGCGGCCGTCTGCAGATGGACTTAGGCTTCACCCTGCCTTTCCTGATAACGATTACCTGCTACTCGGCCGCCACGCTGCTGCTGTCACGCCGGTTCCTGGCCGAGGACGACAAAAAAACCGTCGGACAGACGGTACTGAAAGAAGAGCTGGAATAGGCAGGATGTAATCTTTAAATATTCGCTTGGGCCCTTCTGCATCTAACCCTGAAGACCCGTCCGCAAAAAATAGCGCCGCAGGAAGCGAAGTCAATGACCCGGGGTATAAAAAGGGGGCGGGTCCAATGGCCCGCCCCTGTTGGGTCTCCACTTCACCGCACCGCTCCGCACTTCACTTCACCGCACCGCACTTCGCCGCTACCGTCCGCTGAGACCCTGTCCGCTGATATACTATAGCTCCGAAAACGTCAAATTTCAAGGGCCCTTTGGCCCTGTTTAAAAAGCGCGCCGCGGCCCGGGCAAAGCCTTTGCCGGCGCAAAAAGCGGCCGCGTACCGGAATAGTTTTAACAGGAAACGAGCTGCACGTCGAAAGCAACTTCGTTTAAGACCAAATTCAGCGCCTGGCCGGAGGCCTCGCCGTAGACGTAGCTGGACTCTTTTATGGCTGCGGTCCATTTGTAGAAGTCCTCCTTGGGCCAGGCCCAGACCTCTATGAACTCGCCGTTCCGTATTTCTTTTTTTATAACTTCCCGCAGCCGCCGCCCCCCCTCCACGTTTTCTTTAAGGATGACCAGCCGGCTTTCCTTTATGCGCCGCGCCACCTTGGTAAGCTTGTTGACGGCCACGTTGCCGCACTCTATCCAGGCAGCTATGCCGCCTATCCCGTCAGGCACCATCAGATCGGGGAAAAACCCGATATCGGCCACAAGGGGGTCGGAGGGGCTTACGTCCAGCGCCGGCTCCGCGTCAAAAAAAAGTATCGCCGCGGCCAGGCGCAGGGCCACGTGCTCAAGGGTTTCCTCTTCCCTGGCCACAACCAGCGCGCGCCGGGTTTTGCCGTTAACATTAAGCTCGCAGCGTATGGTCATTCTTTAATGTTATAAATAATGCGGCCCGCCGGTAAACAGGAAGGCAGGGGCCGGGGGGGGCGCGGGTGTTTTTTTTATGTTTTAATAAATATATAGGGGGGCGTGGTAGTTACCAGGCTGAGAG
>JAVHRY010000040.1:0-3613 GCA_036171915.1 Elusimicrobiales bacterium | reverse complement strand
CCCACCGGGAACCTGGACCGGCACAATTCCGGGGTTATTCTCGACGACCTGCGGCGCACGGCCCAAAGCGGCACCGCGGTGCTCATGGTTACCCACAATGAAGAGGCGGCGCGCAGGGCGGACCGGATGCTGCGCATGGCCGGCGGGAAGCTGGAAGAGGCGAAATGAAACTGTGTGAAGACTGCAACAAAGCGGCGGCCTCGGTCTTTCTTACCCTGGCTGTCAATAACAAGATGACGGAAACACACCTCTGCCCCTCCTGCGCGGCAAAAAAAGGGCTGGGACCGGGGCTTGAAACCGGGGCTTTCAACATCTCTGATATCGTCGGCAATATGAGCGGCTATTTTAAGGATTTCCTGCCGGCCGAGCGCAAGACCCTGCGCTGCGGCGGCTGCGGCCTGAAGTATTCGGAGTTTAAGGAATCCGGCAGGCTCGGCTGTCCCCTATGCTACCAAAGCTTCGAGCCGCAGCTGGGCGAGCTGATGGAGCGCATACACGGCGCGTCCCGGCATACAGGCCGGGGGTATACCGGGGTGGCCTGCCTGAAACTTACAAAAGCCGAAGCCGCCCGGGGCCTGGAGGAACTGCGCGCGGCCTTGAAGGAGGCCGTGGCAAAAGAGGATTTTGAGGCGGCCGCCAGGCTGCGCGACGCCATGAGGTCCATTAGAAAACGCAATGCCCGAACTGATTAAAAACTTTCGCCCCTATATAACCTGGGCCGACGCGCGCGGCGCCTGGCCCGACATGATCTTCTCTACCAGGGTGCGTTTCGCGCGCAACCTGAAAGGTTTCCCTTTCCCGGGCAGGGCGGAGCCCCGGCAGCTCGCCGAGGTAAGGCGCCTTGCGCTGGCGGCGGCCAAAGAAAGCGGCCTGTTCCCGCGCGGGCATTTTATTAAAATAGAGGCGCTGGCCCAGCTTGAGAAGCGCTTCCTGGTGGAGCGCCACCTGGTGTCTCAAGCCCTGGCCTCCTCCGTGCTGGCCGCCGGGGCCGCGGTTTCTAACGGCGAGGACCTGTCCGTGATGGTGAACGAGGAAGACCACCTGCGCCTACAGTGTCTTAATTCCGGTTTTGCCATAGAGGAAACTTTTAAAGCAGCCTTAAGGCTCGACGAAACTTTAGGGCGCGCGCTGCCTTTCGCCTACGACGGTAAATTCGGTTTTTTAACCGCCTGCCCTACCAACGCGGGAACGGGCATGCGCGTCTCGTGCCTGGCGCATCTGCCGGCCCTCTCGCGCCTGGGGCGCATGCCGGCGGTGCTTGAAAACATGTCCCACCTGGGCGTTACGGCGCGCGGCATTTACGGGGAGGGAACTTATGTCCTTGGTGATTTTTACCAGCTCTCAAACGCCGCCTGCCTGGGCCGCGGAGAGGCGGACCTGTGTCAGAATATAGACCGCGTTATCCGCAACCTCGTAAGGCAGGAGATAGCCGCGCGGGAAACCCTTCTTAAAGGCCAGCTGAAGCTTAAGACCGAGGACGCGGTTTTCAGGGCGCTTGGGCTTTTAAAGCACGCGCGGGTGATCTCCTACGAGGAATTCATGCAGAACGTATCGCTCGCCCGTATGGGAGCGGCGCTAGGCTGGATCGTGGGGCTTGATTTCAGCACTTTTAACCAAATTACGCTGCTTATGCAGCCGGCGCATATACAGGCCGCCGCCGGCCGCGCGCTGGCTCCCGCGGAGCGCGACGCCTTCCGCGCGGAATACCTGCGGAACAAACTCGGCTGATAGTTCCTTCTTTTTCACCCTCCAGCCCTCATCCTTCAGCTTTAAACATACCCATTCGGCCCTTGACATTGCCTTAAAATCTGCCAAAATAGGTTAACGGTCTTCTGAAAAAGTCCCCTCGGTAATATTTTGAGGCGATTTCGAGCCGAGGCAAGGCGCGGGAAGCGAGCAGGCCCGTCGGGCCGGTAAGCGGCGGGCAAAGAAGCCGAAAAGGGCTTTTTCAGCAGACTGTTAAGGATGATCAAAGATTTCCGGAAGTCCGCGCTTGTCATGACGTGCCTGCTGCAATTGCAGGCCGCTCCTCTTTTTTGCGCCCAGAAGGCGGAATCTACGGTGATGATACAGGGTTTTCACTGGACTTCCTGGAAACAGGCGCCCTGGTGGGGTGAGGTCGCCGGCCGGGCAGCGGAGCTGTCGAAGAGCGGCATAAACCTTATCTGGCTGCCTCCCTCCGAAGATTCTCTTTCCCCAGAGGGCTATCTGCCCAGGCAACTTAACGTGCAGGATTCACGCTACGGCAGCTCCGCGCAACTCTCTGCCGCCATAAAAAAACTGCATTCTTCCGGGGTACGCGTCATAGCGGATATAGTAATAAACCACCGTGTAGGCACAAAAGACTGGGCTGATTTCACCGGGCCGGACTGGGGCCCGGATTCTGTCTGCTCCGACGACGAGTGGGGTATGGGGCAGGGCGCGCGGGATACCGGCAAAGGGGTGCCGTTCGCGCGCGACATAGACCACACCAAAGTTTATGTGCAGAACTCCATAAAATCCTGGCTGGCCGGCCTAAGGGATAACTTCGGTTACGACGGGTGGCGTTACGACTACGCACGCGGTTACGGCTCCGGTTACCTGCTGGCTTACAACCGCGCCACTGCGCCCTCTTTCGCGGTGGCCGAAATCTGGGACGACCTTGACATAAACAACCCTGACGCCCACCGCCAGGCCTCCGCGGACTGGCTGGACTCCGTGAACGGGGAAATAAAAGTTTTTGATTTCACCACCAAAGGCCTGCTCCAGGCAGCGGTGATAACAGGCGAATACTGGCGCCTGGCCGACCGGAACGGGCGCCCCGCGGGCCTGATAGGCTGGTGGCCCGCCAACGCCGTTACCTTTATAGACAATCACGACACCGGCCCCAGCCCGGGATCAAAACTTAAGGAAAAAGCCTGGCCTTTCCCTTCAGATAAGGTGCTGGCCGGCTATGCCTACATTCTTACGCACCCAGGCGTGCCCTGTATATACTGGCCGCATTTCTTTGACTGGGGGGTTAAAGATTCAATTTCCGAGCTTATAAAAATACGCCGCCTGGCCGGGATAAACTCCTCCAGCGCGGTTAATATCATAAAGGCGGAGCAGGACCTCTACGCCGCCGTGGTGGGTGGGAACGTGGCGGTGATGCTGGGAAATAAGGCCTGGGACCCGGGCCCCGGCTGGAAACCCGCGGCCCGGGGCGCCGGCTACGCGGTGTGGACTAAGTAAAGCGCCGCCGCCGTTTTCTTGCTTTCCATCGCCATATATAATTAAATATCAATTATGTACCAGAAGCATTGGAACCTGAAAAAGCTGCCGTTCGAAAATACTCCCGACACTGAATTTTTTTTTGAATCCGAAAAGCACGAGGAGGCCTTCTCCAGGCTCTCCTACGTTATAGATGAAAAGAAGGCCTGCGGCGTGATCACCGGGGCCTACGGCACCGGCAAAACCCTGGTCCTGAAGGCGCTTGAGCGCAAGTTTAAAAAGAAAGGCTATGTCTTTTCCTTTGTACAGAACCCGCGCCTGGACGACCTGGGGCTGCTGAAGATAATTCTCCACAATTTTACCGGCTACAACGTGCCCAAGCAGAAAGAAGACGTGCTGATGGGCATAGAGCGCTTTCTGCGCG
>JAVHRY010000039.1:0-50519 GCA_036171915.1 Elusimicrobiales bacterium | reverse complement strand
AACGTGCCCAAGCAGAAAGAAGACGTGCTGATGGGCATAGAGCGCTTTCTGCGCGACACTTTCCAGGACGGCAAGCACGTGGTGGTCGCCATCGACGAGGCGCAGCTCATAGACGACGTGAACGTGTTCGAGGAACTGCGCCTGCTGCTTAACTTCCAGACCGAAACCCGGTTCCTCCTTACCCTGCTGCTCAGCGGCCAGCCGGAACTTAAAGAAAAGTTGGACGCGAATAAACAGTTCAGCCAGCGCATAACGCTCAGCTATCATCTTAAGCCGCTTGATTTTGAAGAAACCCGTAAATACGTGGCGCACAGGCTTGAGATAGCGGGCCTGACTGAAAATATCTTCGATAAAAGGGCCATGGAACTGCTTTTTGAAAGGTCCGGCGGTATTCCGCGCTGGATAAATAACATAGCCAATATGAGCATGCTGACGGCTTTTTCCAAAGGCGAAAAGACCATAACGGAAGCCCTGGTAACCGAAGGGCAGGAGAGCAGCAAGTAATTATTTAAATTATGAAAATACTCGGCATCGGCCCCCACCCCGACGATCTTGAATTCGGCTGCGGCGGCACATTTTTAAAGCTGGCCGCCAAAGGACATAAGATAAGCCTGCTTGTCATGACGCGGGGCGCCGTGGGCGGCGACCCGCGCCTGCGCCTGGCGGAACAGGAGCGCAGCGCGGCCATGCTTAAGGCAAAACTGTACTGGGGCGGTTTTGAGGATACCATGGTCCACTTGAACCGTGACCTTATCCTCGCCGTAGAGGAAAGGCTGGAAGCCCTGAAGCCCGATATAGTTTTTGTAAACAGCGGCGCCGATACGCACCAGGACCACCGCAGCGTGTCGCAGGCGGTTGAAACCGCGGCGCGCTATTCTAAAAATCTCCTTTTTTACGAGTGTCCCACCACTATAGATTTCAATCCCGGCATTTTTATGGACATTGGCTCGGTGATAAGCAAAAAAGTGGCGCTGCTTAAATGCCACCGCTCGCAGGTCTTTAAAACGCGCGTGAAAAATCTGTCTATAGTGGAAAGCGCCAAGGCCGCCGCAGTTTTCCGGGGCTACCATGACAGGGTTAAATACGCCGAGGGTTTCGTGCCCCGCCGGCTGCTGCTGGATTCCCTGCTGGATTGTAAATAATGAAAAGGCAGGGCGGATTTTTATCTTTAGCCGTGCTGGCCCTGCTGCTCGTCCTTCTGCCTTCCGGCGGGTTTTCAGCCTGGACCTGGACGGAGGGCCTGCGCTGGGTTTACCTTTTCCTTATTTCAATGTCCTGTGTGTTCGTCCTCGCCCCGGCCAGCGCCTGGCTGGCTGTAAAAATAGGGGCGATGGATATGCCCGCCGCGCGCAAGGTCCATTCTACTCCGATACCCCGCCTGGGGGGGGCGGCTGTTTACCTGGCTTTCCTCGCGGCGGTGATCCGTAACCAGCAGTTTTCTCCGCAGATTTACGGCATCCTGCTGGGGGGGACCATTATTTTTGTGGTGGGTTTCTTTGACGACTGGAAGGGGCTTTCCGCGGTACACCGTCTTTTCTGGCAGGTCGCGGCCGCCCTTGTGGTGACGTTCTTCGGCCTGCGCCTGAGCCTGCCCGTTAATTTGCCTTTTAATCAGCCGGTCTCTTCCGTGCTGTCGGTGCTGTGGCTGATAGGCATAGTAAACGCCTTTAACTTTATGGACGGGATAGACGGGCTTGCCTCAACCATGGGGGGGGTCTGCGCCCTGCTTTTTCTGGGCATAGGGTGGAAATCCAGCCAGTACCCGCTGTCTTTTATTTCCGCGGCTTTGGCCGGGGCCTGCCTGGGTTTCCTGCGCATGAACTGGCGCCCGGCCCGGGTTTTCCTGGGTGATTCCGGCTCAACCTTTATAGGCTTTATCCTGGGCTGCCTGGCGCTTTACGGCAGCTGGGCCACCGGCAACCCAGCCGTTTCCCTGTCCACGCCGCTGTTAATACTTGGCATCCCGATTTTCGACATTATTTATACTACCGTGTCCCGCGTCAGGAACGGCAGCGTGACTAACTTGAAAGAATGGCTTGAGTACGCGGGCAAAGACCATTTCCACCACCGCCTGATGAAACTTGGCCTGAGCGTGGAACAGACAGTGTGTTTTATCGTGGTGCTCAACGTCGCGCTGGGCCTGGGCGCCTGGAATATAAGGCATACGGCGTCCACTGTGGGGACCTGGCTGCTGCTCGCCCAGAGCGTGCTTATATTCCTAATAGTTGTGATGCTGATGCTGCTGGGCCGGGAGATGTCCGGCGAAAAGGAAAAGACCTCATGAAAGATTCTGTTATAAAAAAAGTTTCGGTTAAAGAATTTGGCGCGGAATTGTTTACCCCTTTTACTATTTCAAGCGGCAGCCACCGCAGCTTGGCGAACGTCCTTTTCACGCTGGAAACGGCGGGCGGTACCAGGGGTTACGGCGAGGCCGCCATCGCCACGCACATAACCGGGGAAACGCGCGCCGTCACCGTCAAAAACCTGAAGCGGGCGGGAGAATTGCTTGCCGGACTGGACGCCGCCAATTACCTGGGCGCCATGTGCCTGCTGGAAGAAGCGCTGGAAGGGAACCGGGCGGCGCTCGCCGGGGCGCAGATGGCGCTGCTGGACCTGGCGGCCCGCCTGCAGGGCGTCTCTTTATGGAAATTCTTCGGCGGGCATACGCCAAGGCTGAAGACCGACGTTACCGTGGTGATAGGCGGGGCGGCCGCCGCTTACGATTTCACGCTTAAAATGCGCGGCCGGGGTTTCCGTATTTTCAAGGTTAAGACCGGCTCCGATATGGACGAGGATTTCAGGCGGCTGGCGGCGGTTAAAAAAGCCGCGCCGGGTTCGGCCATCTACCTGGACGCCAACTGCGCCTACAGCGCCAAAGAGGCCGAGAAATTCATAAAAGAACTGGCCGGCCGGGGCATACGCCCGGCCGTGCTAGAACAGCCGGTGGCCAAGGACGATATCTCCGGGCTCTCCTACCTGTCAAGAAAGCTCTCCATGCCGGTCTGCGCCGACGAATCCGCCTATTCCCTGGACGACGTCTTTAACCTGATAAGGAAAAAAGCGGTGACGGCGATAAACATCAAGCTTACCAAACTGGGCTTCCTCCGGGCCCGGGAAGTGTGGGCCCTGGCCAGGGCCAAAAGCCTTAAGCTTATGATGGGTGAAATGGTGGAGAGCGAGCTTGCCAGCGCCGCGTCCGCGCAGTTCGCCGGCGGCCTCGGCGGGTTTGACTTTATCGACCTGGATATCCCGTTCTTTATAAAGAACAGCGGGATGACCGGCGCGGGTTTTCTTTCGCGCGACGGGGTTTATTCCCTTGACCGGGTAAGATCGGGGATAGGCATCCTGCCCCGGGGCGGCAGATGAAAAAGGCCGCGGGCCTGGTCCTATTCTGCCTCTGCGCCTGCGCCGGGTCCGGCGCGGCCGCGCCGGCGGACGGCCTGCCCGGGCTTGAGGACCTGCCGGAGCCGCCGCGCTACATCGCCGGTTACATCTCGGGGGGCGGCGGTTGGACGCTGCCGTTCGGCGGACATTGGGGGGATAAGGATGCCGGGTTCAAGTCTTCCCCGGCTTTCAGCCTGGCGGCCTTAAAGCGGGTGGACGAGGTCCTTAGTTATGGGCTGGAATCGTCCTATTCCCTGCGCCACGAGAACCGTGTAATGAAAGACCTGGGGCTTAAGATATTCTCTTTTACTCCTTTTGTCAGGGCCTCGTTCCCTGAGGGGGACAAGATTTATTACGGCGTGTTCGGGGCGGGTGTTTACCAGTGGACGCAGCCCGCTTTCGCTTCCGGCGGCGTGCGCTATGCCTCCGATTCCGGTTCCAGCGCCGGGGTTAACCTTGGCGGCGGGGTAACCTACCCTTTCTGGTGGGGGACGCGGGCGGGACTGGACCTGCGCTGGCACCATATTTTCAACATGAAGGGCGCCAATTTCAGCCTTAACAGCGCCGATAACCTGGATATCATGTTAGTGCTGCATTACAGCGTCTGGAAGAACCGGGCCGCCCAGGGGCAGTAACCGGGGTGGCTCTTGACAAGTCAAGTCTTTTCTGCTACATTATATCCAGTCGCCGGCATAGAACGGCCACTAACTGAGAACTCCCCGATTCAAGGGGAAGCGAAAACCCGCCAAAAGCGGGTTTTCGCATTTCCTCCCGCTAAGGGCTCGTTAAAGAATAACTGACGCATTTGGCTGAGCTGATTTTGGAGCTAGGAGCCTGTCCGACATAAGCAATTTCGCCTGCAATTGCCGCTTTTGTCCTGCGCCTTCGCGACGCTCAACTTACAACCTCCGTCGAGGGTGCTCGTTTCGCGTCGCTTCGGCTCGGCTCCAAAATCGTCAATTTCGTCATGAAAGCCTTATGTCGGACAGGCTCCTAGCCGAAGCGGCATGGAGCAATATGTACTACACGTGCTTTAGCGGAATGCCGCGAAGGCGCAGCCCGAAAGCGGCTAAGCCCCAAGGGGGAGGCCCATCTTTGAGCCGGCTGCCGCTTTGCTCCTCACTTGTTCTTGAATTGTGTCGCTTCGCTCCACCCACAGCCACCGGTATGCTCGTTCGTCGCGCCTTGCATCCGGCTCAAATATGGGCCCCAAATGCGTCAGTTATTCTTTAACGAGCCCTAACCTTCCTGTCCTTCGTCCTAATTAGTATAATTTAAATATATAAGCGGGCGCTAATAGCGGCCCGCGCAAGTTCAAGGAGCCCTTATGGGTAAATTTGTCGAATGTGTGCCTAATTTCAGCGAAGGCCGGGATCTTTCTAAAATAAACGCTATTGTCGACGCGGCCAGGGCCGTGCCCGGGGTGCTGGTGCTGGACGTGGAAAAAGACGCCGACCACAACCGCACCGTGCTCACCTTTATAGCCCCCGTAGAGACCGCCGCCGACGCCATGTTCGCGGTCACCAAGAAAGCCTCTCAGCTTATCGACCTGAACCGCCACAAGGGCGAGCACCCCCGCATGGGAGCCACCGACGTGGCTCCTTTTATCCCCGTGATGGAATCCACGATAGAGGACTGCATAAAGCTGGCCGAGAAGGCCGGCGAGCGGATCGGCCGCGAGCTGAACATCCCGGTCTATCTTTATGACCGGGCCGCCAAGTTCGAACACCGCAAGGACCTCGCCAAGGTGCGCAAGGGCCAGTTCGAAGGGCTGCGCGAGGTCATCGGCAAGGACCCGGAGCGCGTGCCGGATTTCGGGCCCAACCACATCCACCCCACCGCCGGCGCGATGGCCGTTGGCGCCCGCAACCAGATAGTGAATTTCAACGTGAACCTTGCCACCACCGACATGGACTTCGCCAAAATACTGGCGAAGAAAATACGCACTTCCGGCGGCGGCCTGCCAGCCCTGCGCGCCAAGGAGATCTTCCTGGAGTCCAAGGGCCAGGTGCAGATGTCCACCGTGCTGACCGACTACCGCACCACCAGCATAAAGCGCGTTATGGACGAGCTGGCCAAAGAGCTGGCCCCTAAAAATATAGCCATTACCGGCACGGAGTTGATAGGCCTCACCACGCAGGACGCCATAACGGATTACGCCGTGGAAGCGCTCAATGTAAAGGATTTCAAGAAGGACGAGCAGGTGCTGGAGACGAAACTTCTGAAACTGCTGAGCTCCTGGCAGGCCGCGGCCAACCTGTTCGTGGACGCGCTCGCCAATACCGACCCCACGCCCGGCGGCGGCTCGGCCGGCGCGGTGAACGGCGCCATGGGCTGCGCGCTGGGGCAGATGGCCCTGGGTATCAGCCTCCGGAGCAAGAAGCTCGACGAAGCCAAGAAACCCGCCATGCGCGACCTTTCCGAACGCCTGGGTTCGCACAAAGTGGCGCTGCAGAACTGCGTGGCGGAAGACTCGGCCTCTTTTGACGGCTTCATGGAGGCTATGAAGCTCCCCAAGGACGACCCGGAGCGCAAGGTGAAAATGCAGGCCGCCCTGAAGCACGCGGCCGAGGTGCCGCTAAAGACCGCGCGCCTGGCCTCGGAGGCCCTGGCCGGGCTTACCGTCTGTGAAACCCTGGTTTCACGGCAGGTGGCTTCGGACTACCGGAGCGCGCGCTACCAGCTTGAGGCGGCCATACGCTGCGCGGCCGAGAACGTCTTTATAAACGCGGAAGGCCTTGAAGACAAAGCTTACGCGGAAAAGATCGCGGCCGAAGTTAAGGGTTATCTGGAGATCGCGGGCAGGTAACAGGGGACTGGCAGGAAAGCCCCGCAGCTATCAGGAGAATTTAATGGCAAGCATCGACGCTATTTCACGGAATCTAATGCTGGACAGTCTCAGGGAATACGCCAAACGGCGCCTCCCCTTTGACCTGATCCGCGAGCTGGACCGGAAAAACGAATTTCCGGCCGAAATCCTTAAGGAGATGTACGACCCGGAGATCCTCGGCGTACACCTGCTGATGATACCGGAAGAATACGGCGGGGTTTCCGGCGGCACCTACGATATCTACCGCGTCTGCGAGGCGCTGGCCCGCATAGACCTGGGCATAGCCACCGGCGTGTTCGCCACGTTCCTCGGCACCGACCCGCTTAACCAGGGCGGCACTGAGGAGCAGAAGGAAAAATGGCTGAAGCGCATAGCCTCCGAGAAGCTGCTGGTCGCCTACGCCGCCACCGAGCCCGACGCCGGCTCGGACCTGGTGAACCTGCGCACCCGCGCCGAGCACGTAGTGAAGAACGGGAAGATAGCTGGTTACCGTATAACCGGCAACAAACAGTGGATCTCGAACGGCGGCGTGGCGGATGTACATACCGTGCTGGCCATCGCCCCCGGCGGCCCGTCCTGGTTTTTAGTCGAGAAAGAGATGGAAGGTTTTTCCGCCAACAAGCATGAGGATAAGCACGGCATACGCCTTTCAAACACCGCCGGACTTTCCCTCGATAACGTTTACGTGCCGGCGGAGAACCTTATAGGCATGGAGGAGGGAAAAGGGCTCCTGCAGGCCCAGGCGGTGTTCGGCTATACCCGCGTAATGGTGGCCGCTTTCGGGCTGGGCGCCGGCGAGGAGGCCATGGAGCAGGCCATCCGCTACAGCCAGCAGCGCATACAGGGCGGCGGCCCGCTTTCCGACAAGCAGGGCTACACCCATAAACTTATCGTTCCCAATTATGTGCGTCTGGAGGGCGCGCGCGCTTACATAGAATATACCTCCCTCCGGCTGGACTCCGGCGAGCACGGCCTGCAGACCGAGGGCGCCATCGCCAAGTACGGCGCTTCCGAGTGGGGCAACAAGGCGGCCGACGACGCCATCCAGGCCCTGGGCGGCTACGGCTACACCAAGGATTTTCCCGTAGAAAAGATCAAGCGCGATATAAAGATAACCTGCATCTACGAGGGGACCAGCGAGGTCCTTGAAATGACCATTTACCGCGGCCGCTGGCAGGAGCATTTAAAATCGCGCGGCAGGTACTACCAGGATATGGCGGACCGGCTGGACGAGCTGCACGCTAAAGAGCCCGGCTGCGGCGCGCACTCCTCGGCCCTGGCGCTGCGGGCGCTCGGCGCGGTTATGGAAGAGTGCCGGGTGCACAAGCTCACCCGCCACCAGCACGTCACCTTCAAGCTCGGCAAACTTATAGCCGCCGCCGAAACAGCCGCCATTTTTTCAACCGCGGCGGCCGCAAAAAAATATACGGAAACAGTGCGATTCGACCGTGAAGCGTGGCAGGGGATGGCGCGCGTGTTCGCCCGGGAAGCAGCCCTGAACACGGCCATGGAAGGGCTGGCGCTGGTGCTGGGCTGCGTGGACTCCGCCGGCAACCTGGCCGAAGCCGTCAACATCGAGGCCATACAGGCGGAGCAGAAGGGTCTGATAGCGGACATGGACCTGGTGGCCGCCAAGCTGAAGCAGACCTTTAAAGCGAAGTAAGGCATGGGAATTAAAAAACTCTCTATTCGCGGCTATTCACATTGTTCCGTTCGCGGTTTAATTCGCATGGAGCGCCATCAGATTTGCCAAGGAGATCGTCAATGAATATTGTCGTTTGTGTAAAGCAGGTGCCTGACAGCACCGAGGTTAAAATAAACCCCGAAACCGGCACCCTTATCCGCGCCGGCGTCCCCAGCATTATTAATCCTTACGACCATTTCGCCCTGCAGGCGGCGCTGGAGCTGAAAGAAAAACATAATTTCAAGGTAACCATTTTGTCCATGGGGCCGCCGCAGGCAAAAAGCGTGGTGCAGATGGGCCTGGCGCTGGGCGCCGACGATGGCGTCCTGCTTTCCGACATGGCTTTTGCCGGCTCGGATACCTGGGCCACCGCCTACGCGCTGGCCAAGGCCATAAAGAAGATCGGCAAGACGGAGCTGGTATTGGCCGGCATGCAGGCCATAGACGGCGATACCGCCCAGACCGGCCCCGGAGTGGCCCAGCAGCTGGGCATGGCGCAGATAACCTTCTGCGAACACGTGGACGCGGACGGCCGCCGGATAATCGCGCGCAGGCTTATAGACGGCGGCCATGAAATAGTGGAAGCCCGCCCGCCGGTGCTGCTTACCATGATCATGCACAAAGATTATGTGCCGCGCTACCCTTCCTTCCTCGCGGTAAACGCCTCGCTTAAAAAACCTTTCCACGTCTGGAACGCCGCGGATATAGGCGCCGAGGAGCAGTACCTGGGCCTCAAGGGCTCGCCTACGCAGGTAAACAGGATCTATCCTCCGCCCGCCAGGGGGAAGGCTGAAATGTCCTCCGGTTCGGGCCAGGAAAACGCGCAGAAGATACTCGCGATAATGCGCCGGGAACATTTCCTCGGGGAGTAAAGCCGTTAATTTTAAAAAAAGCCAGGAGACTACGATGATCGAAGTTTCGCATAAATGCATAGGCTGCGGTAAATGCGTCCCTGTTTGCCCTTTTGCCGCCATCAACATGATGGACAAGAAAGCGTCAATGAACGAGGCCTGCACGCTCTGCGGAGCCTGCGTGCAGATCTGCCCCGTGCGGGCTATAATTATAACCCGGGAAGAAGCTTCCGTCCGCGATTTTTCCGCCTACAAAGGCGTGTGGGTTTACGTGGAGCTTTTGGAGACTAACGATAAAGTAGATCCTAAAAAGATCAAGCAGGTAACGTTTGAACTGCTTTCCGCCGGCCGGCGCCTTGCCGATGAACTGAAGGAAGATCTTTGCGCCGTAGTCCTGACCGACAAGAACCACGGTTACGAAAAAGAACTGGGCGCCTACGGGGCGGATAAAGTGTACCTGGTGGAGCACGAGGAACTTTTTGAGTACAACACGGATATCTTTTCAACTGTTATAGTCTCGCTGGTAAATCGCCACAAACCTTCCGCTATGCTTTACGGCGCCACCATCCAGGGCCGCGACCTGGCCCCGCGCGTGGCCTCCACTCTTTACGTGGGGCTTACCGCGGACTGCACGGCGCTGGCTATAAAGGACGGCCTGCTGCTGCAGTCGCGCCCGGCGTTCGGCGGGAATATCATGGCCGACATCTTAAGCCCCAATTCCAGGCCGCAGATGTCCACCGTGCGCCCCAACGTTATGAAGCTTTCCGAGCCGGTGCTGGGCCGCTCCGTCCTGGTAGTGCGGGAAGCCGCCAAGCTGGATAAAAGCCTGCGCCGCGTGCGTGTGCTGGAGCGCCATATCGCGCGCGACACCGGGGCAGTGAAAATAGAGAGCGCGGGCGTCATAGTCTCCGGCGGCCGCGGGATGAAAACCAAAGAAAAGTTCAAACAGCTGGAAGAGCTGTCCAAACTCCTGGGCGGCGTAGTCGGGGCGTCGCGCGCCGCGGTGGACCTGGGTTTTAAGGAAAAATCCCACCAGGTGGGCCAGAGCGGGACTACCGTTTCCCCGAAACTTTATCTTTCTTTCGGTATTTCCGGCGCGGTGCAGCATATAGTGGGCATGAAGGCCTCGGACGTGATAGTGGCCGTGAACAAAGATCCCAACGCGCCTATCTTTAACGTGGCGAAATACGGCATAGTAGGGGACGCGCACGAGATAGTGCCGAAGCTCATAGAAGCTTTAAAGAAGAAGTAAATGGTGAAGCGCAAACCGGTAATGGTTTCAAGGTTAGAAGAACTTCTGGTCGGTTGCGCTTCACGATTGCCGATGTACTGTTTGCGCTGATAATGACCTTATTAAACAGACTATTGCTGATCGTGTTCGGGGCCGGGTTGATCCCGATAGTCCCGGCAGGCCTGTTTTTATTCTTTTTCCAGGCGCGGGCCAAAAAAGATATCTCGAACCTGCAGCAGAACGTGTCGCAGATGGGCTCGCTGATGATGGAGCGCGAGGCGCAGGACCTGTCGCGCCGTTTTGAGCGCATGTGGGACCCCGACGCTTCTTACGTGAACGCCCGCGCGCTGGATAAGGCGCTCAAGCGCAACCCCGAGTTCCTTTACCTCGCGTTTACCGGGCCCGACGGGCGCGAAGTCCTGAGCGGCGGCGTTCCGGAGATGGAGAGGTATTTCGGCTACCTGGATCTGGGAGGGGACCAGCTGTTCCTTAAAGCCTCGCGCGGCGGCCGGGCCGTACTGGGGCATTTTGAGCTGATATACGATATGCCTATCTGCCGGATGGTGTACCCGCTGGGCGGCGGCTATTACGCGTTTGCGGCGGTAAATCTCAGGGACCTTTTCGAAAAACTCCGCTCCCAGCGCCTGGGAGCTACCGGCGGCTTGCTGCTTTCCGATGCCGACGGCAACGCCTTGGCGCTGTCCGGAGCCTTTGAGAAGTTTGACGCCGCCGAGGTCCGCGCCCTGTTAAAGCGCGGCCCGGTTTTTGAGATGAATGGAAAGGACGGGGACTATATCGGCGCGGCCGCGCGCGTGCGCGGCTTTGACCTGTTCGTGCTGGCGCTTGAAAACCGCGCGGAGGCTTTTTCAGGAGTAAACCGCCTTACCTGGCTGATGGCTTTCCTGATACTGGCCGTGGCCACCGTGTTCTACTTTTCGGCCCTGTTGTTCGCGCGCCGGCTGGGCATGCCGGTAGGGGCGCTGATGTCGGGAGCGCTCAGGGTGGCTGAAGGGGACTTTAAGACCCAGGTGAGCGAGGAAACCGAGTTCGCCGAACTTTCGGCCCTGCTCAGGGCGTTCAATACCATGATGCGCGAGGTGGACCGCTATCACGGCATACAGGTGGAAAAAGTATTTGAGGAAAAGCAGAAGCTGGAGCTGCTGGTCAGCCTTATCCACGACGCCATCATATTATGCGACCTGCGCGGCGAGCTGCTTTACGCCAATACCTCGGCGAAAACCCTCCTCGGGATAGAAGATAACTCCGCCGGAGACAGCGAGGCGCTGCGCCGCAGGGTAGCCGGCCTGGTGCACAAAAAGGCCGCATCAAAGAGCGGCGTGGTGGAACTGGACCACGCCGGCGAAAAAAAATCCTACCGCGTCAGTATCCAGACGCTTTCAGCCAGAACGCAGAGCCCGGCGATCTTCATGGTGCTGCGCGACATAACGCTGGAGCGGAAGCTGCAGGAGATGAAAGAAGATTTCTTCCACTCCGTCGCCCACGACCTGCGCGCCCCGCTGCTCACTATGCAGGGCTATATAAAGATGCTGGAAAAAGAATTCCAGCCAGAAACTAAACAAGCCGGGTATGTAAGGAACGTCAAGGACTCAAGCGACAGGCTTTTTAAGCTGCTGGAGAACATCCTGGACATCTCCCGCATGGAAGCGGGCCAGCTTAAGCCGGATAAGCGCAAAATTAACGCCGCGGAGTTCCTTTCCGCCGCGGCCGAAAGCTTCAGGGCGCTATTCGGCGAAAAGAATATCGCGCTGGAAGTGGAAACGGACGGCGCACGGAACGCGGAGTTTTCCGCCGACTCTTCCCTGCTGCGCAGGGTAATAGAGAACCTCCTTTCCAACTCCTGGAAATTTACTCCCGCCGGGGGCAAAATTACCGCCTCCGTTAAGGCGGACGGCGGGGGCCTGCTCTTTACCGTCTCCGACACCGGCCCAGGCATCCCGGCGGACCAGCTTGAGGCGGTTTTTGATAAATACAAGCGCCTGAAGGCGGGGGAGGGCGAGGCGGGCTTCGGCCTGGGGCTTGCCATCTCGCGCAAGATAGTGGAACTGCACGGCGGCAGGATTTGGGCGGAGGCCTCCGCGGGCGGGGTATTCAAATTCAGCGTCAAATAAGCGGGGTCCGGCGTGCTAGAGGGGCGCGGACAGGGAACATTAAGATGGAACAAAAAAATAAAACTTCCGGCAATAAAAAGTTCTATATCGGTACCGCGGTTTTTTCGCTGATATGGCTTTTGTTTTCTTTGGTCTTTCCCGTCACCAGGCCGATAGATTACAGCTGGGACCATTTCATAGTCAATCTGCCGGCTATGCTTTCCTTGTTCGATATTACTCAAAGCGAGGTTTCTCCCACTTTCTTTTTCGGTAAGTACATTAACAAGCCCGCCAACCCGAAGATCACTATTACCGCGCTGGATGAACTTACCCTGGAACGTTACGGCTGGCCGATCAAAAGGCGCTACTACGGGGAAGTCGTGGATAAGCTGACCAAACTTGGCGTGAAAGGCATAGTGGTCGATATCATGCTGTCCGAGCCGGACAGGGACAATCCGGAAAACGACCGGAAGTATGTAGAGGCCGTGGCCCGCGCAGGCAACGTTATCAACCTGCTGCATGTGGACGCGGATACGGGGCTGGTAAAGCTGCCGTTAAAGGGGTTGTCTAAAGCCAGCGTTCTTATCGCCCAGCCGCATGTTGAGAAAACAATGGACGATGACGGGCAGATAAGGCGGTATATGCCCTTCTACGGAACAGACACCGACCTGGACGGTTATGTCGACAAGTGGCTGACTTACGCTTCAGCCGGCTTAAAGGATCTCAAGTGCGGTAAAGAATGCGAAGGCAGCGCGGTCCCTTCGATAGGGATGGCCGCCTATGCCGTTTATGCGGAGAAACCTATACTTAATCTTTTTTTGAATGAAAATGCGGAGCAAACGCTTAATTACCGCTATTATACCTTTCGTAAACTGCACCCCGGCTGGGACACGAACAAGGAAAATATAAAGGTTTCCAGTTTCAGGCATATTTCGGTGGCGGACATCCTCTCGGACCGGCTCAGTGCCGAGGAGAAAGAGGCGCTGAAAGGCGGCATAACATTCATCGGGTCTACGGCTGTTGGCGCGTTTGACCATATGCCGAGCCCGTTCATGAAGCAGTTCCCCGGGGTAGAGGTGCACGCTACGTTCCTGGATAACCGTTTGGCCGGGGATTTCCGCAGGCCGCTTTCGGTGGTGTACTCTACTTTGCTTATCCTGCTGCTCCCCTGGCTCCCGGTTTTCCTGCGCCGGTATTCTCTTAAAACGCTTATCTTGGTGTCTTGCTCGGTTCTTGGCTTCATGGTCATCTCCGATGTCGTGTTGATCTCGAACTGTATCCTTATGCCGTTCGGCTCCATCTTCCTGGCGCTCTTCCTGCCCTTCGCCTACATAACCGCCGATAAAGGGCTTGCCGAAGGCAGGGAGAAGAAGTGGATAAAGAATACCTTCGGGCAGTACCTGTCGCCCAAGGTCGTGGAGATCATAACCAAGGACCCGTCCAAGCTTTCGCTGGGCGGGGAAAAGCGCGACATGACGGCCATGTTCTGCGATATCGCCGGTTTTACCACCATATCGGAAAAGCTCACCCCGGAACAGCTTACCGCCATGCTGAACACCTACCTCTCCGGCCTCACCGACGTTATACTGCGGCACGACGGCGTGGTCGATAAGTTTATGGGCGACTGTATAATGTCTTTCTGGAACGCGCCCCTGGAACTGAAGAATCACCGTACCAGCGCCCTGCTTGCCGCCGTGGAATGCGTGGCGGTCAACGACAGGCTTAACGCCGAGGCGAAGGACAAGACCATACAGCCCACCTTCCGCGTCGGCCTCAACGCCGGGCCTATGACCGTGGGGAACATGGGTTCTAAAAACCGTTTTTCCTACACCGCTATCGGCGACTCGGTTAACCTCGCTTCGCGGCTGGAGGGGGCTAACAAGTTCTTCCATTCGCGCATCATGGCCAGCGAGTTCGTGTTCGACGAGGCTAAAGACCTGCTGGACGCCCGCTACCTGGGCCAGATCAGGGTGGTAGGCAAGGCTATCCCGGTAAAGGTCTATGAGCCTTTCGCCCGCAAAGGCGGGGCGTCGCCCGAGATCGCTAAAATGCTGCAGCTTTACGGGGCCGGTATCGCCAACTTCTACGCCGGTAAATATGCCGAGTCCGCCAAAGACTTCAAGGCCGCGCTCGCGGCTAGGCCTGGGGACGGGCCCTCCAGGTTCTATTTTGAACTGTCGGAGCAATATGCGCATGAGCGGCCTAAGGACTGGGACGGGGCATTCAACCTGACCTCGAAATAGCATGATAATATTCTGGCGCCTTTTACTCTCGCACCTGCTCGCTGACTTCACGCTGCAGTTTAATATCGTGAACAGGCTTAAGCGCCAGTATGTGTGGGGCATGCTGCTGCACTGCATTACGCACTTTATAGTGTCCGTGGCGCTGGTGTGGCCGTATCTCTCCCATACCTGGGTTAAAATAGGGCAGTTCCCCGTCAACGGCTGGTGGGCGCTTTCGCTGATGTTCGCGCTGCACTTTATCGTGGATGAGCTGCGCCTCTACAGCATGAAGGGGATGGGCTACCGGGACGGCACGGTGAGTTTCCTGGTGGACCAGTTCCTGCATTTTTATGTGCTGTTCATGATCTCCCCCGTGGTCGTGCCCGACAGTACTTCTATAATGTCGGAAAAATGGACGGGGCTAGCCGTTATGCTTGTGCTGGTCACTCATTTCACCACGGTGCTCATCTACTTCGTGGAAAAAGATCTTTTTTGCAAGGAATTTCCGCGCTTCGACGAGAAATATTTTCTGATCTTTGAGCGCCTGGTCCTGTGGGCTTTCTTTTTTGTGGCGGGCCGCTGGTGGGTCCCTTTCGCGCTGGCCTGGGTGTTCCAGATCTTGTATGTGAAGCGTAAGCGCATTATCGATCTGTCTGCGCTTAACGTGGGACTGAGCCTCGCCGTAACGGCGGGCCTGGGCCTGTGGACAAGGTATATTTACTACGGTTATTTTTAGGAGTTACAGGCATGAACGGCAACATCGGGCAATCCCGCATTGAAGAAGCGGTTTTTACCTTTATAGACGTGGAGACCACCGGGCTTTCTCCCAGGACCACGCGGGTCTGCGAGGTGGCCGCCATAAGTTTCCGCGGGGCCGAGCGCCTGGGTAAACTGGCGGAGCTGGTTAATCCCGGCGGGCCCATCCCGCCCGAGGTCTCGAAAATACACGGCATTACCGACGACATGGTCAAAAGCAGCCCCTCTTTCGGCGGCGTGGTCCCGGGGCTGCTGGCCCTGCTGGAAAATTCCGTGGTAGTGGCGCACAACGCCGAATTCGACCTGGCTTTCCTGTCCATGGAATTCGAGCGCGTCGGGCTTAAATTCCCGCGGCGGCCCGTGCTTGATACGCTCCTGCTCGCCCGGAAAAACTGGAAGTTCAAAAGCAACCGGCTGGGCAGCATAGCCGCCGAATTGAATATCTCCAGCGAGGGCTGGCACCGCGCGCTTAGCGACGTGGAGATGACGCGCAAGATCTTTGAGTATTTTGTAAGTATCCTTAAAGAGGGCGGCGCCGTAACCGTGGCCGACCTGATAAAAAAAAGCGGAGGAAAAATATGAGCAACAAGCCGTTCATGCTGGGGTCCGTGCCGGATATCGTGGATTTTGCCGAAGTCGCCTACGGCTACCGCAAGGTGGCCATTCCGCCGAAAGCCCTGAAACTTATAGAAGCCCGCCGCTCCGGCCTTGAAGCCCTGCTCGCGGAGGACGGAGTGATGTACGGCATAAACACCGGCTTCGGCGAGCTGGCCAGCCAGCGCGTCTCGCGCGAAAGCCTTAAGAGCCTGCAGGTTAACCTTATCCGCAGCCACGCCTGCGGGGTAGGCGCCCCGCTTGACGACGCCGAGGCCCGCGGGCTGATGTTCGCCCGGGTTAACGAGCTTGCCATGGGGAATTCCGGCGTGCGCCCGGTGCTTGTCAGGCGGCTGTCCGAACTGGTAAATAAAGGCGTTATCCCTTTTATCCCTTCCAAGGGGTCCGTCGGCGCCAGCGGCGACCTTGCGCCGTCAGCGCACATGGCGCTGGTGCTTATCGGGGAAGGCATGGCCAGGTTCGCGGGCGAGCGCGACTGGAGCCCGGCGGCCGCGGTGCTTAAGCGAGCCGGCATAAAACCTGTTGAGTTGGCAGAAAAAGAGGGGCTGGCCCTGATAAACGGCACCCAGGCCATGAAGTCCGTAGGGGGGCTTTCCCTCTTTGCCGCCATGAACCTTTTTTACTCCGCCGTGCTGACCGGGGCCATGAGCCTTGAGGCGCTTAAAGGCACCCCGGTGGCTTTTGACCCGCGCATACACGCGCTCAAACCCCACCCGGGCCAGGTCGGGGTCGCCCGGATGCTTGAAGCTCTCCTGAAGGGCAGCAAAATACGCGCCTCTCACTCAGCCAACGACAAGCGCGTGCAGGACCCCTATTCGCTGCGCTGCATGCCGCAGGCCATGGGCGCTTCGCGCGACGCCATAGAGTACGCGCTCGGGGTCTTTGAGACGGAGTTCGGCAGCGTTACCGACAACCCGCTGGTGGTGGAAGGGAAAAAGCGCTGGGAAATAGAGGTGCTGTCCGGAGGGAATTTTCACGGCCAGGCGGTCTCTTTCGCCTCTGATTTCGCGGCCATAGCGATAACGGCGCTCGGCAATATTTCCGAGCGGCGCATAGCGCAGCTGGTGAGCGACTTCAAGATCCTGCCGCCCTTCCTGGCCCGGAACCCCGGCCTTGAGTCCGGTTTTATGATAGCGCACGTTACGGCCGCCGCGCTCTGCAACGAGAACAAGATCCTTAGCCACCCTGCCAGCGCCGATTCCATCTCCACCTCCGCCAACAAAGAGGATTTTGTCAGCATGGGGATGAACGCGGCGCTCAAACTGAAAACCGTGGTAACGAACGTCGCGCGCATCTACGCCATCGAAATGATGGCCGCCGCCGAGGGTATTGAATTCCATCGCCCGCTCAGATCCAGCGCCAGGCTGGAGGCGGTACTGGCTAAACTGCGCAAGATCTCGCCGGCCTTCAAGGGGGACGAGGTTTTCTCCGGCCGCATAGAAGCGGTGGCCGACGCGATCTTAAGCGGCTACTTCGTGGATTGACACGCGAATTGAGGAGCGGCTGGGTATTTCTGGAGGAAATTTAAAATGAGCTATAAAGAGATCAGGGCGCCGCGCGGCAATAAAATTACGTGCAAGGGCTGGCAGCAGGAAGCGGCCATGCGCATGCTGATGAACAACCTGGACCCCGAGGTGGCCGAGCGCCCGGAAGACCTGATAATTTACGGCGGGCGCGGCAAAGCCGCCCGCAACTGGGACTGCTACCACGCCATAGTTTCCTCTCTGCGCAAATTGGAGAACGATGAAACCCTGCTTGTTCAGTCGGGCAAGCCCGTAGGCGTGCTGCGCACGTACGAACATTGTCCCCGCGTTATAATAGCCAACTCCAACCTGGTAGGCAACTGGGCCAACTGGGAAACTTTTGACGAGCTGGAAAAGAAAGGCCTTATGATGTACGGGCAGATGACGGCCGGCTCCTGGATCTATATAGGCACCCAGGGCATATTGCAGGGCACTTACGAAACTTTCTCCGCCTGCGCCCGCAAACATTTCAAGAGCGATCTTGCCGGCAAACTTGTGGTTACCGGGGGCCTGGGCGGCATGGGCGGCGCGCAGCCTCTGGCCGTAACCATGAACGGCGGCGTGGCTATAGTTATAGAAGCCGACGAAACCCGCATACAGAAGCGCCTGGCTACGGCTTACGTGGATACGATGGCGAGGTCCCTCGACGAGGCTCTGGTCATGGCCGAAAAAGCGGTGAAGGCAAAGGAACCCCTTTCCATAGGCCTGCTCGGCAATTGCGCCGAGGTGCTGCCCGATATGGCCCGCCGCGGCGTGAAGATAGACGTGCTGACCGACCAAACTTCGGCCCACGACCCGCTGAAAGGCTATATCCCGAAGGGGTACAGCGTAAAAGCCGCCGAAGAACTGCGCCGCAGGGACCCGAAGAAATATCTAAAGCTTTCCATGGAGTCCATTGCCATACACGTCGAGGCTATGCTTAAACTTCAGAAAGCCGGCGCTGTTACCTTCGACTACGGCAACAATATCCGCACCATGGCCTTCAAGCAGGGCGTGAAAAAAGCTTATGACTTCCCGGGCTTTGTGCCCGCCTACATCCGCGATCTTTTCTGCGAAGGCAAAGGGCCTTTCCGCTGGGCCGCGCTTTCCGGCGACCCTAAAGACATCGCCGTTACCGACAAACTGGTGCTGGACCTGTTCCCCAAGGACGCGCATCTCAGGCGCTGGATGGATATGGCCACTAAAAAAGTCAAGTTCCAGGGCCTGCCGTCCCGCATCTGCTGGCTGGGTTACGGCGAGCGGCATGTCATGGGCATGCGCATCAACGACCTGGTGAAGAAGGGGAAGATCTCCGCGCCTATCGTGATCGGCCGCGACCACCTGGACTCGGGTTCCGTGGCGAGCCCTTTCCGCGAGACCGAGGCCATGAAGGACGGTTCCGACGCCATAGCCGACTGGCCTATCCTTAACGCGCTGATCAACACGGCCTCCGGCGCCAGTTGGGTCTCTTTTCACCACGGCGGCGGGGTGGGCATGGGCTATTCCCTGCACGCTGGCCAAGTGACCGTGGCCGACGGCACCAAAGAGATGGCGCTGCGCCTGGAGCGCGTGCTCACCAACGACCCTGCCATGGGCGTGCTGCGCCACGCGGACGCCGGCTACAAAATAGCTAGAGATTTCGCCAAAAAGACAGGCGTAAAAGTACCGATGCTTAAATAAATTATGGAGGATATATATGGCTTCTGATTTCAGTTTTGACGTGGTTTCTAAAGTGGACTATAACCTGGTGGACGAGGGGATATCCATCGCCCTGAAGGAAGTGGTGAACCGTTACGACTTCAAGGGGTCCAACTCGGAAATAAACTTCGATAAAAAGGCCAATGCCATAATGCTGTCCTCCTGCGACGACTACAAGGTGAAAGCTCTTTACGACGTGTTGCTTACCAAGCTGTCCAAGCGCGGCCTGCCGCTTAAGAACTTTCAGCCGCAGAAGATCGACAGCGCGCTGGGCGGAACGGCCAAGCAGACCGTGAAAGTGCAGCAGGGCATTCCGATTGAAAAAGCCAAGGAGATAGTGAAGGCCATTAAGGAGCAGAAGCTTAAGGCCAACGTCTCCATACAGGGCGATACGCTGCGCGTCAGCTCCAAATCCAAGGACGAGCTGCAGAACGTAATGACCCTGCTTCGCGGCGGTGACTTCGGCGTAGCTTTGCAGTTCGACAACTTCAGGTAGAGAATGAAGCGGATCGAAGAAAATATGGAACGGTCGGAGCCCGGCGCTTTATAAATATGGCGATCCTGTTCACAAATATCAAGCAGCTCCTGACCTTCGCCGGGGAGCCCGCTCCCCGCGCGGGCGGGGCCATGCGCGAGATCGGCCTGGTGAAGAACGCTTCGGTGCTGGTGGAGGGCGGCCTTATAGTGGCGGCCGGGCCGCGCGCGGCTATAGCGCGCAACCGCCTGGCCGCTAAAGCGAAAAAAATAGAAGTGAACGGCGTCTGCCTGCCTGGTTTCGTGGACAGCCATACGCACGCCGTCTTTGCCGAACCGCGCCTTAAGGATTTCTCGATGCGCACCGCCGGCGCCTCGTACCAGGAGATAAAGGCCGCCGGCGGGGGGATAATCTCCAGCGTCGGCGCCGTGCGGCGCCAGCCGCAGCGGGCCATGGCCGGGCAGCTCGCGGCGCGGGCGGGGCGCTTTATTGAATGCGGCACCACCACCGCCGAGGTAAAGAGCGGCTATGGCCTGAGCCTGGAGTCAGAGCTTAAAATGCTGCGGGCCGTGCGGGAGGCCGCAAAACTTACGCCGCTTGAAATGCTGCCCACGCTGCTGGCCGCGCACAGCGTGCCGCCGGAGTTCGACGGCGATACGGACAAATACCTGGCTTATGTCACGGCCGAGGTACTGCCCAGGGCCGCGGCCGAAAAACTGGCGGTTTTTGCCGACATCTTCTGTGAAAAGGGCTATTTTACCCCGGAGCAGACCACAGCCTATCTTAAAGAGGCCGCCCGCCTTGGGTTTAAGACCAAGGTGCATTCGGAACAGCTTTCCAACTACGGCGGCACCCGCGCGGCCATAGCAGCGGGCGCCATCAGCGCAGACCACGCGGACCACGTTTACTCCGAGGATATTTCCGCCATGCGGGATGCCGGCATGATAGCCACCCTGTTGCCCGCCTCGAACTTCTACCTGGGCCTCGCCAAGTACCCGCCGGCGCGGGAACTGATCTCGGAAGGCGTGCCGGTGGCGCTCGCCACGGATTTCAACCCCGGAACCTGCCCGTGCTGGAACATGCAGTTCGTGCTGGCGGCCGCCTGCACGCATTGCGCCATGACCCCGGAGGAAGCCCTCTGCGCGGCCACGGTGAACGGGGCCTGGGCGCTGGGTATCGGCGACAGGGCAGGCGCGGTAGTGCCGGGCCTGCGGGCCGACCTGGCTTTCTACGGGGCCGACGATTACCGCGAGCTCTGCTACTATTTCGGCGCTAACCAGTGCGTGATGACGGTAAAGAACGGGAAGATAGTCTACAGGCTTAAATGAAGATCATCCTTTTTGATATAGACGGCACCCTGGTCAAGGCCGGGGGAGCCGGAGCCCGCGCCCTAAACCACGCGGTGCATGCCATGACCGGCCACCCGGACGCCTGCGCTTCTTTCCAGCTGCAGGGCGCCACGGATAAAACCAATTTTGAGAGCGCTTTCAAGGCCGGCTCCGGCCGCAAGCCTGGTGCCCGGGAAATGCGCGAGCTTACGAAAAAATACATAGCCCGCCTGCCTCTGGAAGTAGAGGCCTCCTGTAAGGCTAAGAAATACTCCAAGGTAAGGGGCGTGGAAAAGTTCCTGGTGAAACTTTCCGGGCGCAGGGACGCGCTGGTGGGGCTGGGCACAGGCAATCTTAAGGAAGGGGCGTTTATAAAGCTGGAGCCGTCCGGGCTGGTCAAACACTTTTCCTTCGGCGGCTACGGCTGCGATTCCCGCCACCGCAGCGAGGTGCTGAAAAAGGCCGTGGAGCGCGCGGTTAAAATCATCAAAACTCCGGTCCGGCCGGGCGACGTCTTCGTTATCGGGGATACCCATCGGGATGTGGAAGCGGCCAAGGAAGCGGGGTATCATTCGGCCGCCGTGCTGGACGGTTTTGGCGACGAGCGCCTTATCATGCGCTCCAACCCCGAGCTGGTGGCCAGGGATTTTGCGGACCTTAAACCCTGGCTTATCTGGCTGGGCCTTAAAAAAGACCCTAAAGGCGTAAGGCGCGGCACTTACATCTGCCCCGATTCGCCCATTGAACACGCCCATTACGGCCGCACCGGCATGGACCTGCGTGACATAGAACAGGGCATTAAAAAACTGCGCGAGGAGAAAAGAAAAATTACAGGCTGATCATGAACATTAAAGACACCCTTACTTACGGCGACATAGCCGAGATACCCGCCCTGCTGGAAAAATTCTCGGAGCGCTCCGGAGAGCTTGAAAAACTGGCGCTGCGCTCAAAAGACAAGGTGGTTTACCTTGTGGGACGCGGCTCTTCCGGCACCGCCACGCTGTTCGCCAAGTATATCTGGGAAGGCTATTGCGGCACTATCACCAACTTTATACACCCGCATTCCATCTTTGAGGCCGGTAAACCCCTTAATTTTAAAGGGCAGGCCGTCTGGGCTTTCTCCCAGTCCGGGCGCAGCAGCGACATCGTAGCCTGCCTGGCCAGGCTTGTGAAATGGGGCGCCCGCGGCGTGGCCGTTACCAACGAACCGGACCTGAAGAACAACCCCCTGGCGCGCCTGGCCGGGCGGCATATACTCCTTTCCCGTTCAAAAGAATTGCCGGTGGCGGCCACCAAAAGCTTTGAACTGCAGCTCTGGGCCGTGCTGTGGACGGCGCAGGTCTGGAGCCGGGCGTTCAACCCTGAATCTTTCGAGGATACTTTAGCGGAGGCCCGCCGGGCCGTGGAGGAAGATTACGGCGGGGAAGAACTGCTTAAGAAAATAAAGAAAGCCCCTATGCTGGGTTTCGTAGGGCGCGGGCCTTACAACGCCGTGGCCGAGGATTCCGCCCTGAAGTTCCGCGAGATGGCCAAGTCCCACGCCCTCGGCTATTCCGCCGCCGAGTTCCTGCACGGCCCCGTCGGGGCCTATACTTCCGGGGACCTTGTTTTCCTCTTCACTCCCTCGGATAAACTGCACGAAGATATCTTGAAAGTGAAAAAAGCCCTGGACGAGCGCGGCACCCCGTACGAGGTAGTCCGCCCCGGCCGTCTGAAGTTCCCTTTCAACTGCGTCCCGGTGGACATCCGCATGAAAAAACTGGCCCTGCGCCTGGCCCTCTCAAAAGGCCTCAACCCCGACAACCCCAAGGGCCTTAATAAAGTGACGCAGACGTTCTAGGAGCCTGTCCGACATAAGCAATTTCGCCTGCAACTGCCGCTTTTGTCCTGCGCCTTAGTGACGCTCGACTTACAACCTCCGTCGAGGGCGCTAGTTCCGCGCCGCTGCGACTCGGCTACAAAATCGGCAATTTCGTCATGAAAGCCTTACGCCGGACAGGCTCCTAGGCAGCTGCTTCCCGGATAAAAAAATCAGCCGGAACAAGCCGGCGCAAGCGGGGTGTTGGAACGCGAAAGGCCGGAAGTAAAGACCTGACCTCTTTTTCGTTCTTCTTTATTTCGGGGATTGTGGGAGCTTCGCGGCCACTTTGGCCAGTTCGGCTTTGAGTTTGTCGAAATCGAACGGTTTGTCCAGTATAGGTATTCCTTCCGGGATCCCCATGTTTTCCTTGGCCTCGTCCGAGGCGCCGGAAATGATGATGATCGGCAGGCCGGCCAGGCCGGGATACATGTCTATCATGGCTATCATCGAATCCCCCGCCATCTCCGGCATATTCAGATCCGTTATGACCAGGTCCGGCCGCTCGGCCATCGCCAGTTTTATCAGTTCCGCGCCGTTGGCCACGCTCTTTACTTCATGGTCAAGGCCGGTCAGAAAATCCACCAGGAACGCGCGGAGCATCTCATCGTCTTCAGCTACTAATATGCGCATAATACTCCTTTTGAACGGGGCTCTGTCTGTAGTTTAACAAATATCAGGCGCGGATCTGTCCAGGAGCCTGCTGCCGCCTTCCCCCGCTTTAGCGGCTCTCCACCGGCCCGCGGGTACGCCGGCTGAGCGCTTTGTCCCCGGAACTGAAGGCTTTTCCCGGGTCGGAGCCGGATCTTACAACTCTTAAAACCTGTTCCACAGCTTCTTGGCGAGTTCGGCGGATTTGCGCGATACTTCCGCCTCGTCCAGGTCCAGCTTTAGCTTCTTGCCTTCCATAAGGATCCTGCCGGCGGCTATGGTGGTGTCCACCGTGCTCTGGGAGATGCCGAATATAAGGTGGCCATAGAAGTTGCCGGCGTCCATGGGCGTGGGGGGAATATAGTCTATTATCGCCAGGTCCGCAGCCCAGCCTTCCTTCAGCTCGCCTAAGCCCTTGAAATAACGGTTGGCTATTTTAGAGTTGTTCACCAGCAGCGCCTGCGCCGCCTCCATAAAGCCCTGTGAGGGATCGCGCTTGAGGTGCTGCAGCCACAGCGCCACGCGCACTTCCTCCAGCATGTTCACCGTCATCGCGTCCGTACCAAGACCCACAAGAATCCCCTTAGCCATCATCCCCGTAATATCCGCGATACCCACGGAGTTATTGGCGTTGGACTGCGGGTTGTGCACTACGGCGGTGCCTGTTTCTTTTAAGATCTCCGTTTCTTTCTGGTCCACGTGCACGCAGTGCGCGGCTATGGACTTGCGCCCGAGTATGCCGTAATCGCGCAGGCGCTCCACCACGCGCAGCTTGTGGTGGGACTCGCACTGCAGCTGGTCCGCCTGGGATTCCGCCGTGTGCACGTGGAAGCCCGCGCCCAGCTTGTGGCCGCGGTAGGCCGCCTCTTCCAGCGTTTCGTCCGAAATAGTAAAAGAGGCGTGCAGGCCGAACATGCCCTTTACCATATTGTCGTCTTTAGCGGCGCAGCGCGCTATGAAAGCCGAGTTTTCTTCCAGTCCCTCTTTAGCCTTTTCCTTGCCGTCGCGGTCAGACACTTCGTAGCAAAGGCAGGCGCGAATGCCGGTTTCCCGCGCGGCCTTCTCCACCGCGTCCAGCGAACCGGTAATGGCGAAGGGGCTCGCGTGGTGGTCTATTATGGTGGTGGTGCCTTTGCGAATGGCGTTGATAAGGGGGATCACCGCACTGTAGTAGGAGTCGGTGTTGGTCAGCTTCTTGTCCAGCCGCCACCAGAGATTGTTCAATATCTCAATGAAGCTCCTGGACGGGGCCGCTTTGCCCAGCCCGCGCGCGAACGTGCTGTAGAAATGCATATGGGCGTTTATAAAGCCCGGCATCACCAGCTTGCCGGAGGCATCGATAACCTTGGAGTATTTGCCCTTGAAATTCTTCTGCGGGGCGAGCTTCTTGATCAGGCCGTCCTCTATCAGCAGGGCGTAACCCGTCAGGACCTTGTTCTTATCGCCCAGCGTGGCGATAATGGCGTTCTTTATAAATATGGTCTTTTTCGTCATAGCTTTATTCCGGGCAGGCTTTAAGTTCGGCGGGGGTGCGCTTGCGCATCTTGATGGCCCCGGCGAAGCACTTCTTCGCGCAGAGCGAGCAGCCCACGCACTTCGAAGCGTCGAACGCGGGCACCTTGTTGCCGTCCAGCTTAACAGCCAGGTAGCCGCAGCGCTCGCAGTTGCCGCAATGGCGGCACAGTTCCGCGTCCACGGAGGGAATGCCCTTCACCGGCGTCAGTTCCATGAAGCCCGTCACCGGGTTAGGCAGCGCGCAGCCGATGAACTGCTCCACCGACTTGTAGCCCTTCTCTTCGAGTATGTGGCTCAAGCCCCAGTTCAGCTCGTCGATGATGCCGTAGCCGTACTTCATCACGATGGTGCAGAACTGCACGGACTTGGCTCCCAGCGCCAGGAAATGCGCCGCGGCCTTGTAGTCCATCGGCCCGCCGTTGCCGGAGATAGGCACGCCCAGGTTCACGGCCTTGGAAATGGTCAGGTTGCTGATGGGGGCCACGCCCTCGCCGCTCATCCCGACTATCATGCCCTCTTCCCAGTCGCCCTTGCCGGAGAGGCGCTCGCGGAAGGCCAGCGCCGGGAAAGAGTTGGCCAGCGTGATGCCGGCTTTCTTATCGGGGTATTTGTCGTAAACCTGCTTGATGGCGTAGACCACCTGCCAGATGGCGGTAACCGCGCCGGTCAGCTTGAAGAGCTTCGGGATCTCGGGGTTGGAGACTTCCATCACCCAGCCGATGATCTTGGCCGCGAGCTCCGGGTCCTGCGAGACGATATCGCCTTTGGTGCCGTCGCCGCCCTGCGGGCAGGACAGCGAGTACTCGATGGCCATCGCGCCGGCCTTCTCGAGCTTCAGAGTATTGCTCTGCCAGCCCTTCTTGTCGAACTCGTCGTTGCCGGTCACCGGGCCGCCGGTGGAGGCCGCGGTCAGGCGGTCCGGGTATTCCTTAACCAGCTTCGCCACTTCTTTGCAGACGCGGTCCAGCGCATGGCCGGAAACGTTGTCGGAATTGCCGTAGGTGTTCTGGTCGAAAGTAACCATGTATTCGGCCGGGATGTGGATGTCCAGGCCGTCGAAGGCGGTCTTCATCACCACGCCGGGCCAGCCGGCCTCGTAGGCTTTCTTCACCTGCGCGTAGCCGTCCGAGTGGGGGGAGGCCGAGATGATGAAGGGGGAGCTCAGCTTGCGGCCGAAGAAGTCGGTGGTGAGGTCTACCGGCAGCATGCTCCTGCCTTTCAGGATGACGGCGCTCTTCTTGTCGGTGGACCAGGCGTCGGTCAGGCCGCAGACTTTCTGGGTATAAGTGTGTTCGCCGTCGATGATCGCCCGCTCGTAGGCGCTGACGGTGTCCGGGAAAAGCTCGGCGCGCGGCCCCTTGCCGCCCATGTAAGCGTGCGCGGACAGGGCGGCGTTCTTGGCCGAGGCCACGGATTCCACTACGGTAGAGGCGCCGTTGCGGCAGTCCCCGGCGAGGAAAACGCCCTTGGTCTTGGTATCCTTGAAGACCGGGATGTTCTTGATGGCCAGGATGACGAAGTCTATGTCCGAGCGGACCTGGCAGGAGCCTTTTATGTCGTTGGCTTTATCGTCGAGGCGGGCCACGGTGATGCCCTTTATCTTTTTGCCCTCGGCCAGGATGCCGGTGATGCGGGACTTGGCGTTGATGTTGATGCCGGAATTGAGGATGTCGCGGAGTTCCTTAGCGGGCAGCTGGATATGGCCGATGTTCTTGCGGGTGAAGATCTCGGCTTTGTGCGCGCCGGCTTCCAGCGCTATCACGGCGCAGTCGGCCGCCACGGCGCCGCCGCCTATCACGGCCACGTTCTTTCCCTTAAGAGGATATTTCTTTACGTTCGCCAGGAACTCCAGGCCTTCCACGCCCAGGTTCTCGTTGGGGATGTTCAGCTTGATCTGCTCCGCCACGCCGGCGGTCACGATGACCGCGCCGTACTTCTTCAGCAGCGCGGCCGGGTCTTTTACCGCGGAGCCGGTCTTTATGGAAATGTCTCCGAGGGTCTTGACCCATTCTACTTCGGTGCGCAGGACTTCCTTGGGAAAGCGTTTTTCAGGGATAAGGCTTGACGCCCCTCCGGCCTTCTTGGCCTTCTCGAACACGTCCACTTTGTAGCCCAGCTGCGCCAGCGTGCCGGCGGCGGCTAAGCCGGCGGGGCCAGCGCCGACGACGGCGGCTTTTTTGCCGTTGGGCCTGGCCTTTTTAAACTTGGGCATCACGCCGAGTTCCTTGGCTTTCTGCACTATGGCCGCCTGGGCGGCCGGGATGTTGATGGGGTTGTCGAAAAGTTTGCGGGAGCAGGCTTTTACGCAGAACCAGTCGGGGCAGACCGCGCCGCAAACGCCGCCGAAGGTGTTGTGCCCCATGATCAGGGCGGCCGACCGTTTTATGTCGGATTTGCCCATCTGCCGCGCCGCCATCAGGAAGTCCGCCGGGGAACAGTCCGCGGGGCAGGCCGTTTTGCAGGGCTTCTCTTCGCAGTAAAGGCAGCGTTCCGCCTCGGCCTTAAGCTGGGCGTCGGTTAGAAAGGTGATCTTGTTCTTCATGGTTTCTCCAGCACGGTTATTCAGCGTTTTTGTCCGCAAAATTCAGCAGGAAAGGCTTGAAGCCGGGGTAAAGTGTTTGCGCCTTTTTTATCTCCAGCCTCAGGCTGGTCCCGCAAGGCACGGAGGCGTTAACCGCGGTCATGATCTGCTCCTTGCTCATCAGGGAGCGGGGACTGCAGATCCCTTTATAGTCTATCCGGCCCTTGCGCGCCTGGCCGGTGAAAGTCAGAAAAAAATATTTCCCGAGGAAGAGCACCGGTTTTGAAAGAATCCCTTTCAGATGGTCCGCATAGGCCGGCATATAATGAGACATAAAACTGAACACTTCGCGGCCGGCCTTCAGGCTGGCCGCGCAGCCGTAAGAACAGGGATGCCAGCTTATGATATTGAGGGCGGGGAGGTCTACCTCCGTATTTACGGCGTTTAGCAGACGGTAATTCTCCCTGTCCCGCGGGTCCTCCGTAACCCGGGAGAAAAAATTATAAACATTATTGAGCCTGAAATCTATGGCGCGCGCTTCCGGCGTGCCATAATATTCCGTCTCCACCAGGTCAGGCCCGCCCGGCGCGGCGGTCATTTTCCACTTCAAATAGGCCCGCACGCAGCAGTCGGGGTAGCCCAGGGCGCTTCCCCAGTCCAGGCCCAGCACCGATTCGCGCCAGGCGGCGGCGGCTTTTGCCAGCGCTTTCTCGCTTCTTCCAAGCAGCAGGAATTTACGCTTGCTCCTTAGATGGTAATTGCCGGCGCCCGGGTGAAGCTCGCCGGGGAAAACATACCGCAGCTTAAGCGCCGCAGCTATTTTTTTTATATAGTTCCAGTCCGCCCCGCCGTAATCGATATAAATTACCGGCTTTACCCCTGTAAGAAGCGCGGCCAGGTCCGAAATAAAAGGGTCTTTAGTCCTGAGCTCGGACAGGTTTCCGAGGGGGCGGGCCAGCGTGAGTTTTTTAAACTTATTATTTTGTCCGGCAGGCCTGAGCATAACTATATTTTACAATAATAGCGGAAGCGGCCGTTTTCCCCGGTTTAATGCGAGGTGACCGATAATTCAATTTTACTATAATATATCGCTGGAGACTATTATGAAACCCGGATCCCTTTTGATAAAGAACGCGCTGGTACTGGCCACGATGGACGGGAAAGGCCGCGAGATAAACGGCGGCGAAGTCTACATCGAAGGCCCCGAAATAAAGAAGGTAGGGAAAAACCTGAAAGTGAGGGCCGATAAAGTCATTGACGCCAAGGGCTGCGTGGTGCTGCCCGGTTTTGTGAACACCCACCACCACCTTTACCAGACTCTTACCCGCAATCTCCCCAAGGCGCAGGACTCCAAACTTTTCGACTGGCTGATCTACCTTTACGATATCTGGAAGCACATCAACCCCGAGGCGGTGTACGCCAGCACGCAGGCCGGCCTGGGCGAGCTGCTGCTGACCGGCTGTACCACCAGCACCGACCACCTGTACCTGTTCCCGAAGGCTGACAGCGGTTTCTTCATAGACACCCAGATAGAAGCCGCCCGCGAACTCGGCATGCGCTTCCACCCGACGCGCGGCTCTATGTCGCGCGGCCGCTCCAAGGGCGGGCTGCCGCCGGACAGCGTGGTGCAGACCGAAGATTTCATTATGAAGGACTGCGAACGCCTGGTGCATAAGTACCACGACGCGAACGACTTCGCCATGACGCGCATAGCGCTGGCGCCTTGCTCGCCTTTCTCCGTTACCACCGAACTCCTGAAGCTCACGGCGGTAATGGCCAGGAAATGGGGCGTGCGCATGCATACCCACCTGGCCGAGACTATCGACGAGGAAGCCTTCTGCAAAAAACTTTTTAAGATGCGCCCGCTTGAATACATGGAATCAGTGGGCTGGGTTACCGAAGGCAACGCCTGGTTCGCCCACTGCGTTTACATCAACGAAGCCGAAGCTGAAAAGATGGGCCGGACCCATACGGGCGTGGCCCACTGCCCCTGCTCCAACCTGCGCCTGGGTTCCGGCATAGCGCCTGTGCGGATGTTCATGAAGCACAAGGTCCCTGTCGGCATAGCCGTGGACGGCTCGGCTTCCAACGATTCTTCCGACATGCTGGGGGAAATACGCCAGGCCATGCTTGTCCAGCGCGTGAGGGCCGGAGTGGACGCCATGCCGGCGCGCGACGCTTTCAGGCTGGCCACCCTAGGCGGGGCGGCGGTGCTGGGCCGGGCGGATATCGGCTCCATAGAACCGGGCAAAGCCGCGGATATCGCTATCTTCGATGTGAGCGGTCTGGATTTTGTCGGCTCCAAGTCCGACCCGCTGGCCTCGCTGCTTTTCTGCGGAGCCACGCACCGGACGAAATACACCGTAGTGAACGGCAAGGTGGTCGTTAAAAACGGCCGCCTTGTCAACGTGGACGAGTTCAAGCTGGCCGAACGCGCTAACATCGCCGCCGCCCGCCTTTACAGAAAGGCCGGCTGCTGAACGGCCGCTTATATCTTGTATATCCCTATAAAGCCGCCTTCCAGCTTAAAGCTGTAGCCGCTTTCGAAAGGGAAGCTTACGCCCGCCGGATTAACCTCGGAGATGTTAAATATCTGGGTATCGGACTTATCCGTAACCGGGTACTGCGCCAGTACCACCTGCAGCCCGGGGCCAAATCTTACGCCCTGTGGACCCTGCAGTATTTCGTTGCCGTAAAGAAGTTTATAGGGCTTGGAGAGCGCTACGTCCACGCCCCTGCGCGCCTGCGCGTCAGCCACCTGAATCAGGCTGGAATTTACAACCGTGCCGCGGGGCCCTTTGATTTCCAGTTTACTGTTATCCGGGGAAGAGACGTTGGCGTAAGCCTTTAAAACGTAGTTTTCTCCGTCTATGGCTACCGTTTTCGAGCCATGCATGAAGATCCCGAAGTTGACGATATCTATACCCTTAACAAAATAGCTCGCGCCCTTGTCCGTGGTAAGCACCAGGAAGATCTTGTCTTTAGTGGCGCAGGAACTGCCGCCGTCGGGGCAGTTGGAGGCTTTATAGGAACTCACAGACACCTTGGTGCCGGCGCCGGTGGTGAAATTGACGGCCGTCCTGAGATAGGCGCCTTTTATCTCTTCCAGGTTAATGGACGTTATGGGAGCGGCCAGCGCGGCCTTCAGGCCTTTTTCGCCGTAGATAACTTCTGCCCGGGCGCTTTTTCCGTAACCAAGGCAGCCGAAAATATCGGGGACAACCACAGGGTTGACCGCCGCCGGGGCGGGCGCCGCCGGGACCGCGACAGCCTCCGCGTCGAAGCCGGCCGCCCCGAGAACCGTGTTCCCTGCCGCTGCGAGAGTTGAAACAAAACCGAAGTACAGAAGGCCCGCTGCCGCTGCCTTAACTATATTTTTCATTTACCTCTCCTGAAGTCACCGGCTTTTTTCGTCTGTATTTTATACCATGGCGAAGGGCTTGGTCCAAGGGTACTAAGGCTTTCGGTTTTAGGGCTAAGAGGCCCGGTAAAATATAGGTACATAGGCCGGAATAACCGGCAGCGGGCGAGAGCCTGGAACCGGGCATAAATATAAAAAGTTTCCCGGACCTTCTTGTTCCTTAATGTCTGGATCGAGCCGGCCTTTTTGTTTTACTGCCATGATCCGGTGCCGTGTAGGTCTTTCGGCCTAGTATGGGCTAGGTCTTTAGGCTCTTACAGGCAAGCGTGCTATTTTTGTCTAATATCCTTTAGGTTAGGCGACATGCGATTTCAACTATACCAGCGGAATTACGGAGGGAATAATTACATGAAACAAAGAATACTTGCCGGTGTGGGAATAGCCGCGGTTATGGCTTTTCTTGTGGGCTGCGGAGAGATCACCTTCAACGGTCTCCTCGGCGTGCACGAACAGATAACTTTCGCGCAGGAAGGGAACTGCGACCAGAACCAGGATTGGAACTGTACCCAGGCGAAGAACGTCGTAATTCCCGCCGGCCAGTTCAACACTAAGGCCACCATAGGGCAGAACGGCCAGCAGAAGCAGATAAAGCTGGAAGTTTCCAATGCCAACCCCGCCACGGTCGTAGAGCTTAACTTCGACAAGAATATAAACATCTCCGACAACTTCACCCTTACCGCCGCCCAGCTCAAGCAGAATTTCGACCTGACCGGCAACATCGTGACCAAGGTGGAGAAAACGGCCGAGCAATCGGGGAATGAATACTGCACTGTCCAGGTCCCCCAGACCATCTGCCGCGGACTCGACGCCGCCAAGGCCGCGGGAACCGATACCGCCATTGAAGCCGTGGAAACCGAGATCGCTAAATTCGGCCAGTTTCCCGGCGCCCCCGGCTTCAACGGACCCAACCCCGGCCCCGTGCCGCACACCCCGGTTTGCAATACCGTCTGGGTCAACCGCCCCGGCAATATGTATGTCCGCTTCTACTATGAGACCACTCTCAGGGACATTAACGCCAGCTTCATGCAGGCGGGCAAGAGCCTGGCCGATTTCCAGGGCCACGCTTCAAGCACGGAAAAGATAATAACGTACCAGGGCCAGTGCTATTGATAAAGCGGGCTGCCTTGTAATAGTAAAAGCCGGGTCCTTTAAAAGGGCCCGGCTTTCAAATTTACACAGGTAAGCCGCGTATCCCGCGCGGCTTTAGGGCCGTTCCATATCCCCGGGGCGGCGCCCGGAGTTCTGGTTTTTTGATAGAATTGTGCTGTACGATATCCTGGGAGGGACCATGGCCACCGTCATTGAAAAACCTATGCTCGTTCAGGCTTCCGGCAATAAGCCTAAAGTCATAGAGGAGTATATCGGCCGCGTCAATTCCAAGACCACCACTATAAGCGTGGCCCGCATGGTCAGCCCCGGCGGCTGGGAAGAGCCCCCGCAGCAGCCGCGCTTTACCGAATACACCCTGGTATTGCGGGGCCTGCTGCGCGTGGAGACGCAGACCGGCACGTACGACGTGCGCGCCAAGCAGGCCATTATAATGGAGCCGGGCGAGCGCGTGCGCTATTCCACGCCTGAACCGGACGGGGCCGAGTATATCGCCATCTGCCTGCCCGCCTTCTCGCACGAGACGGTAAGAAGGGAGGGGTGACCCCGGCGGAGGCGCTTTAGCGGCCGCACAAGCTGATGCTTTTTTTCGGACTGGGCGCGGTCCTTTAGTGGGTGGTTCTCCTCCCCGCAGCCGGTAGGTAAACGCGCCCTTATGTAGCCGGCAGATCTGCCCTTGGGAAATTAACTTTCGATCATGATTTCAGCGATCATACTTGCGGCGGGAGAGTCTTCCAGGATGGGGCGGCCCAAGGCCCTGCTTCAGTGGCGGGGCCTGCCTTTCCTGGAGCATGTTTGCCGCGCGCTGCGCCGGGCGGGCGTGGAGGACCGGGTGGTAGTGCTGGGCCGGGACTCACGGGAGATACTGGGCGGCTGGGTGCCGGCGGGGGAGAAGGTGGTCCTGAACCCGGCCCCGGAGCATGGGCAGCTTTCTTCGCTGCGGGCCGGGCTAGCCGCGGCGGCGGAATTTTCAGAGGGCTTTATGGTCTGCCTGGCGGACCAGCCGGCTATAGACGTAGAAACCTATAAGAAGGTCGCGGCCCGCTGGCTTTTAAACAAAGAGTCCATAGTTATCCCGCGTACTTTCAGGGCCGCGGATTCGCGCCTGAAGCGCGGCCACCCCATCATTATCCCCGCGGCCCATAAGGCGCTCTGCTTCGAGGGGCCGCTGGAAAAGGGCCTGCACTGGGTAACGCACCATCCCGCCGTAAAGATAACCGACCTGGAAGTTAAAGACCCCGGGATAATCCGCGACTTCGACACGCCGGAAGATTACGAGGCGCTGGTGAAGGCTGGCTGATGTTCCCCATCATAATTCTCGCCGCGGTTTTCCTCCTGATCGCCGTAAGACAGGTGGGGCGTTTCCGTTTCCAGATCTGGCAGGTGATGTGCGCGGGGGCGGCTGCCGTGCTGCTGGCCGGCTCCATTAAGCCCGGCGCAGCGCTGGCGGCCGTAGACCCGGAAGTTATGGTCTTTCTATTCGGCATGTTCGCCGCCGGGCAGGTGCTTGAAATGAGCGGCTGGCTCGCCCACGCCAAGTATGAAGTGTTCAAGCGCGCCGGCACGGAAGAGGAACTGCTGCTGCTGCTGGTCTTCTTCATGGGCATAGCTTCGGCTTTCCTGATGAACGATACCCTGGCCATAATCGGCACCCCGGTGGTGCTGCTGATAGCCAAAAAACACGATATCCCGCCCAAAGCCCTGCTGCTGGCGCTGGCTTTCTCCATAACCGTGGGCAGCGTAATGAGCCCCATAGGCAACCCCCAGAACCTTCTTGTAGCAGTTAACGGCGGGATCCCCGCGCCTTTTCTGACTTTCCTGAAGTATCTTGCCGCTCCCACGCTGTTGAACCTGGGCGCGGTGTTTCTGCTGGTGCGTTATTTCTACCCTGAAGAATTCACCAGCTGCCCGCTGAAAAATTCGCAGGAGCCGGTTAAGGACAAGGCGCTGGCCCGCCTGGCAAAAGTAACGGTTTTTCTGCTGGCAACTACGATAGCCGCCAAGATAACCCTGGCCTGGTTCGCCCCGTCGCTGGATTTCGGCCTTACGTGGATCGCGCTGGCCGCCGCCGTGCCCGGCCTGCTGCTAAGCCCCCGCCGTTTCGAGATATTGAGGAAGGTGGACTGGAGCACGCTGGCCTTCTTCGCCGCCATGTTCGTGCTGATGCAGGCGGTCTGGGGCACCGGCTTCTTCCAGGGGCTTATTGCCCGCTCCGGGGCCGACATCACCGGGCTGGGCGCCGTTATGGCGGTCAGCGTGGTCCTGAGCCAGCTCATATCTAATGTGCCGCTCGCAGCGCTTTACCTGCCGGTGCTTAAACAAGCCGGCGCCGGCACCCGGGTTTTTATGGCGCTGGCCGCCGCCTCCACCATAGCCGGCAACCTGTTCATCCTGGGCGCCGCCAGCAACGTGATCATAATCCAGACCGCCGAGAAAAAGAACGGGACCACCATCACCTTCCTGGAGTTCACCCGCGTGGGAGTCCCGCTCACTTTCATAAATGCCATAATATACTGGGTTTTTCTAAAATTCATTTAAAGGGCGAAAAATGTTCTCCGATTCCGAAAAAAAAGAGCGTAAAAAGAAACTAAACGAGTTCTTAAATATCCTGGCCATCCCGCTGATGCTGGCGCTGGTGAATTCCGGTTTTTTTAGGATGGCCATGGCCGCGCTCGAGGCCAAAGAAACGGCGCGCGTGCACTGGTCCCTGGTCCGCGTAGGCGCGGCCTCGGAGAACTTCGGCGCGAGTTTCGGTTTTCAGTTCTGTGTCATGATCCTGCTCGCCTATCTCTGGGGCAGGCCCGCTTACCTGTATATCAGGAGCCCCGAAGAAAAGCTAAAAGAAAAGATACGCCGGCGGCTGGGCAATATCTACCGGGACGGCTTTCTGATGATCATTATCGCGCAGGGCCTGGCGCTGGCGCTCCAGGCTGCGGTCTCCGGCAGGCTTTCGAACGAGGAGTATGTCGCGGGAGGTGTGGCTTTCCTGGCCGAGGCTGCGCTGCTGGTGGTCTATATCGACGCGCACCTGTCCAAGCAGAAGGTCCTTATGGAAGCGCTTTACCCGGCGGAACAGCTGTCCCGCCTCAGGGCCGGTTTTTCCATTCCCATTTACGTGAAAGTCTCCACGCTGATCGCCGGCTTCGCGATGCTGCCTTTCCTGCTGATCTACGTCGCTTTCCTCAACCGCGTACCCTGGGACGCTCTCTCCGGGGCGCTCGTTTTCATGCTGTTCCTCTCCAGCGCGGTGCTGTTTAACGGCCTTTATAGCGTCTACAACGGCATCCAGGTACCGCTGGACGGGCTGATCGCCAAGATGAAGCGCGTGGCCGGCGGCGACTACGGGGTGAGGACGCGCATCTACTTTTCCGACGAGGTCGGAAACCTCAAGGCCGGTTTCAACGAAATGGTGGACGGCCTGAAGGAGCGCGAGGAGCTGCAGGACACGTTCGGCAAGTACATGTCCATAGAGATAGCGCGCGAGCTTATAAAGAATAAAAAAGTCAACCTTGGCGGAGAGGATATAGAGGCTGCCGTGATGTTCTGCGACATCCGGAATTTTACGCCCCTGAGCGAGACCATGGACGCCACCGCCGTGGTGGAATTCCTCAACAACTATTTCCGGTTCATAACCCCGCCTATCACTTCCCATAACGGCGTTATCAGCAAATTCATGGGCGACGCGGTAATGGCCATCTATACCCCGCTCATGGGGTCCAAGGATTATGCCGCCGACGCCCTGCGCTCGGCCGCCGACATGCGCGCGGCCCTGGCCGAGTTCAACGCCTCCGGTAAGGCCCCGGTGCCGGTAAGCTTCGGCATAGGGATACACTCCGGGCGGCTGGTGGCGGGCAATATAGGCACTTTCTCCAGGCTGGAGTACACCTTCATCGGCGACACGGTTAATATCGCCTCGCGCCTGCAGTCCAAGACCAAGGACTTCTGCACTGACATAATAGTGAGCGAAGCTGCGCTCGCCGAAGCCAGGGGCTCGCTGGGCGGCGCGCTTAACTTCGAGGCGCTCGGTAAAACCGTTTTAAAAGGAAAAACCGAACAGGTCGGGATCTATAAGCTGCTGTAAATTAGTAAAATAATTGCCTTATGAAAGAATCCAGGAATATTATTAAAATGCTGGCCGAAGCCATAGACGGCGGCAAAAGCGCGGCGTTTGTAACCGTGATCTCCGTAGGCGGCTCCACCCCGCGCGAAGCCGGCGCCAAGATGCTGGTCTACGCCGACGGTGCCATCGAAGGCACGGTGGGCGGCGGAACCATAGAAGCCCTGGCTATAAAACAGGCCGTAGTGTGCATAAAGAGCGGCGTTGGCGGCAAGTTCGTCTTCGACCTGAAGCCCGGCGGGAATACCGGCATGCTCTGCATGGGCAAAATGGAAATTTTTATAGACGTTTATAAAAACCCCTTCAAGGTGCTGATACTTGGTGGCGGCCATGTCGGGTTTAAAATAGCCGAGGCCTGCAGGCTGGCCGGCTATCCCTACCTGGTGGCCGACGACAGGAAGGAATTCGCCAATGCGGAGCGCTTCCCCGGCGCTCTGGCTATAATAAACGAAGTTCCGCATAAAGCGGTGGCGGCGGCCGGCGTGGACAAGGATACCCGCGTGGTGATAGTGACGCGCGGCCACGCGCTGGACAAAGAGTGCCTGGAGGCCGTCATGCCTACGCGGGCGCCGTATATCGGCATGATCGGCAGCGCCGATAAAGTGCGCGGGATCTTCCGCCTGCTCGCGAAGAAAAAACTTTATCCCCTGAAGGATACGCGGGTACATTCGCCCATAGGGCTGAATCTCGGCGGCAAGGCCCCCGGGGAAATAGCGGTTTCCGTGCTGGCCGAGATAATGGCGGATCATTACAAGCGCGATGGCGCGCACATGCGCGTGACCGGAGAGAAGGCCAAAGGCTAAAGGGAAGGCGGGTATGAAAAAACTTTCGTTCGTGGGCAGATCGCTGCCCAGAAAAGACGCTTTAATAAAAGTTACCGGCGCGGCGCAATACGCGGACGACAGGGAATTCCCCGGCATGCTGTACGCCGCCGCGGTGCGCTCCCCGCGCCCCAGGATAAGAATAATCTCCATCTCCGACGCGAAGGCCGGGCGGGTGCCCGGCTATGTAACTTTGGTTACATATAAGGACATAAAAGGCGTCAATAAGTGGCCGGTGGTAATGCAGGATTACCCTTTCCTGCCGGAAAAAGAAGCGCGCTTCGCCGGGGAGACGGTGGCCCTCGTAGTGGCCGGTACCGCCCGGGCGGCTAAAAAAGCCGCGGCCCTGGTGGAAATAAAATATAAAGAGCTGCCCTTCGTGGAAGACCCGCTTAAAGCCCTGGAAAAAGATTCTTTAAAGATCTACGGAAAAGATAATGTTATTTCCAGTTTCGTGATTAAAAAAGGTTCCGTGGACGAGGCTTTTAAAAAGGCGGCCTATACCGTGGAGGGGGAATTCTCCACCAATTACCAGGTGCACGCCTACCTGGAGACGCAGGGCGCCATAGCCCTGCCGGAGCCGGGCGGCGGCATGACGGTGCACAGTACCACCCAGTGCCCTTTTTACATCCTGGACGCGGTAGCCGCGGCGCTCGGGGTGCCTTACCACAAGGTTAAGATATTACAGACCGTTACCGGCGGCGGTTTCGGCGGTAAAGAAGACGTGCCGGCCCTGGTGGCCTCGCACGCGGCCATCTGCGCCGCCAAAGTCGGAAGGCCCGTAAAACTTATCTATGGGCGCAAAGAAGATTTTCAGAGCATGTCCAAGCGCCACCCCGGCTGGGCCCGCGTGGCCTACGCCGCCGATAAGAAAGGCAATATTACCGGCTGCCGCGTTAAGTACGTGCTGGACGGCGGGGCTTACGCTACTCTTTCCCCCATAGTGCTTTGGCGCGGCACCGTGCACGCCGCCGGCCCCTATAAAATAGCCAACGTGGACATAAAAACTTACGCGGCCGCCACCAACAAGGTGCCGTCCGGCGCCTTCCGCGGCTTCGGCCAGCCGCAGGTCTGCTTCGCGCAGGAGTCGCTTATCGACGAGCTGGCGGCGAAGACGGGCATGGACCCGGTGCGGTTCCGCCTGAAGAACCTGCTGGAGCCCGGGGATAGAACGGTCACCGGCCAGAAACTTAATTCATCCTGCGGCCTCAGCGAGATAGTAGAGAAGGTGCGCCGCCGCTCCGACTGGGACAGAAAGCGGGCCGCAGAACCCGCGGCCGAAGGCGATAAGGTTACGGGCATAGGTTTTTCCGCCGCTTATTACGGCGTGGGTCTGGGCGCCAAGGGCCGCTACCTTGACCGCGCCGGGGCTCTTGTGAACGTTTATAAAGACTCTTCCGTAGGAGTTAACGTGGGCAACGCCGAAATGGGGCAGGGCGCGCTGACCGTGCTGGCCCAGATAGCCGCCGAAACCCTGAACGCCCCGTATGAAAGCGTGCGCGTGGAGGAAGTGGATTCCTCCAAGGTGCCTGACTCCGGCCCTACCGTGGCCAGCCGCACCACGCTGATGAGCGGCAACGCCATTATAGAAGCCGCCACCCCCATAAGGGAGCGCGTTTTCAAAACCGCCTTCGACATCCTCGTGGCTGAAGGGGCCGACGCTTCAAAGCCCATGACCGCGGCTAACGGCCTGTTCTCCATGGGCGGGAAGGCCGTGGGGTTCAAGCAAGTCATAGCCGGCTGCTGGCTGCGCCGCCAGAAAATGTGCGAAGAGGGCTGGTACATCGCGCCGCGCACCACTTTTAAAATGGAAAACGGGCAGGGTGACGCCTATGTTATCTACTCCTATTCGGCCAATGCCGCCGAAGTAGAGGTGGATCTGAAGACCGGCGTGGCCAGGGTTAAGAAGATCTGGGCCGCCTATGATGTGGGTAAAATAGTCAATCCCAAGCTGGCCATGGGCCAGGCGCAGGGCGGAATTCTGCAGGGCATGAGCTGGGCCATGTATGAGAACCTTATCTATAAGAACGGCATAATGGTGAACCCTAATTTCACGGACTATGTCATAGCTACTACCGCTGATAAACCCAAATATGATATAGTTTTCGTGGAAAAACCGTATAAGTCCGGGCCTTATCATGCCAAAGGGATGGGCGAGGTCCCTCTTATTGGTGTGGCGCCGGCTGTGGCCAACGCCATTAAAAACGCCTGCGGCGCGCGCGTCAGATCAGTTCCGCTGCTGCCTGAGAAGATCTGGGAAGAAATGAGGAAAGGGTGATTAACCAGGGAGATACCATGAAACGCATAACTAAAACTTTCTCCGCCGGTCTGCTGTGCCTGGCTTTTGCCGCCGGGGCTTACGCGGCTGACGGTTATCAGCAGCTGGCAGCCGAGATAACCGAGGCCGGGGCCGGGATACAGGGCAAAAAAATAGCCATAATCCCCTTCTCCTACGCCGACGGCAGGGCCGGCGCCACCAAGGACGGTTCGGTGATCTCCGAGCGCCTGACGATAAAAATGATCAACATGCATAAGTTTGAAATTATCGAGCGCTCCGTGCTGGACAAGGTGATGGCCGAGCTGAAGCTGCAGGCTTCGGGCACTATAGACGCCTCCAGCGCGCAGCAGCTGGGCAAGGTGCTGGGCGTTGAGGCTATAATAACCGGCACGCTGGTGGAAACCTCCGGCGGCCAGATAGAAGTTAACGCCCGCCTGATAAAGACCGAGACCGCGCAGGCCATAGGCGCCTCGCAGGTCACGCTGGATAAGAACTGGGTGGGCGACGCGGCTACCGCGCCCCAGCAGCCCCAGCAGCCCGTCTACCAGCAGCCGGAACCACAGCAGCAGGTTTACCAGCAGCCGCCGGTGCAGAAAACGGCGGCGCCTTATGTCAGGAGCAAGGATGAATACGGCTATTTTGACGTAATGGGTGGAGTCGGAGCTCAGACTACCGATATAAAATGGGATACCACAAAATTCGGCGGAGCGGAGCAGAAAGCTCTTATTACCAGCGGCACCGGCCCCTTGGGGTTCAGGGTAGGCGGCTACGGAAAGGGCCCCATCGGCGGGGATTTTGAGTTCTCGGTGTCAAAACATTATGTGGAAGCCCAGCATATAGTGATCAGTAACGTGCTGCTTCCCGGTATTCTGCCCGCCGGTTATATAGACGCCACCTCTATCGGCCTTAGCGGAGACCTGCTTTTAAGGACTATGACCAAAGCCCAGTTCTACCTGGGAGTGGGGCTTGGGATGTCCATCAATAACATAAAATCCAGCTCGATAAGGGACAATACCGGTCTTCTCTTAAATGAGACCGCTGTCGGTCTCATGTTCAGGGTGCCGGTGGGGCTCAGGTTCAATATGGACAGCACCACTTTCTTCATGGAATACCGCGCCGAAATAAACGCCACCTCTTTCACCAGAGGCTATGCTGTCGAAAAAGACAACCTTACCTTTACCGGCGGCCGGTTCGTATTCGGAGTGGGCTCCAAGTTCTGATATGAAGGTTTTCGCGCTTAAATGTTCCGTTAACGGCGCGGCTCTGGAGCGGGAGGTTTTATCCTCCCGCTCTTTGCTTGACTTCATACGCCTGGACCTGGGCCTGAAAGGCACCAAGGAAGGCTGCGGTGAAGGCGAATGCGGCGCCTGCATGGTGCTGGTGGACGGGAAAGCCGTTAACTCCTGCCTTATGATGGCCGTGCAGCTGCACGGTAAAGATCTGGTCACGATAGAAGGGATCAAGGGCAGGGCCGGCGGGCTGCATCCGTTACAGAAAACTTTTATGGCCGAAGGCGCGGTACAGTGCGGTTTCTGCACCCCCGGCATAATAATAGCTTCCGAAGCGCTGCTCCGGCGCAAACCCGCCGCTACGCTTGAAGATATAAAATTGGAGCTTACCGGAAACCTCTGCCGCTGCACCGGTTACGAGAAGATCTTGTCCGCGGTGGAAAAAGCGAAGACTGTTAAATAAGATACGGCGCGTCTCCTGCCCCCTGGCTATGCCTGAAATCATAGTAAAACCCTCTAACCTCAAGGACCTTTGGAAAACCCTGCCCGGCCTGGCCAAAACCAGGCGCTACCTGGCCGGGGGCACCGATATCGTAACCGCCGACAACGCCGGCGCCGAAAGATCGGAGTGCTGGGTGGATATAAGCGATCTCCCCGAACTGCGCGGGATCAAGGAGACGGCGGCCGCCGTTTTTATAGGTTCCGGAGTAAAAATCTCGGAGATAGAAAGCTCCGCGGCCGCCCGCCGCTGGTGCCCCGCGCTGCTGGCGGCCATCCCGCATTTCGCGAGCCCCAGCCTGCGCAATATGGCCACGCTCGGCGGCAACGCGGCCAACGGCAGCCCCTGCGCCGACGGCGCTACCGCCCTTATCGCCGAGGGAGCTTTTGTGCATCTTGCGCTCAGAGGTAAAAAGCGCCGCCTCCCGCTGAAAGACTTTTTCCTCGGCCCCAAGCGCACCGCGCTCCGGCCCGACGAACTGATAATTTGTTTTGAAGCGCCCAAGCGTCCCCACTCCGGGGCTTACCTTAAGCTCGGGCCGCGCGCCTATTTCGGCATCTCCAAGGCGGCGGTCGCCGTGGCCGTTGAACTCTCGGGCGGGCTGGTAAAAAAAATTTCCGTGGCCCTGGGGTCGGTGGCCCCGGTGCCTTTTTACGCCGCTAAGACCTCAGCCTGGCTGACCGGTAAAAAGTTGTCCGCCGGGGTGATAGCGCAAGCCGCGGCCCTGGTTAAAACAGAGGTCGCCCCCATAACGGACTCCCGCAGCCAGGCCGCCTACCGTCGCGAGATGTGCGGCGTTCTTCTTGGGCGGGCGCTTGATCCTTTTAAAAAATAGTTCCTAAATACAGGAGAGCCAGATGAAAAAACTGCTTGCCGCCGTACTGCTCGCGTTCCCCTGCTCTGTTTTTGCCCAGGCGGCCGCTTCGGACCCGCTCCTCTCGGCCTTAAAGACCGAACTTGACCGTTCCGCCGAAAAGCTTAAAAATGCGGAGCCCGCGCCGCTTTACTATATAGGCTACGAGGCCTATGATAAGACCTCCTATAACGTTTCGGCCCAGGAGGGTTCGGTTTACAGCGAAGATAACCGGCGCAGCCGCCAGCTCGACGTGGACGTGCGCGTGGGCTCGGCCACGCTTGATAATACGCACGAGATAAAAGGCGATTACGCCTATACAAATTCAAAGAGTCAGGAGGCCTTTACGCTGCCGGTGGAGGACGACCCCGCCCCTTTGCGCGCCGAGATCTGGAACCTCACCGACAGGGCCTATAAAGCCGCCCTTGACCAGTACGCTAAAGTTAAAATGAACAAGAGCGTAACGGCCGAAGAAGAGGACAAGTCTAACGATTTTTCCAGCGGCCCCGCCGATAACTTCTATGAAAAATACTCCTTTCCTGCCTTTGAGAAGGCTAAATTCCGGGGTATGGCGCGCCGCCTTTCCGAAAAATTCAAGTCAAGCGGCTTTATCTACGATTCGGACGTCTCCTTCTCGGTGCAGACCGTCAACCGCTACATGGTTAATTCCGAGGGTTCGGAGATAGTGACCGGCAATACCTACGTGCGCTTCATTTATTCCCTGTACACCCGCACTCCCGACGGCATGGAACTTTCGCGCGTAAAGATATACGACTCGGACAAGCCCGGCGAGATCCCCGGCGAGAGCCTTATAGCCAAAGATATCGACGGCTCCATAGCCGAACTGAAGGCGCTGAGGGCCGCGCCGCCGGAGCAGCCTTATACCGGCCCCGTACTGCTTGAAAACCGCGCCGCCGGGGTTTTTTTCCACGAAATACTCGGCCACCGCCTGGAGGGCCACCGTCAGAAGAGCGAAGAGTCCGGCCAGACCTTCGCAAAAAAAGTGGGTCAGTCCATAATGCCGGCCTTCCTTACTGTTTACGACGACCCCACCCAGTACCGGCAGGACGGCCAATTCCTGCGCGGCTTTTACCGCTATGACGACGAGGCTGTCAAGGCGCAGAAGGCGGTGCTGGTGGAGAATGGCGTGCTTAAGGGGTTTATAATGAACCGCTCGCCCATTAAAAATTTCCCGGTCTCCAACGGCCACGGGCGCCGCTCCGAAAGCCGCGGCGCCGTGGCCCGGCAGGGGAACCTGATAGCGGTCTCCTCCAGCACCGTGCCTTACGCCCAGCTGCGGGCCCGGCTTATAGCCGAAGTTAAGAAGGCCGGCAAGCCTTACGGCCTTCTGGTCACCGATATTTCGGGGGGATTTACCATAACCGAACGCTCCCTGCCGCAGAGTTTCTCCGTGCAGGCGACTATGGCCTACAAGGTCTACGCCGACGGGCGGCCGGACGAGCCGGCCCGCGGGCTTAACCTTATAGGCACGCCGCTGCAGACCTTCGCGCGCATACTGGTCACCAGCGACGATTACGGCGTATTCAACGGCTCCTGCGGGGCTGAGTCCGGCTGGGTGCCGGTGTCCGCGGTGGCGCCGAGCCTGCTGTTCTCGGAAATGGAAACGGAAAAGGTGCAGAAATCCAACGCCAAGCCGCCGGTGCTGAACCCCCCGTTTACGGATAAATAAGCCGGGAAATAAAATTTATGAAAAAATATCTGCTTCTGCTGATGGTCTTATCTCCGGCCCTTCCCGCCGCTGCCGCGGACGATATGGTCCTTAAGGCCATGACGGACGAGATGCAGCGCACTATAAGCCGCCTTAAAATGGACAGTCTGGACAGGCCTTATTTCGCGTCTTATTACGTAACTGATTCCACCGAGAACTCGGTCTCCGCCGTGTTCGGGGCGCTGCGCGACGAAAACGTTAATATCGCCCGCAATGCCATGGTTGACCTGCGCGTGGGGGACCGTGACTTTGACAATTCCGGCTACGTCGGCCAGGACTTCGACGCCTACGAGCCGGGCTCGGCCTCCCTGAACGAAGAGGACGGCTACGACGCCATACGTTTTTCGCTCTGGTCGCTTACCGACGACATCTATAAGAAAGCGCTGGAGAAGTATTCGCAGAAAAAAGCCTACCAAAAAAAGAAGAACATAACGGAGCTCTACGGCGACCTCTCCGACGCCCCAAAAGTCTCTTTCTTTAACGACAGGGCCGCGGCTGAACCTTTTGACGCCGCCGCCTGGCGGGAGAACGTAAAAAAACTGTCGGCTATCTTTCGCAGCTATCCCAGGGTGCAGGGGTCGCAGGTGGCTTTCAACCGCGCGCTGCGCACCGTGCGTTTTGTAAACAGCGAGGGTTCCTCCTACCGCTACTGGTGGGACAAGGTCGAACTGAATATAAGCGTCTCCGTGCAGGACCGCGCCGGGCACAAGATCTCCGACACGAAAGCCTTTGCCTGGCGCTCCCTTGGCGCGGTTCCGCCCTATGAGGCCTTAGCCGCTGAAACCGAAAACTTCGCCAGGGAGATGAGCTACCTGGTGGATTCCTCTACCGCCGAGGTTTACCTGGGGCCGGTGCTGTTCGAAGACCAGGCCGCCGCTGAATTCCTGAACCAGCTTTTTGTAAGCGATATTTCTTATGCCCGCAAGCCCTGGGCCGACCACGAAGACTGGCTGCACTACTACATAGCTTCCGGAGAACTGACAAAAAAACTGAATATGCGCGTTCTGCCCGCTTTCATGAGCGTTACCGACAACCCGCTTGAGCTGGCTTATAAAGGCGTTGACCTGAACGGCAGCTATCCCATAGACAACGAGGGGGTGCGGCCGGCCCCGCTTGAACTGGTTAAAAACGGGAAACTCGTGAATTTCTATATGGGCCGGGCCCCGGTTAAGGAGTTCCGGGTTTCAAACGGCCACGCCCGCGGTTTTACCAGCGAATTCGCCACCCCGCGCCCCGGCAGCGTTTTTTTTAAGGCCCAGCCCGAAAAGCGCGCGCCTGTCGCCGAGCTTAAAAAGAAGCTGCTGGCTATGGCCGCGGACAGCGGGCTGGACTACGCCCTTATCGTGCGCCGCCTGGATCCCGAGGCGGATAAAAAGAGCGAAGACCTGCTGGCGGGGCCGGTGCTCGCTTACAGGGTAAGCGTTAAGGACGGCTCCGAGCGTTTAATAGGCCCGGCCGACTGGACCGGGGTCACCTTCCGGGCGCTGCGCGACATCCAGCTTGTTTCCGACGCGGATTACGTTTACAATTACTACCAGTCCGGGCCGTTCTTCTATAACCGCGGTTTTGTGCCTGCTTCAATAATTGCGCCGTCGGCGCTGCTGGTGCAGGAAATGGAACTTAAACCGACGGAAAATAAGCCGGACCGCCAGCCTTATCTGCCGCACCCTTATTTTGAAGAAGCAAGTAGTAAATAGCGTAGTGGACCAGGATTTTACCGCAAAGGCGCGGAGTCCGCAGAGAGGAGTAACGGCGAGCGGTATACGTTTGGGATTTGAATCGTTTTTTTGAAGATAACAGAAGCGCTGTGCTCTGCGTTCTTTGCGACTCTGCTGTGAATCTGAAAAGTACCGCTTAAGGCATTGTTCAGCTAAAGTAGTGTTTGGGTTCTAATCTTAGGAGAGAATTGTGAAAAACATTAAATACTACGCTTTCCCCGCCGGCATAAAGGCGGCCTTAACGCTGCTGCTTAATAAAAAGTACAAGGCCATGGCGCTGGCCGGCGGCACGCTGGTGGCTAAAACCCTGCCGGACACGGTAGATACCTACCTGGACCTGAAGAACCTGCCCATAAAAGGGATAAAGTTCTCCGGCGGCGGCCTGGTAATAGGCGCCGGCGCCACTTTCGACATGATAGACCGCGACCGGCTTTGCAGGGGCTGGGCCGGGGGCGTTATCTCTTCGGCCGCCGCTAAATGCTCCAGCCAGCTGATACGCAATATGGCCACCATCGGCGGCAATATCGCCCGGCCGCATTCCTTTAATATTTTTCCCGTAGTGCTGCTTGGCCTGGACGCCAAGGTGCGCCTGCAGGTTAAAGGCGGCACAAAACTGCTGGATTTTTCAGCCCTTTACACGGCGGGCCTGCGCCCGGGGCTGGACTGCCTTATTACCGAGATCGTGATCCCGGCTAAAACTAAAAAATGGAAATGCGAATTCGTAAAACTGGCCAAGACAAAATCCAGCTGGGAGTCTTATATAACCCTGTTCTTCGCCGCCGAGAAAAAAGGGAAAGCTGTAACTCAGGCCAGGGTCGCGGTCGGGGCGCTTGCTCCCAGGCCTTTCCGCTCGCCAGCCGCTGAAAAGGCCCTGCTGTCGGGGGCTTCCCCCGCCGGGGCTTTCGCGGCCGACCTCAACGCGGTCCGCGCCGGCGAGTACCGGGAGGCCGCCGCCGTGAACCTGCTTGTACGCTTCGTGAAATCTCTTTGATCAGGAACCCTATATGAAAAAGAACGACATGATAGAAACGCGCAACGGTTTTTTCGAGATCTCGCTTACCGTCAACGGCGAAAAAAAAGAACTCTCCGTTAAGAACGGGGAATTCCTGCTGGACGCGCTGCGCCGGCACGGCTGGAAAGGCGCCAAGAAGGGCTGCGACACCGGCGACTGCGGCTCCTGCACCGTTATTCTGAACGGGCGCCCCGTGCTGGGCTGCCTAACCCCGGCGGTAACCGCCCACGGCGGGGAAATAACCACCATAGAGGGCCTGGGTTCGGTGCGCGATCCGCACCCCCTGCAGGAGGCTTTTGTGGCGGCCGGCGCCGTGCAGTGTGGTTTCTGTATCCCCGGCATGATACTCTCCTCCAAACACCTGCTGGACAGGACCCCGAACCCGACAGAGCAGGAGATACGCAAGGCCCTGGACGGCAACCTGTGCCGCTGTACCGGCTACGTAAAACAGGTGGAAGCTGTAAAGGACGCGGCGAAAAGGCTCAGGGCTAAGCGCTGAACTTCGGAGCCGGGCAGCGGGAATAGACTTTTTAAAGGAAACCATGGACGCTAAAAATCTTAAAGTCGTTAACAAGCCGGTGTTGAAAATGGACGCGCTGGGCCTGGCCTGCGGCGAGCCCGCCTTTACCGACGACGTGGACATAAAGGGCCTGCTGTGCGGCAAAATACTGTGGAGCCCGCACGCGCACGCAAAAATTAAAAATATAGACGTCTCCGCCGCGCTGAAAGTTCCCGGCGTGAAAGCCGTGCTTACCTACAAGGACCTGCCGCGCGTGCCGCATACCACCGCCGGGCAGGGTTTCCCGGAGCCCTCGCCTTACGATACCTATACCTTGGACAACAGGGTGCGCTACGTGGGCGACCGCGTGGCCGCCGTGGCCGCCGTTACCCCCGAGGCCGCCCAGGAAGCCCTCTCTAAAATAAAGGTGGAGTATGAGCTGCTGCCCGCCGTGTTCGACCCCGTCGAGGCTATGAAGGACGGCGCGCCGATGATACACGACGAGCCGGATTCCAAGAACATCCCGGACGTCAAGCATAATATCGCCGCCAAGTATGAGTTCGAGGTTAAGAACGGCGACTGGTTCAAGGAAGCGGATTTCGTGCTGGAACACAGCTGGAAAATACCGTACCTGCAGCACTGTGCCCTGGAGCCGCACGTTACCATAGCTTACTTCGATAACGTCGGCCGCCTGGTGCTCAGAACCTCCACGCAGGTGCCCTTTCACGTGCGCCGCATAGTGGCGCAGGCGCTTAAGCTCCCCGTCAAAAAGATACGCGTTATAAAGCCCCGCATAGGCGGCGGCTTCGGCTCCAAGCAGGAGGTGCTGGAGGACATCGTGGCCGCGCTGGCGCTTAAGGCCGGCCTCCCGGTCAAGCTTGAATATACCCGCAAAGAGACCTTTATCTCGTCGCGCACCCGGCACCCTTCGGTCGCCCGCATCAAGGCCGGCGTTAAAAAGGACGGCACCATAACCGACGCGGAGCTGGAGATAACCCTTAATACCGGGGCTTACGGCTCGCACGCGCTTACCGTTATGATGTGCGCGGGGTCCCACACTATCCCGATGTACCGCATAAAGAACAATATAAAATTCATCGGGCGCAGCGTCTATACCAACATGCCGGTGGCCGGGGCCTACCGCGGCTACGGCGCCACGCAGTCTTTTTTTGCCTGGGAATGCCTGATGGATATGATGGCGGAGAAAATAGGCATGGACGCGGTGGAATTCAGGAAAATGAATTACATAAAACTGGGCGAAGGTTCACCCGTATTCAAGGCCATGGGCGAGGGGCGCGAGGGTGTTGACCAGGTCATCACCTCCTGCGGCCTTACCGAGGCCATCCAGAAGGGTGCCGACGAGATAAAGTGGACCGAGAAAAAGGCCCAATACGCCAACCAGAGCGGCCCGGTGCGCCGCGGCCTGGGCGTGGCCTGCATGATGCAGGGCTCCGGCATCCCCGAGGTTGACATGGCTTGCGCCACCATCAAGATGAACGAGGACGGCTCGTTTAACCTGCTTATAGGCGCGGCCGACCTGGGCACGGGCTCGGACACCATACTGGCGCAGATAGCGGCCGAGGTGCTCGGGGTGAAGACCGACGATATCATCGTCACCTCCTCCGATACGGATATCACCCCGTTCGACGTGGGGGCTTACGCCTCTTCCACCACCTTTATTTCCGGCGGCGCGGTGAAGAAGACCGCCGAAAAGGTGCGGGAGATGATCTTGGAAGTCGGCGCTAAGATCCTGGACCAGAAAAAAGAGGAGCTGTCCCTGGACGGGGGGAAAGTGGTCGCCAGGAGCGGCGCCTCCTGCTCCCTTTCCGAGGTGGCTAACACCTCGCTGTACTATTACGACCAGCACCAGATAACGGCCTCCGCCTCGCATTTCGCCCATACTTCCCCGCCGCCTTTCCAGGCCAACTTCGTGGACGTTGAGGTGGATACCGAAACCGGCAAGGTAAAGATCCTGGACTACGTCTCCTGCGTGGATTGCGGCACGGCCATAAATCCCCAGCTGGCGGAGGGCCAGAACGACGGCGCGGTCTTGAACGGGATAAGCCACAGCCTGTCCGAGGAAATGGAATTCTCCTCCAACGGCACTCCGCTCAACGCCTCTTTCAGGCGCTACAAGATCTTCTCTGCCGCCGACACCCCCCCGGTGCGCACTTTTATTATTCCCACCTGGGAGCCAAACGGGCCTTTCGGCGCCAAGTCGGTGTCGGAAATAGGGATAAACGGCCCGCTGCCGGCCATTGCCAACGCCATTTATAACGCCACCGGCGCAAGGCTTTACGAGGCGCCTTTTACCCCGGATAAGGTGCTGGCGGCCATAAAAAAGGTGATGTAGGATAACTATTGTGGATTATGACCTAAAACCTTGATATTTAGACTAAAATCATATATAATTATCTTAAATCCATATCCTTGAGGTAGTCTATGCCAAAAAACATGCCTGTGGAAAATGTGCCGCTCAAGAACTTCCTGGAGATACCCTACGACGAACTCGAGGTCTTGAACCTCGAGGCCGCCGAAGCCGCCGAAAAGTTTTCCCAGGCGGAACTTGAAAAAAAATACTGCGCCTACCTGCAGAAGGAAAAACGCCTTAAGGCCGTAACGGTCTGCTTTACCGATATTGAGGGGCGTTTCCAGATGCTGGACTACGACAAGCAGTATTTCCTGCGGTCCAACGACAATCTAACCTTCGACGGCTCCTCCATCCGCGGGTTCTCCGCGCAGAAGGAATCGGATCTGCGCCTGGGCATAGACTGGGGCAGCATCGTCTGGCTGCCTTCCGACGTGTTCGGCCCCGGCAAGGTGATCATGTTCGGCACCGTGCTGGGCCGCGACAAGACCACGTACGAATCTGATTTCCGCGCGCGCCTGGTAGAACTGGCGGCGGAAATGAAAAAGACGCGCGGCCTGACCGCCAACGTGGCCGGCGAGGTGGAGGGCTTCGTGGTGAAGGGCTCCAACGCCGAGCAGGCTTATAACGAGGTGAACGGCTTCGAACTTATTTCTTCCGGCGGCTACTTCCATTCGCTGCCGCTGGCCCCGCTGAAGATCTTCATCGACACCGCCGCGGAGGCGCAGCGGGCGATGGGTTTCCGCAACGAGAAGGACCACCCCGAGGTGGCCCCGTCGCAGTTCGAGCTGAATTTCTCCCACGCGGGCGTGGTGCGCGCCTGCGACCTGGTGCAGCTTTACAAGCTGGTCTGCCGCCAGGTTGCCGCCAACATGGGCATGACCGCCACTTTCCTGCCCAAGCCCGTGGCGGGCGTGAACGGCAGCGGCATGCACCTGAACCTCTCCTTCTCCAAGGGGGGGAAGAATATCTTCCACGACGCCAAAGGCGAGGACGGCCTTTCCAAAGAGGCCTGGGACGTGGTAGCGCGCATCCTCAACCACGCGCAGGAATTGTCGCTTATTCTTAACCCCAGCGTGAACGCCTACCGGCGCCTGGACCCTCATTTTGAGGCGCCGAACCAGATAAAGGTGTCTTCGGTGGACCGCGGCGCCATGATCCGTATCCCGGCCGGCAACGACAAGACCGCGCGCCTGGAGATACGCTCCGTGGCCCCGGACGCCAATCCCTACCTGGCCCTGTACGCGCTGCTGCGTACCGCGCTGGACGGCGATCCGCTGACCAGGGACGAAAGCAAGCGCGACCGCGTGCGCTTCCTGCCCGGCAATATCTACGACGCTATCCGCATCTTCCGCGGGAGCGACTTCATAAAGGGCGTGCTAGGGGCCGCCCCGCACGAGAAGTACGCCGCGCATAAACAGGCCGCCGCGGACCGCAGCCCCAAGGAGCTGGGCACCATCGTAAAGACCTCGGAGGTGCTGTTCCACCACGACGTGACCACGCAGATGCTGTGGCATAAGTTCTAGAATGTAGCTGCGGGGCGCGGCGGCAGGGAGCTGCCCGCCCGTATATTAAATGATAAAACACCTCGCGCTCCTTCTCGTTTTCGCTTCCCCGGCCGGCGCCGCTAACTGGACGC
>JAVHRY010000038.1:0-3751 GCA_036171915.1 Elusimicrobiales bacterium | reverse complement strand
CCTCAGGCCTCGGCGCTTACGCAAGCCTCGGCCTTCGGAAGGTTTTGCTAACCCGCCCCCCGTGTCCCCCACGGCGCCCTGCCAAAGGGAAAAACCGGCCTGGTCGCGCGGAGGCAACCCGCCGTCGCCCCGCTGCACCTGGGGGTGCCCATTTAGTCTAAAATTTATATAATAATTTATAAGTAATTTAAGGAGATTTGAAATGGCTTCTACTAAACGGATTCCGATGATCGCGGGCAACTGGAAAATGCACCTTAACTCCAAGGAGGCCGCGGAGCTGGCCGCCGCCATCAGGAAAGGGCTGGACGCGGACCTGAAGCACGACGTGCTGCTGGCCCCGACTTTCACCAACCTGCACGCCGTCAAGGCCGCGCTGGCCGGTTCTAAAATTATCCTCTCCTCGCAGGACGTGGCCTGGGAAGAGAAAGGCGCTTTCACCGGGGCCGTTTCCCCGGCGCAGCTGCTGGACGCGGGCTGTACCGCCGCTATCATCGGCCATTCCGAGCGCCGCCATGTGTTTCTCGAGACCGACGTGATGATCAACAAGAAAATGAGGGCCGCCATTAAGGCCAACCTGATCCCCGTGCTCTGCATAGGCGAAACCCTCGAAGAGCGCGAAAGCCAGAAGACCTACCGCGTGCTCGAAACCCAGCTCACCGGCGCTTTCGACGGCATCACCGCCGCCGAGGCCAACCGGGTCGTCATAGCCTACGAGCCCGTCTGGGCCATCGGCACCGGCAAGACCGCCACCCCCGGCCAGGCCCAGGACGCCCACGTTTTCGTGCGCAAGCAGATGGCGCGCATCTACGGCAAGCCCTACGCGGAAGCCGTGCGCGTGCTTTACGGCGGCTCGGTGAAAGCCGACAACGTAGACGAACTGATGGCGCAGCCCGACATCGACGGCGCGCTGGTAGGCGGGGAAAGCCTCAAGGCCGACAAGTTCCTGCGCGTGATCCACTTTCAGCCGGTACTTTCAAGATAAGCCACAAAGGACAACAGCCATGGACGAAAAACTTGTGAAAGAAATGATGGAAGACATAAAACTCCGCGAGGAGCGCTCCTCCATGCCGGTGCCGGTGGGCATTTCCAACCGTCACATCCACCTGACCAAAGAGGACTTCAAGACCCTCTTCGGCGCCGAGTGCGACGACACCCAGCTCAAGCCCGTAAAGCAGCCCGGCCAGTACGCCTGCAACGAGCTGTTCGACCTGGAGGGCCCGAAGGGGACTATCAAGGGCGTGCGGATGATCGGCCCGTACCGGAAATACAGCCAGGTGGAAGTTTCCGCCGCCGACGCGCGCCGGCTGGGCGTAGTGCCCCCTATCCGCGATTCCGGCAAACTGGAAGGCACCCCCGGCCTGAAGCTGGTCGGCCCCAAGGGCACAGTGGTCCTTAAGAAAGGCGTCATCATGTCCAAGCGCCACATCCATTTCCTGACGCAGGAAGCCGCCAAGTACAAGGTGAAGGACGGCCAGGAAGTGCGCGTGCTCTGCGGCAAGGGCACCGAACGCGAGACCATCTACGAGCGCGTGCTGTGCCGCGTCTCCGACCAGTTCGCGCTGGAGCTGCACCTGGACGTGGAAGAAGCCAACGCCGCCGGCATGAAGAACGGCGACCCGGCGTTTATAGTTTAATATGGATCTACAGGATGGGCAGGGTCCGCATGTATTGTCTTTGTCCTGTACGTCCTCTTTATCGATGTAAATGTTTTCAAGAGTTCTACAGGAGGATACAAAAATGGACGCACTTGGAATGATAGAAACCAAAGGACTTGTGGCCTGCGTGGAAGCTGCCGACGCCGCGGTAAAAGCCGCCAATGTCAAGCTCGTAGCCTACGAAAAGATAGGCGCGGGGCTTGTGACCATCCTTTTCAGGGGCGAAGTGGCCGCCTGCCGCGCCGCCTGCGACGCCGGAGCCGCCGCCGCCCAGAAAGTAGGGGAGCTGGTGAGCGTGCACGTAATACCGCAGCCCCACGGCGACCTGGAAGGCAAGCTGCCCATCAGCGAAGCCAAGCGCAAGTAATCGGGGCCGTCTGATGCGCACAGCGCTTGTTACGGCATGGCCATAGGCCTAATTTATCTGACGGGCGACGGGCCGCGGAGGCCCCGCCCCGGTTCAGTGGAGGAATCATGCTATTCGCACGAGTAGTGGGTAACGTGGTCTGCACCCGCAAGGACGACAAACTTGTGGGGACCAAGCTCCTGATGGTGCAGCCGGTCGGCCTGGACGACAAGCCGCGCGGCAATACGCTGGTCGGCATCGACGCCGTCGGGGCGGGCACCGGGGAACTGGTGCTGCTGGTGCAGGGCTCGAGCGCCCGCCAGACTTCCAAGACCGAGAATACCCCGGTGGACTGCACTATTTTCGCGATCGTGGATACCATAGAGAAAGACGGCAAGGTGGTGTTCAAGAAGTCCACGGACAAGATGAACGGGTAGGTAAAAACTTATGCCCATCAGCGAAGAAGACCTTAAAAAGATAGTTACCGAGGTGGTCAAAAGCCTCGGCGCGCAGCCCGAAGCCGGCGGCACTTCCGAAGGCCCGGTGTTCGACACCGTGGACGCCGCCGTCGGCGCCGCGAAGCGGGCGCAGCCCGGTTTCCAGGACCTGGGCCTGGCGGCGCGCGAAAAGATCATCGCGGCGATCCGCGAAGTTTCCCGCGCCAACGCCCGCCGCTGGGCGGAACTGGCCGTGGCCGAAACCGGCATGGGCCGCGTGGAAGACAAGGTCGTCAAGAACCTGGTCTGCATCGACGGGACTCCCGGCGTGGAAGACCTGCGCGCCCTGGCCTATACCGGGGATAAAGGCCTGACCCTAGTTGAATTCGCGCCTTTCGGCGTCGTGGCGGCTATCACCCCTTCTACTAACGCCGTGGCCACCATCATCAGCAACGCCATCGGGATCCTGTCCGCGGGCAACGCGGTAGTGTTCTCGCCGCACCCAGCGGCCAAGGGCTGCGTGGCGGACGCCGTGCGCGTGCTGGACAAGGCCATCGTCGCCGCCGGCGGGCCCGCCAACCTGGTGTGCACCATGGGCAAGCCTACGCAGGAAGTGACCAAACAGCTTTTGTCGCACCCCGGCACCAACATGAACATCGTTACCGGCGGCCCGGCCATCGTGAAAGTGGCCATGACCTCGGGCAAGCCCTGCAAGACCATCGCGGCCGGCCCGGGCAACCCGCCCGTAGTGGTGGACGAAACCGCAGTGTTCCCGGACTGCGTCAAAGAATTAATTTACGGCTGCGGTTTCGACAATAACGTGCTTTGCATCGCGGAGAAGGAAGTAATAGTGGTGGAGGCCGCGCGCTCGCGCTTCCTGGCCGCCATGCGCGCCGACGCGCGCGCCTGCGAGCTCAGCGGCCCGCAGATGGCCCAGCTTTCTAAACTCGCCATCCTCGAGCCCGGCCGCGAGCCCAAGGTCAACCGCGAGTTCATCGGCAAGAACCCCTCTGTAATAGCCCGGGCCATCGGCCTGAACCTCTCCGACGACATCCGCGTGCTCTGGGCCGAAGTGCCCAACGATCATCCTTTCGTGGTCAGCGAGCAGCTGATGCCGGTGCTGCCGGTCACCTTCTGCAAGGACATAGACGCCGCCATAGAGCTGGCGCGCTTCGCCGAGGGGGAGAACCACCACTCGGCGGGCATGTATTCCACCAACGTCAAGAACATGACCAAGATGGGCCGCCGCATGGCCTGTTCCATCTTCGTGAAGAACGGCTGCACGCTGCACGGGCTGGGCCTGGGCGAAGGTT
>JAVHRY010000037.1:0-16628 GCA_036171915.1 Elusimicrobiales bacterium | reverse complement strand
AGCGCGGGCAGAATCTGTATATAATAAACTCAGTTCTTTGCAGTGCGCGCGGGAATAATTTCTGCGGTGTACGGACGCCGAAGGCGGACGGGGGTGGAGCAAAGCGACACCGCAGTGCGGCCAGCAGGCCGCGCATAGGAGCGGAGCGGCAGTACGGTAGCTAAGCGGTATGGGTTACCGCTAAAAGATAATGGGGGCGGATAAGTGGGTCTCCGCATTTTTAGGTTCAAAGACGCCGGTTACGGATGCGCCGTAAAGCGGCCTGTTCTTATTTCCCGTTCGGAACGGGGGGGCAAGTGAAAGAAGATAACGCCGAAAAACATTTGCGCGGGCTGAAAATACGGCTTGCCCTTATTTTTGCCGCGGCCGCGCTGGTGATCCTGTCCGCCGGCTTTTTTTACTACCGGCATTACCGGACCTCACTGACTACAGACGCCGGCGCGCTGATCAATTCCATCAGACGCTTTAAAGAGAACGAGATTATTACCTGGCGGGAAGACCGCCTTAACGACACCCAGTCCCTGCTGGACAGCCCGATCCTTTCCATATACCTGAACCGACTGGCGGCTGATACCTCAGACCCGGGCATGAAAGCCGCCCTCAAGAGCCGGCTTCAGACTTACCTTAAACATAACCCCTATAGCGCCGCCTACCTGACCGATATTTCCGGAAAAGTCATAACTTCGGACGGTTCCAGGCCGGCCATCTGCGAAGACGCCAAAAGGCTTATACAACAGGCCGCCGTTTCCGCCCGGCCCGTGTTCGGGGATTTTTCAATTACTCCCGGGGAAAACCAGCCGCATTTAGACCTGGTCTCAAAAGCCGCGGGAGGGAAAAGCGGGAAAAGGCTTTTTTTGGTGTTAAGGATAGAGCCTGAAGACTATTTTTTTCCGCTGATGAAGAACTGGCCGACCAACAGCCGCACCGGAGAGACCCTGCTTGTGCGCAAGGACGGTAGCGACATTCTGTTTTTAAACCGGTTAAGAGATCAGCAAGGCGCGCCGATGACCTTACGGCTCCCGTTGGAAAACTCCTTGCTGCCGGCGGCCTATGCCCTTAAAGGAAAGACAGGGATTTTGCAGGGGACCGACTACCGCGGGAAAAAAGTCCTGGCCGCGGTGGGCCTGGTCCCCGGAACCGACTGGGGCTTGGTAGCCAAGCTGGATATGGACGAGATCATGGCGGATTCGGCCCAGGTCTCCGGCCTGCTGCTCTTGCTGACCGTGCTGATGCTGGGCGCCGCGGGCGGCGGGGCGTTCCTGTTCTTCCGTCAGCAGTCGGAAGAATACCAGAAAGCCCTGGAGACCTCCAACGCGCAGCTCGCCCATTCCGAAGACAAGTTCCGCCTTTTCTTCGAGAATTCCCCGCTGGGCAAATCCATAACCGGGCTGGACGGCAGCCTCAACGTCAACAGGGCCTTCTGCGCCATGCTGGGCTACTCCGAAGAAGAGCTCCGGCACAAGAAGTGGCGGCAAATCACTCCCGCCGAGGATATAGAGAAAACCGAAGCCATCGTCAGCTCCCTGACCGCCGGCGAGCGCCTTGCTGCGCAGTTCGAAAAGCGCTATATCCGCAAGGACGGCGGCATCCTGTACGCCGAAGTCACCACCGCCCTGCAGCGGGACGCCGCCGGCCGCCCGGAATACCTTATTACCACCGTTAACGACATCACCGCGCGCAAAGCCGCGGAAGAAGCCCTGCGCGAAAGCGAAACCGCGGTGAGGAACAAACTGAACGCCATCATGGAGCCGGAAGGTGACCTGGGCACCCTTGAGCTTACGGATATTTTCGACATCCCGTCGCTGCAGAAAATGATGGATGAACTTTACAAGCTTACCGGCATCACCAGCGCCATCCTCGACATTAAGGGGAAGGTCATTGTGGCCTCGGGCTGGCAGGATATCTGCACCAGGTTCCACCGCGTGAACCCGGGAACCTGCCGCAATTGCCTGGAGAGCGATACCCTCCTCACCAAGGACGTAGCCCCAGGGACCAGCAAGTCCTATTTCTGCAAGAACAATTTGCGGGACATAGCTACGCCGCTGATGGTGGGCGGCAGGCACATAGGCAATTTCTTCCTGGGCCAGTTCCTGTACGAGGACGATCCGCGCAACCTGGACACCTTCCGCGAACAGGCGCGCCGCTACGGCTTCGACGAAAAAGAATACCTGGCGGCCTATGGGCGCATCCCCGTTTTCAGCCGAGGGAATGTAGACATACTCATCTCGTTCTACCGGCAGGTAACGGACCTGGTTTCCTCGCTGAGCTACGGCAAGATAAAACTGGCCAGGGCACTGGCCCAGAGCCGGCTGGCCGAGGGCCTGCTTAACGAAGCCCAGAGCCTGGCCTGCCTGGGCAGCTACGTTCTGAATATCCCCACCGGGAACTGGACCAGCTCGCCGGTGCTGGACAAAGTTTTCGGGATAAGCGCGGACTATGGCCACACGGTGGAGGGCTGGACGCGCCTTATCCACCCTGAAGACCGCGCCATGATGGCCGACTATTTCAGGGTGGAAGTGGCGGGCAAAGGGATCCCCTTCAACAAGGAGTACCGCATAATCCGCCAGGACGACAAAACTGAACGCTGGGTGCACGGCCTGGGCCGCCTGGAAACGGACACGCGGGGCCGCCCGGTAAAGATGCAGGGCACCATACAGGACATCACGGAGCGCAAGCAAGCTGAACTAAAAATAGGAAAACTGAACCGTGCCCTTATAGAGAAAAACCAGGAGATGGAGAATTTCCTGTACATCACCACGCACGACCTCCGGAGCCCGCTGGTGAACATCCAGGGCTTCAGCCAGAACCTGGAGCGCTACACCGGGGAACTGCTGGAAGCGCTGGGGCACGCCCAGCTGCCTGAGGAAGCAAAAGAGGCTCTGAAAGACCTTGCCGGCACGCGCATCCCCGGCGCGCTGAAGTTCGTGCTGGAAAGCTCGCGCAAGATGGACGCGCTGATAACCGCCCTGCTTAAAGTTTCCCGCCTGGGCAGGGTGGAAATGAAGCCGGCCGCCGTGGACATGAACGAACTTCTTAAAACCATACAGGGTTCCCTGGCCTTTCAGCTTAAGCAGGCCGGGGGGAAGATAAATTGCGGCGTACTGCCCCCGTGCGAGGCGGACCCCGGCGCGGTAAGCCAGCTGTTCACCAATTTGCTGGACAATGCCATAAAATACCGGGACAAGAACCGCGCGCTGGCGGTTAACGTTACCGGGGAGATAAAGGACGGCGTAGCGCGCTACACCGTGGCCGACAACGGCCCCGGCATACCGGCAGCGGACCTGGGCCGGATCTGGGACATATTCTACCAGCCCGGGCGCCCGCGCGCCAACAGAGGGGAGGGCATAGGCCTGCCCATGGTAAAACGCTTTGCTGAAAAGAACGGCGGCGGCATAAGGGCCGAATCCAAAGAAGGGCGGGGCACGGTCTTTTACGTGGAACTGCCGGCAGCGGGGAGCTAAAATGAACAACGATGATAACGGGGTAACCATACTGATGGCGGAGGACGACGACGGCCACGCCCAGCTTGTGCAGGAACGCTTTGAAAGCGTAGGGGTACGCAACCGGCTGATACGGTTCAGGCAGGGCGACGAAGCCTGGGATTTCCTCTCCGGGGCCGTAAAGCCCTGCGTAGAAAAAGACAAAGCCTACCTGCTGCTGCTGGACATCCGCATGCCCGGGCTGGACGGCATAGAGGTGCTGCGGCGCGTTAAGAGCGACACGCGCCTTAAGAATATGCCGGTTATCATGCTCACCACCACGGACGACCCAAAAGAAATAAACCGCTGCTACGAGCTGGGCTGCAACAACTACCTTACCAAGCCGGTGGAATTCGAGAAATTCGCCGAGGTGATAAAAAGGCTGGGGCTTTTCCTGATGGTAATAAAAGTAGGGAAGATACAGGCGGCATAAAACGCGGTCTCCGGGGATCTTAAATACCAGCAAGGTTAAAATTATGGCAGACAAAACCAACAACAAAGGCAAGTTTATACTTATAGTGGAAGACGACCCGGGCACCGGGGAACTGGAGACCCAGCGCCTTGCAGCGCTGGGGCTGGAGATACGCCGGGCCGCCAGCGCCGAAGAGACCATAGGCATACTCAAGAGGACCACGCCGGAACTGATGCTGCTGGACTACTCCCTCGCCGGCTCCAACGCCATAGAGCTGGTAAAGAAATTGCAGGTAAGCGCGATCCCGGTCCCTCCGTTCCTGATGGTGACCGGCCGCGGCGACGAGGCCGTGGCCGTGGAGACCATGAAGTCCGGCGCCAGCGATTATATAATCAAGAACGCGGACTTCCTTGACAACCTGCTGCCCGCCGCCAGGAAAGCGCTTGAAAGAGCCGCGCTTAAAGCCGCTCTCGCGGCGGAACAGAGCAACACTGCAAAGAACCTCAGGCTTTACACCGTACTGGCCCACGTTAACCAGGCGGTCTCCCGCGAAAAAGACACTAAAAAATTATTCCAGGCCATCTGCGACATAGCCGTCAACACCGGCGGGCTCAGGATGGCCTGGGTAGGCCTGCCGGACCGGGACACCGGGCGCGTGCTGCCGCTCTGCTCGGCCGGCTTCGTGGACGGCTACCTGGGCAGGATAAAAGTGGAGCTTGGGAACGAAAGCCCCAACTCCAAAGGGCCTACGGGCCTCGCGGCCTTCAGCGGCAAGATCATACCCTGCGAGGATATCTCCAGCGACCTAATTATGGCGCCCTGGCGCGAAATGGCCCTCGAGAGGAACTACCGTTCATCCGCGGCCATACCGCTGGAAGAGAACGGGAAACTGGCCGCCGTGCTTACCTTATATTCCGAACAACCGTTTTTCTTCATCGAAGAGGAAATAAGCCTGCTGGCCGAAATAAAGGCGGACGTCTCCCTGGCCCTGAACGCTATTTCCGCGGAAAAAATGCGGGCTTCGGCCCAGGCCGCGCTGGAACTTACCTCCGGCCAGCTCACCCACATGATGGAGACCAACCCGGTAATACTTTTCAGAATGCGCGAAGTAGGCGGCCATCTTAGAACGGAATGGGTGAGCGGGAACGTGCAAAGCCTGCTGGGCTACGAAGAAGCGGAGATCCTTACGCCCGACTGGATCAAGGGGAAGATCCACCCCGACGACATGGAAAGCGTGCTGCTTAGCAGGGAGGCCGTGCTTACCAGCGGCAGCGCGGTACAGGACTTCCGGGTAAAGAAAAAAGGCAACGGTTATATTTGGGTGCACTCCCAGATGAAAGCTATTTCCCAGACGGAATATATCGGGTCCTGGACGGACATCAGCATCCTTAAAGAAAGCGAGGAGCGCTTTCACGACCTTTTCGAAAAAGCGCCGATAAACTACCAGTCGCTGGACAAAGACGGGAATTTAGCGGCCGTGAACGAGACCTGGCTGGCCACGCTGGGTTACGCCCGGGAAGAAGTGATAGGCAGGAACTTCGCGGAGTTCCTGACCCCGGACTTCAAGGCCATATTTGGGGAGAATTTCCCCAGATTTAAAGCCGCGGGCGAGATCCGCCTGCTGGAATTCGACATGCTGAGAAAGAACGGCGGCACGCGCCGGGTGTCGTTCAACGGCAAGATAGCGCACAACCCGGACGGCAGCTTCAAACAGACCCACTGCGTGTTCACGGACATCACCGAAACCTGGAAAGCCCGCGCGCAGACGGCCATGCTAAGCCAGGCCATCAAAAGCAGTTTCGACGAAATCTATATCTTCAATCCGGAAAACTTTCATTTCATCTTCGTGAATTACGGCGCGGCCAGGAACCTGGGGTATTCGCCCGAAGAGCTGGAAAGCCTTGCGCCCTGGGACATTAAAAAAGAATTTTCGGAAGCTTCCTTCCGCGCCAAAATAGCGCCGCTGCTGGCCGGAAAGGCGCAAAAGCTCGTCTTTGAAACAACCCATACCCGCAAGAACGGCAGCACCTACCCGGCACAGGTCCGGCTGCAGCTGGTTGAGACCGGCAAGGACAAGGTTTTCCTGGGGGTGATAAACGACATCACGGAAAAAAAGAAGACGGAAACGGAACTGGCGGCGCAGCGCAGGCTTTTATCCGACGTGATAAACAACAGCACCTCGGCTATTTACACGCTTGACATGGAGAACAGGTTCATCCTGGCCAATATCGCCTTCGCGAACGTCTTTAAAACCACGCCCGAACAGATGCTGGGCAAACACCGCCGCGACCTGCTGCCCGAGGCGCTGGCCAAAGAGCATGAAGCCAACGATAAGCTAGTGCTAAAATCCGGCAACCCCATGTTCTTCGAAGAAACGGACGGGCAGGGTCATTATTACTATTCCTCCAAATTCCCGCTTAAAGACCCCGCCGGCAAGGTTTACGGAGTGTGCGGCATCTCTACCGACATAACCGAAAAGAAGGCCGCCGAGCGCAAGCTGGCGGAAAGCGAAAGCCGCTTCCGCACGCTGGTAGACGCCTCCCCCTACGGGGTGCTGGTAAGAAAAGGGCTGGAAGCGGTGTACGTGAACAAAAGCGGGCTGAAGATCCTTAAAGCCGCAAGCGAAGCCGAAGTGCTCGGGAAGAACATCCTGACTCTCCTCCCGGAGAAATTTGCCGAAACCGTGAAGGCGCGGCTGGAAGCTATCGATGTACGGGGAGTCGCTACAAAATCCGCCGAGATAGACTACCAGGCCCTGGACGGCACCATGATAACCCTTGAAATAACCGGCTCGCCGCTAGTTCTGAACGGCGAGAAGTGCGGGCTGGTCTTTTTTAACGATATCTCCGAGCGGAAGAAGAACGAAAGGCTGATGAGCGAGATGTCCGCCATGCAGCGGGTGGAATCGCTCGGCCAGCTGGCCGGGGGGATAGCCCACGACTTCAACAATATGCTCACCGGCATAATGGCCAACATCTCGCTGCTGCAGGCCCGCTGCGGCGATGACAGGGACAACGCGGAGATCCTGCGCGAGACCATAGAGGCGGCCAGGAACGCCCAGAGCCTTACGGCCAGCCTGCTGTCTTTTTCAAAGGGCGGCAAGCCGGTAAAAAAAGAGTTCTGCATGGAAAAGGCCCTGCGGGATATTTTCGGCCTGGCCACGCGCGGCACCAAAGCCGCGTGCGAGGCCGTTATCAAAGAAAACCTGTGGAGCGTGGAAGGGGACGAGAACCAGCTTAAACAGGCCATAAACAACCTGCTTATAAACGCGCTGCAGGCCATGCCGGCCGGCGGCGCCCTGCGGCTTGAGGCGGAAAATATAGGGAAGGGCGCCGCCCTCCCTGGACTATTACCGCAGGGTGACTACCTTAAGATAACCGTAACCGACACTGGCATAGGCATTCCGAAAGAATACCTGGGCAAGATCTTCGAACCTTACTTCACCACCAAGAGCCTGGGCCACGGCCTCGGCCTGTCCATGACCTGGTCGGTGATAAAGAACCACGGCGGGCACGTCAGCGCCTCTTCCGTGCCTGGACAGGGGACGCGCTTCGAAATATACCTGCCTTCCACCGGCCGCTGTCTTTCGATGACCGCCGGCGCCAGGCCGGAAATACAGAAAGGCACGGGCCGGATATTGGTGCTGGAGGACGAGGAAGTGGTGGCCAAAGCCGTAGCCCGCATGCTTAAAGAATTGGGCTATACCAGCGTTATCACCTCCGACGGCAACGAGACCGTCCGGCGCTACACCGAAGAAGAAAAAGCCGGCAGGCCTTTCGCCCTGGTGATCATGGACCTCACCATCCCCGGCGGCCTGGGCGGCAAGGAAGCCGTGGTTAAGCTGCGCGCCGCTGCGCCGGGCGCTAAAGTGATAGTCTCCAGCGGCTACTCCGACGAGACAGTAATGGCGGACTACAAGGTTTACGGCTTCGACGCGGTGTTGCCTAAACCCTACAAATACGAGGACCTGGCGGAAGCCCTGGCCCGCCTGCTCAAGAAATAGCAAGGAAAGGTGACAGGCTGCTTTATTTTCCGAATAAAGCAGCCTGTTCCATTTTAATTGCTAAAATTGCACTATGGGCACAGTAAAAGCTACGCCAGCCAGCATTAAGAAAGCCGCGGCCCTGATCCGGTCCGGCGGGGTGGTGGCTTTTCCTACGGAAACGGTCTACGGCCTCGGGGCCGACGGGCTGAACCCGGCGGCCTGCGCGCGTATTTTCGAGATCAAGGCCCGCCCCCGGTTCGACCCGCTGATCCTGCACGAGTGCTCCGCCGCGCGGGCCCGGAAACTGTTTTCCCGCGTGCCTAAAGCCGCCCTCAGGCTGATGGACGAATTCTGGCCCGGCCCGCTCACGCTGGTGCTGCCCAAAGCGGCCTCCGTGCCGGACATCGTGACGGCCGGGCTTAAGACCGTGGCCGTGCGCGTCCCGGCCAACCGCCATGCCCTGGCCCTGATAAAAGCGGCGGGCCGCCCGATAGCCGCCCCGAGCGCCAACAGCTTCGGCCGGCTCAGCCCGACCACCGCCGCGCACGTAAAAAAGCAGCTGGGTTCGGGCCCGGACCTGATCCTGGACGGGGGGAAAACCCTCCTAGGCGTAGAGTCAACCATCATAACTTTTGCCGCAGGCCGGCCCGTGCTGCTGCGGCCGGGCGGGCTGCCGCTTGAAGAAATAGAAAAAATAGCCGGGCCGGCGCTGAAAGCCCGCCGCGGCAGGGTCCCGCAGGCGCCGGGCTGCCTGAAAAAGCATTACGCGCCGAACGCCGGGGTCAGGCTGATCCGGCCGGGCGAGCCCGTAAAAGCGTCCGGGAAAGCCGGCTACCTCGCTTTTTGCCGGCGGCCGGCCGGTAAGTGGGGGGCGGTAAAAATCCTTTCCCGCTCCGGGGACCTGCGCGAGGCCGCGGCGGGGCTGTTCGCGGCCCTGCACAAGCTGGAGAGTTCCGGCGTAAAGACCATCTACGCCGAGCGCGTGCCTTCGCGCGGCCTGGGCCGCGCCATCATGGACCGGCTCAACCGGGCTTCCGCATAATTTTATATGAAAAAAATGGAGGCCGCGCTGGCCGTAATAAAGCTCTTCATACAGTCCGACCCCTCCAGGGCGGGCGAAGCCCTGGACACGCTGGAGCCCGCGGACGCGGTGCGCATATTAGGGCTCCTGCCCGAGGCTTCGGAAGCGGCCGCGCTAAAAAGCCTGCAGCCGCAGAAAGCCGGGCGCCTGCTGGCCCGGATCCACGCCCAGCACGCCTGCCTGCTGGTCCAGCGCCTGAGCCCCAGGCATGCCGCCATCGTTTTCAGCCACATGCCGGATAAGTCCGCCAGGCGCCTGGCGGCGCTGCTCCCTCCGGAGTTCGCGGCCGCCGTCGCCGAAACGCTTTCCTACCCGCTGCAGAGCGCCGGGCGCCTGATGCACGGGGATTTTCTTTCTTTCAGGACCGGGCTCAAGGTGGAGGAAGTGATCAGCCGCCTGCGCCTGCTCGCGCACGGGCAGGTGCCGCTGAGCTACTGCTACGTGGTGGACGAGGCCGGCAGGCTGGTGGGCGTGCTTAATATGCGGGACCTGCTGCTGGCCGACGGCGCGGCCCCCGTGGAAGCCGTGATGATAACCAAGGTCCTGAAGGTCTCGCCCTTTACCGACCGCGAAGAACTGGTGGCGCTTTTTTCCAAGAAGCATTTTCTCACCATCCCCGTCGCGGACAGCGACGGCAAGCTGCTGGGCGTCGTGCCCACGTCCAGCATCATCGAAAGCACGGAAGAGGAAGCCAGCGAGGACATCCAGCTGCTGTTCGGCGCCAGCGCCGAGGAGCGCATCTTTTCCTCGACCTGGTTCAAGATCACCCGCCGCCTGCCCTGGCTTACCATAAACCTGGCCACGGTCTTCCTGGCCGGCGCGGTGGTGGCGCTTTTCGAAGGGCTGATCGCCCGGGTGGCCGTGCTGGCGGTCTTCCTGCCCATAATCGCCGGGCAGGGGGGCAACGCCGGCACCCAGACACTGTCCGTGGTGATACGCGGCATGCTGATGCGCGAAATAGCCCCCGGCAACGCGTGGCGCCTGGTCAAGACCGAAGTGCTGGTGGGCCTGGCCAACGGCTGCGGCACCGGCCTTTTAACGGCTTTGGCCGCCTGGCTCTGGAAAGGCAGCGTCCTGCTCGGCCTTATCGCGGGCCTGTCCATGGTAATAACCATGGCGGCCGCCGGACTTTCCGGCGCCCTGATCCCGCTCACCATGAAGCGCCTGGGCTACGACCCCGCCCATTCTTCCGGGATCTTCGTCACCACGGTAACCGACGTGACCGGCTTCTTCTCTTTCCTCGGCCTGGCCTGGCTGCTGCGCGCGCACCTGGGGTAAGGAAGGTCCGGCCGCGTGAGCGCGGCGAAAAAAACAGCTGTTTATGAATTTTACCTCCCCGGAACCGGGGAGGTTTTATTTGCCGGCGGCGGCCAGCAGTTCGCGGTAATAGTCCAGCGTGCGGCGGCCCATAATGGCGGTGGTGAAGCCTTCGCGCACCAGCGATACGGAATTTTGGGAGAACTTGGCGCGCAGCTCCGGGCTCCTCAGCACGGTTTCCAGGCGGTCAGCCAGGGCGGCCGCGTCGCCGGGAGGGTAAAGCAGGCCGGTGAGGCCATTCTTCACGATCTCGGAATTCCCGGAAATGTCGCTGGCCACGGCGGGCACGCCCATGGCGAGGGATTCCCTGATGCTTCCGCTCAGGGCCTCACCCTTCACCGCGGCGTTCACGCTTACCGAGGCCGCGGAAAGCAGCTTCTCCACGTCGTCGCGCAGGCCCAGGAAACGGCCCTGCCGCGGGGGCAGGCCCTCAAGGGCCGCCAGCGCCTTCAGTTCAAGGGAATCCGTGCCGCGCCCGGCGAAAACGAGGATAAAATCCAGGCCGCGCGCGGAAAGCAGCCTGGCGGCTTTGAGCAGGACATGCTGGCCTTTATGCTCGCTGAAATTCCCTACCAGCATGATCACGGGCAGGCCGGAGGGCAGGGCGAGTTCCTTTAATATTTCAGTTTCGGGCGGCCGGGGAAAAAATCGGGAAGGGTCGGTGCCGCTGTAGATCGTGCGTACCCGCTCCGGGGCGAGCCCGTACGCGAGAAGAATACCGCGCACGGAATCCGCCACGGCTATGCAGCCGTCTATCTGCCGGCTGGTATATTTGAGTTTCGCTAAAAAACCGGTAACGATCGGGTGGGAGACCCGGCGCGTAAAGACGAAGACCGGCCTATGCCGGGCCAGGAACTTGGCGATAAGCCCCATAGCGTGCGCCTTGGGATGATGCGCGTGCAGGACGTCCGGCCGTTTTTTATTTATCAGGCGCGCCAGGGCGAAGGCGGTTTTCAGGTCATAGTCGCGCTTTGGCCTGAAATGCACCACCTCGAAGCCGTCGCCGGAGGCTTTTTTCCAAAGGTCCCCGCCGAGGGGACAGGCGATGATATTGTGGTTCCCCAGCGCCCGCAGCTCGCGGGCCAGGTAAAGCATCTGCGCGGCGCCGCCCGACCAGCCGTAGGCTTCGGTAAGATGGAGTATTTTAAGGTTATCCGGCATATAGGCCTAAAAACCGGGCCTTCCTGGGCCCTTTGGCGCATTACAAAAGCCGCCGCTTCTGTTAGATTATAGTATATAGGACAAACGCGCAGCTGCCAAAGCGGCATAATATAGCTGAACAGTAAAAAGCCGATGAAAAAAGCACTTCTTACCCTGCTCGCCTGCCTGGCCGCCGCCGCGGCTTCGGCCCAGGAACTGCAGGACATAAACGTCGAAACGCTCAGACAGAACGCGCAGGCTTTCGACGCGCCGGTCCCCATGCGCGCGCAGGCCGTTCCCGCCACACGGGGGAATTACTACCTGGACGCCGACTCTTACGACCCGCTGCTCATCCGCCGCCGCCCCTCCGCCGACGTCAACAAGATCCACGTTACCGGCGGCGCCATCGACATTCCCGGGATCGACAACACTCTTGAATTCTCCCGCCAGTTCCGCCAGGCAGGCTACCAGCGCTACGACCTGCAGAGCGACGTGGCCCTCGCCGTCTACACCAAGAACCTGCCCAAAGTCCTTTTCCAGGTCCTGTTCGGCATAGCCCAGGACAACGGCAATCCCGCCGGCGGCAGCTATAACGGGGTGAACCCCGTCATCGAGGACGCGCCGGTGGCCATGCCTACCGAAGCCGAGATCAAGGCGCTGGACATCCCGGCCGACGAAAAAGAGCGCATGATAGTGCAGCTGCACAATTCCGCCATGCAGCTCGAAGGCCGCGTGAACCCTTTCCGCAAGAAAGAGATGCTGGACATGATGATGCAGGTCATCAAAGAGGAGCAGGCCGCCGGCCTGCAGCCCAGGTTCGGCGAGCCCCATACCTGGAGCCCCGAGTTCATACAGTACTGCAAGGACAAGGGGGAACTGATCCCCCTCGGCTTCACCAAGCTGCTGACCGCGCTGGCCTCCGGCGTGACTTCCCGCCACTTCAAGACCGGCACGGAAGAGCTCCTGATAAACGACATTCTCGCCCGCCGGGACGGGTCCGCCACCCTCGACCAGGTGTTCCGCGCAAGCTACCGCATAAACGGCGGGGACGTGTACCTGGCCATCCTTACGATAGAGAACATCCTTTCCGACAACTGGCGCCATCCCCAGCGCGACAAGCTGGCCGTCACCCGCAAGCTCGCCAACATCTGCAACTTCTACCAGGACAGGGGCGACAAATACGGCGCGTGGTACCATTTCCACGGCATCATGCTCTACGGCTACGTGCGCGGCGGCTTCCGGGCGGCGCTCGTAGGCGGCATCGAGACCGCCGGCTCCCACATCCTTTCAGGCGGCGTCGACGAGCAGCAGGAGGACGCCGTGAACTCGATGGGCGGCAAGATAGGCGCCAAGCTCGCCAAGGTCGTAAGGGAGAAGCTCTACTCGGCCTTCTCCGCGGACAAGAACTATTGCGACCCAGAAGTGTACCTCAACCTCCACGAAGATTTCCGCGACCGGCTGGAATACGTGGAGAGCAAAGATTTCAAGGCTACGCTGACCGGGGACCGGATGTGGCTGGAAAGCCTCACCCGCGACTACCTGGACTGCCACGTCGAGATCATCTACAACGACTACTCCGGCAAACTCAACTCGGAGTATATCGTGAAGCGCGACCACATGAACTTCAAGAAAGGCAAGGACGTGCCGGTCTATATAAACAGCGTCAACGAGCTGGTCAAAGCCCGGGCCTTTATCTCCGGCTGCCTGGCGGCGGAAGGGGCCGTCCAGAACAAATCCTTCGGCGGGGCACAGGCGCCCGCGCGCGGCGTGTGGGTGGACGCGGAATAAAAGGCCGGAGATCCAGAGAAAAAAAGACCACGGGGCAAAAGCCGCGGTCTTTTTTTTGCTAAACTGAAAACAGACAGGAGAAAAATATGCAAAACTTCACTTTCGCGAATCCCACCAGGATAATTTTCGGGAGGGGCACCATTTCTAAACTCGGCCCGGAGGCGGCCAAAGCCGGCAAGAAAGCCCTGCTGGTCTACGGCGGCGGCAGCATCAGGAAGAACGGCGTCTACGAGGCCGTGACGGCCGCCCTGCAAAGCAGCGGCGTCTCTTTCATAGAACACGCGGGGGTCAAGCCTAACCCGTCCCTAGAGCACGCGCGGAACGGCATAAAGAAAGCGGTCGAGAACGGCTGCGACCTGGTCGTAGCCGCCGGCGGGGGCTCGGTGATAGACGAGTCCAAGACCATAGCGGCCGGAGTTAAACATAAGGGCGACGTCTGGGACTTCTTCTGCGGCAAAGCGGAGATCCGCGACGCCCTGCCGCTGTTCACCGTGCTCACGCTGCCGGCCACCGGCTCCGAAATGAACGCGGGCTGCGTGATCACCAACGAGGCCGCCAAACAGAAATATTCGGCCCACAGCGAGCGGCTGTTCCCAAGGGTTTCCATCCTGGACCCGGAGACCACCATGACGCTGCCCCGCGCCCAGGTGGCCAACGGCGCGGTGGACGCCATAGCCCACATCATAGAGGGCTACTTCACCACCACGGACCGCGACGCGGCGGTAACCGACGAAACCGTGCACGCCCTGGCGCGCGCCATTATCGCGTCCACGGAACGCATTTTAAAAGACCCGTCGGATTACAACGCCCGCGCCTCGATGATGTGGTCCGCCACGCTGGCCCTGAACGGGCTGGCCACCTGCGGCTACGGCGGCATGAACTTCATCAACCACGTCATAGAGCATTCGCTGAGCGCCCTCTACGACATCGCGCACGGCGCCGGGCTGGCCATCGTGATGCCGGCCTGGTTCAGGCACCATCTGGAGACCGAAGGACCGGCCAGGCTGGAGAAATTCGGGGCCGCGGTGTTCGGCACGGCCACGGCGGAAGGGACGATAAAGTCTTTCGAGGATTTCTTCAGGCGGGCCGGCGCCCCGGTCAGGCTGTCCGAGGCCAATATCCCCGCTGCGGACATACCCCTCATCGCTGAGAACGCCATGGGCCTTATAAAACTCTGGGGGATGAAGCACGAGCAGCCGGAGATAGAAAAGATCTTAAGGAAAGCCTGCTGACGCGGCAGGGGTCCATTAAAAGAAAAAACCACGGAGACTCCGTGGTTTTTTCATGCCGTCGGAGCTGCCCCGCTAGCCCATCACGTAGTCCAGATACCTGCCGTATAATTTTACGGCGCGGTCGGCGGAGCGGAACACCGGCAGGCCAAGGGCCTGGGCGTAGGCGCAGTAGGGCTCGTAGATAGTGCCCGCGGCCACGCAGAAAATAAGCGGTTTGCGGGCTTCGCGCGCGGCCAGGGCCGCCTCTGTCAGGAACGATTTTTCCAGGTCGTCGGGCCAGGTACCGCCCTTAGGCAGCGTATTCATCGCCGGGGTCAGCGGCACCATTGAAACCAGGACGCCGGAGAACTCGGCCGAGGCCAGCGCGGTTTTTATCACGCCGCCTATGGCGCCGTCCGGGGCCATAGGCGTTACGTCCAGGGGGTTCTTCGCGTCCACAATGGAGTCCAGTTTAAACTCCTTGAGCGTCTTCCCCATCGCGGCCGCGAGCTTCCCGCTCATGTCGGCGGTAACGCGGCCGGCCACACCGTCAGCCATACCGGCGCCTTCAAAACCGGCGTTGCTCATAAAAAAAGTATTGCCGTGCTTTAATTCCAGGTCAGCGAAAGAGCACGCGAGCGCCGCCAGGTCGTTGAAATCGTCAAACGTTTCGGCCACCAGCGCCCCGGCGTTCTCCATTACCAGCCGGGTCACAAGGTAGTCGCCGGCTATGGAAGCAGTGTGCCCCATTACGGCCTTCTTCCCCGCCGCGGTGCGCCCGGCTTTGTAAAGCACCACCTGTTTGCCGCCGGCGCGGGCTTTGGCTATAACGCGCGCCAGCGCCAACCCGTCTCCGGGCTTGAAGCCTTCCAGATAGACCAGTATTACCTTAAGGTCGTCTTCTTCGGCGAGCCGCTCCACGTAGTCCGGCACCGTAACGTCCTGCTGGTTGCCCACGGTGATGCTGTAAGCCGGCTTAAGCCAGGGCATCTTGCTGATGGCGGAAATAATAAAAGCCCCGCTCTGGCTTACAAAAGCCGACTTCGCGTTATACGGGTTCACGCCGATAGGGTGTTCCAGCTTATATTGGGGAATGAAAAAAGTATTCAGCTTAACGCCGTTCAGCACTATCCCCATGGAATTGCCGCCGGAGAGCGCAAAATCGGGGTTCTTCTCTTTGGCGCGGGCTATGGTCTCCACCACGCTGCTCGCCATATCCTCGGAGCCGGACTTTTCGCCCATGCCGCCGGAGATGAGTACCACGCCGTTAACCTTGCCGGAGTCGCCGGCCTCGGCCAGCACGCGCGGCACTTCCGGCGAAGGCACGGCCACCACGTACATTTCTATCTTCTCCGGCAGGGCCGCCGGGGACGCAAAACATTTCACGCCGTCGATCTGCGCCGCGCCTTCCTTTATTATATAGGTATGCTCTTTCGGGAAGCCGGCCTTGAGGATATTGTTTAGGATAATGCGGGCCATGTTCATCTTCTTCTCGCTGACGCCTACCACCGCGGCGCTGCGGGTATGCAGCAGGCCGCCGATCCCCGCTTTTGAAGGTTTCACGCGCGGGGCCGTTTTTTTCGCCCGGCGAAAACGCAGCACGCCGTCAAGCGCGGTCAGGCGCCCCCTGGCCGCGGCCAGCGGGTTTATTTCGAATTCTTCTATGGCCCATTCCGAAGGCCCGCCGTCGCGGAAATACTTAACCAGGTGGGCGAACCCCTCCAGCCATTTCATTAGCTCGCCGTTCTGGACCAGGCGGCGGCCGCCGCGCACGCAGCCCGAGGTATACTGCCAGGCCCAGTTGGCGGCCAGGAAATTATCCCAGACATTGCTGTTAAAAGCCAGGTCCACCGGCATTACAGAGGGGGACAACCCCGGGCGCAGCGCCTTTGTAAAGGCCTCCGCGTTGGTGCCGCCGGGGCCAAGCGTGATCACCGGGCCGAAAGCGTCGTCGGAGCGCGCGCCCAGCAGCAGCTCCTCGCCCAGCGCGAAAGCGGAATGCGGCAGGAACTCCACCGCCATAAAAGCCTCGGCGTCGGGAAATTTGGCGGCCATAGCTTTAAGGGCCTCCTCAAGCGCCGCAGGGGTCCTTTCAACCACCTTAACCCCGCCGGATTCGGTCTTGTGCAGAGTTTGGGAAGACACCAGCTTGAGCACGGCTTTTTCTCCGGACAGGCGGGCGGTGAGACAGGCATCCAGCCAGGGGATGGCTAGA
>JAVHRY010000036.1:8120-16757 GCA_036171915.1 Elusimicrobiales bacterium | reverse complement strand
CGGAGATTTACACCCACGTCTCGCTTGAACGCCTGAAGGAAGTTTACGACAAGGCGCACCCGAGGGCGGATAAAGGAGGAGGCTCAACCTCGGGGAAATGAGGTTGAGCCTCACTTATACTGCATGCCCTACGACCCGTTCTTGGATAAAGCCCCGGAGCTGCTGGCCCGCCTCGCGCGCGCCGCGGGGGCGCGCCCGGACCTGACGCAGGGCGGCGGCGGTAACGTCTCTATAAAACTCGGCTCCGGGCGCATGCTGGTGAAAGCCTCAGGAGTGCAGCTGAAAGACGTTACCCCCGTAAGCGGCTACTCTCTTGTAAATTACGGCAATATTCTCCGCCGTATAGCCGCGGGGCCGGGAGGGGAGGGTGAATTTTCCGATTTTATCTGCGCGCAGGCCCTGCCTGTTAAGGGCGTAAAACCGGCCAAGCCTTCCATAGAGACCGGCTTCCACGCTTTGCTTAATACCGTGGTGATACACACGCACTCGGTTTACGCCAATATCCTTAATATGAGCGCCGAAGGGCAAGCGCTGGGGCGGGCAATGTTCCCCGGCGCTGAGTTTCTCCCTTACAGGTCCCCCGGGCCGCAGCTCTGCTCGGCTATAAACGAAAGGGCCGGGGCTTCAGGGCCACAGGTCTTTTTCCTCGCCAACCACGGCCTGGCGGTGGCGCACGCGGGCATAGAGGGCGCGCTTGAACTGAACGAGCGGGTGAACGAAACCCTGCGCCGCGGACTCTCCCTGCCGCCTTACCCGTCCGTGCAGGCTTCGGGCGGGCTGTCCGCCCATAATGCCGCGCGCCTCGCCGCTTACGGCAAGGCCTTTATGCTGGAGAACGTCCTGTCCCCGGACCAGGCCCTGTACTGCGGGCCGGCGGAGCTGGACGGGAAATGCGGGGCGGCGGCCAACGAAGTACTTACCGCCCTGTTCTATATTCTGGACTGCATGAAGGCCCTGAACCTCACCCCTCGTTTCCTCACCAAGTCCGACGTGGCCTATTTCGACTCCATGAAGAGCGGGCGTTACAGCAGGAAGTAATAAAAAATGTCGGTTCTCCTGTAAATTTAGTGTTTCGAACCGGTCACTACGCTGCCGGGGCGCATGCTGCAGTGGCGGCACAGCGGACTGGTGAATTACATTAACCGGGGCAGCGACGGGACGCAGATACGCCTGACAGGGCTCAGGATAGGCTGAAGGGTGTTCAGTCCTCCGTCATCTGCCGGTAAACTTAGCCGTAGTCAGGTGCCTCTTTAAGCCCCGCGTTGGCGTACTTCATGGAATCCCGAAAATTAGTCCTGCCAGGAGCCTGTCCGACATAAGGTTTTCATGACGAAATTGCTTATGTCGGACAGGCTCCTCGCCGCTGTCCTGCAGGCGGCAAGCGTCTCGTCCCTTCTGCCCTGCAGGTTCAGCGCCAGCGCGCGGCGCAGGTAGCAGCAGGTCACCCGGCCTTCTCCCGGGAAGCGCGTCTTCGCTATGCCGGCCGCGAGCCGTGGGAGGGAAAGTCTACTGGCACCTTATATATTGTCTTATGTCTACTGCGTATGTCCCGGGCCAAAAAACAACCGGGGACTGGGTCCTTTGGTCCTATCGTTTCACCCGTCTTTTTAATACGATATGAGTACGGGGTTATGAAGCGAGGCTAATATGGCGATGACATGCAACTTCGATAAAGAGAGCGAAGGAGGCCGCAGGGACGATAAAGTTATAGTGCGCATCCCTGCCGCCCAGAACATAGGCACGGACACCCCCGGCCTGAAACCGTCCAAGCACGGCGCCTACCTGTGGGTCCTGAACCCCCGCCGCCGTTCCGGCAAGAGCTGGCGCGACGGTTCTTTAATAAATTAGCACCGGAGCAAGACGCTCGCCCAAGGCGCCTAAAACTCCAGGTTGGGCCTCAGGATGAACTGCAAACTGCTGGGGGTTTTCGTCCCGGCCGCGCTGTCCGACAGCGGGCCGGAATATTTTTTGTCGGCGGTCCACACGAAGCCCAGGCCCAGCGTGAAGGCCATGCGTGATTTCTGCATGGGGAATTTCTTTTCCACCACCAGGTAATGCCGTAAGGGCTCCAGTTTCTTTTGCGAGAAGTCGGAGACGTATTCAAAGCCGCTGTTGTGCAGCCAGAAGTTGTCCCTGCCGTTTTCCTTGAAGTCGGTGCGGCTGCGCCGGAAACCTATATAAAAAGAGTCCGCTATGTAGCGGTTCGCGTGGAACTTGGCCCCTCCGCGGAAGCTCCATCGCAGCGAGCGGTCCGCCAGTATCTGTTCGCCTTTCAGCTTGCCCTCCGCCTCCAGCCAGTTGTCTCGTATAAGGGTGTTGTCCTTTATCTGGTAATTCCCGTAGCTTATGAGCAGCCCCGAATAGCCGTTACGCTTGCCCTGCAGCGTTTTGTTGATCGTGTCGAACGAAACCACGTTCCCCAGAAAAAGTGACAGCGCCCAGGGTTCTTCAAAGCCGGCGGTTATGGCCTGTACCGCGTTGAAATTGCCGGTCCACTGCATATCGTTATAAAAACCCGGCTGGTGTTTTTTAATGAGCGTGCCGGCGTAGGGGAGGGGGTTAAGGCTGGCTTCCAGGATCAGGGTGCGGGGCTGGTAAAATTTGCTTACCAGCTCCTTGTAGATATCCAGCTCCGAAGGCGCCCGCAGGTGCGGGATGGGCTTGCCGGTGAGGCTGTTGTAGACCCCGGCGGCGGAATAGTAGGGGTCCAACTCAACCTCTACGGTGGTTTTAGGCTCCGGCGCGTCTTGCGCGAAAGAAGGGGAGCCCACCAGGCCGAATAAGACGGCCATAAGAAGTTCCATGCGGATATTAATTTAGCATTTTTGCGATTTGCTATACTTTTTTCTATGAAAGCCTCCATAATATCCACCGTCGTTTTTTTGTCCTGCTTAAATTTGTGCGCCGCCACGCTGGCTGAAAGGCTCGGTGAAATGGCGGCCGCTCCGGGTGTAAAGAACGCTTCCTGGGGCCTCAGCGTAAAGGACGCCGCCACGGGAAAGGTTATTCTCGAGCGCGACCCAAAGCGCAGCCTGGTGCCGGCCAGCATCCTTAAAGTGTTCGTTACCGCGGCCGCGCTGGACAAGTTCGGGCCGGGCCATACCTTATCCACCCGCCTTTACTACGACGGCTATATCTCGAACGGTTTTCTGAACGGGAATATATATATAAAGGGCGCTGGGGACCCGGCGCTGGGCTCGCAGCTGGTAACAGGCGCCCCGCCCCTGGAAGAGGTCTTCAGCCTCTGGGCTGAAGCCGTAAAAGCCGCCGGAATAAAGGTCGTGAACGGTTCGGTAGTGGGGGACGATTCGGCTTTTGAAAGCGTGCAGCCGGGCTCCTGGGCCTGGGAGGACATCGGCAACTATTACGCCGCGCAGCCGTCGGCGCTTACGCTTAACGACGGGCTTTATAAACTTTATTTCAAGCCTTCGGAAAAACCCGGCGGAGAAGCCGCCGTGCTGCGCACGGAACCTTACATAGAAGGATTGAAATTTGAAAATTACGTGAAGACCGGCCCGGAAGGATCGGGTGATCAGAGTTATATATATGCCTTCCCAGGGCAGTACCAGGCGGTGCTGCGCGGCACCATCCCCGGGGGGCAGCCTGAGTTCGCTATAAAGGGGGCGCTGCCGGACCCCGCCCTGTTCGCCGCCCAGGCTTTTAACGCATACCTGACAAAGGCCGGGATCAATTCCAATAAGAAACCTTTTAAGGGGGCGGCCCCGGAAGGCAAGCTGAATTTAATAACCGAGACAGTTTCAGCCCCGCTTAAAAGCGTTGTGCGCGTAACTAACAAGCGGAGCTTTAACCTCTACGCCGAGCTGCTGCTGAGGCAGCTCGGGGCCGGCCATCAGGAAGCCGGGCTGGCCGCCGTGAAAGGTTACCTGAACGGCCTTGGGGCGGACGTTTCCGAACTGGACATAGTGGACGCCTGCGGGCTTTCCGCCCGCGATACTGTTAAAGCCGAGAATTTTACGGACCTGCTCCGCGCCGTCTACCGGAAGACTTATTACGCGGATTTCTATGACTCGCTCGTCTACCCGGGAGACCCTGATGCCACCGGCCACGTCAGGAATATGGGGCTGGGAACGCCTCTGGAAAAACATCTGCGGCTTAAATCCGGCTCGCTCAACGGCGTGCGTTCCTATACCGGCTACCTTGTTACCAAAAAAGGCAGGACGCTGGTTTTTACCTCCATAATTAATAATTATTCCGCCGCGCCCGCCTCCATGGACAAGATGCACGAGGAGCTTTTGCTGGCGCTGTATAGCGGTTATTGACCCTCTCCGCGAGGCGCAAGAAAACAGCCGGCCTCCTGGCCGGCTGTTTTCTTGCGCCTCGCGGAATTTACTTGGTGACCGTTATGAGCGGCGTGTTGGGAACGGTAGGCCTGCAGGGAGTTGATATCGGGCCGACCCACTGGTTGGGGGCCGGGATCATCGGGAACGGATTGGGATTGGAAATGTAGCTGCCGTCCTTGCACTGGTAAACGCAGGTATGTCCGTCGTCCATGGCCAGCCGGCAGACGTCCTGCGCCGGGGCGGCCTTGTCGGCGGCAGCCAGTACGGGACCCTGCGGGGTGATCTGAAATACGTCAAACACGCGGTTTACCGAGTATTTGTAGACCGTTGAAACGGGTTTCATACTGAGAAAAGAGCCCCACAGGCAGACTTCAAAAACTTCTTTCTGGTCCGGCTTGAGTTCGCGGGGCTGCGTGATCACTATCTGCGCGTCGGCCCGGTAGTTCTGAAAAGAGGGCGTGCAGATCTGGCCTACGTAGGGGCCCATGTTCTGGCAGTCCTGGTCCTCCTCCTGGCTGGAAAGGGGCGCTATAGAGGATGTCAGGGGATCGTTAGCGCTGAAAGTTATTTTCTTGCAGTCGCGGGTAATGTTAACGGGCATGCCGAATTTGGCGGCCGGAATAACGACCTCCGAGGTCTTTGCGCTGTTAATGGCGCTCTTCACGTCCACGCCCTGGTCAAAGTTCACTTCCGCTCCGGCGACCTGCGCGAAAGCCAGTATAAACGCCAATGACGCTAGTTTTTTCATTTGTTTTCCTCCGTGTAAATAATAAAGAGTTCCCTTAACACTATGATAGAAACTTTACAAATCTTTTCAGCCGGTTGTGTAGAGTCTTTGGACCTGTATATCGCTTACCCTAAAGGCCCAGACTCCCTAAAACGCGGCACAGGGGGGGGGGCTAGCGGGGCTGCCTGTTACTCGTAACGCAAGGCCTCTATGGGGTCCAGCATGGCGGCGCGCAGCGCCGGCCAGAAGCCGAAGCCCACGCCTATAAGGGTGGAAAAACCGAAAGCGAAAGAGATGGTGCCCGCGCCGAGCGTCGGCGGCACCTTTATGAAGAAATAAGCCGCCCAGCCCAGGCCGAAGCCCAGCGCCACCCCCAGCGCCCCGCCGATAACGCACAGCACCACCGCCTCTATCAGGAACTGGCTTAAGATATCCGAGTTGCGCGCCCCGAGGGCTTTCCTGAGCCCAATTTCGCGCGTGCGCTCCGTAACGCTCACGAGCATGATATTCATGATGCCGATGCCGCCTACCAAGAGCGAAATACCCGCTATGCTGTAGACCACCAGGGAGAGCTTGCCCATGGTGCTCTTGAACATCTCGATCTGCGCCTCGAAGGTGCGCACGTCGAAATCGTCCTCGGCGTCTTCCCGCGTGCCGCGCTCGGCCCGCATGGCCATGATGACCTGCCGCCGGCCCTCCGGGGCGTCCGCGGGGGCGGGCGCCACCACCTCTATATAGTCCAGCCGGTTTGCGCCGAAAACGCGTTTGGCCGCCGTATTGAGCGGGATATAGGCCGTGGGCTGTCCGCCGAAGATCTGTTCAGCCTTGTGGTCCTCCGCCACGCCCACCACCACAAAATTTATTCCGTTTATCCTTATATCGCTGTTAAGGGCGTTGCCGGAGTCAAAGAGTTTTTTTGCCAGCGTCTGGTTTATCACAGCCACCTTGTCCTTGCTGAGATTCTCGGCTTTTGTAAAGAAACGGCCGGTCAGTTTCCTGTTTTCAAAAAAAATATCCCGTGGTTTCTGTTCCTCCGGGGCGAAGCCTTCCCGGGTCTGCACGCTGGAGTCCACATGCTTGTCGCCGGCCGAGATCTTCAGGTTGCGCGCCAGTATGGGCGTTACCTTCTCCGCCAGCGGCACCCTTGCTTTTATAGCTTCCACGTCGTTCATCGTGAAGCGGCGCGGGGCCCGGCCGTGCTGGTAATAAGGAATGACCCAGATCTTCTTGGCGTCGTCCTCGCTGGAACCGGAGAGCAGGCTCTTCATGAAGCCCTCGCTGATGGTCATCAGGGAGATTATTGCGCCTACGCCGATAAAGATGCCCAGGATGGTGAGGGCGCTGCGCATCTTGTGGCTCCAGATGGCCTTAAAAGCCACCTTGAGCTGCTCCAGGAATTCGGCGGGGGAAAAGCTGTGGCGGGCGGGGGGGAGCGGGGTTACCGCGGTATCGGCGGCGGCGGAAGGCCGGCGGACCTCGTCCGAAACTATCACGCCGTCCTTAAGGCGCACCACGCGGTCCGTCATCCGGGAGACTTCCTCGTCGTGGGTGACAATGATGACGGTAAGTCCCCTGGCGTTCAGGTCCTTTATGACCTGCATCACTTCCTGGCGGCTCACCGCGTCCAGGTTGCCGGTGGGCTCGTCCGCCATTACCACCAGCGGGTCGTTCACCAGGGCGCGGGCGATGGCCACGCGCTGGCACTGGCCGCCGGAGAGTTCGTTGGATTTGTGCTTGACCCGGTCGGACAGGCCCACCAGCTTGAGACAGTCCAGGGCCTTCTGCGTGTTCGTGCCCAGGCCGGTGTAGACCATCGGCAGCATTACGTTGTCTTTGGCGGTGGTGCGCTTTAAAAGGTGGAAGGACTGGAAGATGAAGCCGATCATGCGGCTGCGGATGGCGGCCAGGCGGCCCTCGCCGAGGCTGGCCGTCGGATGCCCAGCGAAGAAATACTCTCCGGAGTCCGGCCGGTCCAGGAACCCCATGATATGCAGCAGCGTGGATTTGCCGGATCCTGAGGGCCCTACCAGCGACAGGAACTCTCCGGAGTTTACCCGCAGGGAGACTTCCTTAAGGGCTTCCACCCGGAAGGAACCGGCGGCGTAGGTTTTTGAAACTTTCTTTACGTCTATCAGGGGGGGCATTTTAGTCCGAAGAGATATTAAATCCGGAGCGCTCCTTGGCTATGCCGGTGGAGTAGTAGACGGTATCGGTATCGGCAAGGCCGGAGAGCACCTCTATGGTGCTCTCGTTGGCGGCGCCCACGGAGATCTTTTTCTCGGTCAGTTTCCCGGAGGGCGAAGCCTTTACGGAGATCAGCGCGTCGCCGTCCTTGTACTTTACGGCTTTTTTCGGGATGGACAGCGCGTCGGCCTTGGTGCCGGTGATTATCCGCACGTCCGCGGTCATGCCCGAGCGCAGCGCCGAAATGTTGCCGGAGGGGAGGATCTTGACGTCGTAGACCGTCACGCCGTCCTTGACCGAGGATTCATGGGAAATGGCCAGCACGCGGCCTTTGTACTTATCCTTGGAAAAGGCGTCCAGATAGAATTCGGCGAGCTGTCCCTCCTTTACCGCCCCGATGTCGGTTTCGTCCACGGAAGTTCTGATTATAAGGCGGTCGGAGATCACGGCCAGTTCTTTGGCTGGGCTAACGGACTGGCCCGGCTCGACGGCGCGCTTCACCACCATGCCGCTTATCGGGGCCACCACCGGCGTCAGGTTGTAGGCTTCTTCCACCATTTTCTTCTCTTCCGGGGTGGACTCAGTCATCTTGAGCGAGTCCAGCAGCGCCGTGCGCTCGCTGGAGCTGATCCAGGCCATTATCTGGCCTTTCTTCATCGTCGTCCCTTCGGTGAAAAGCACGTCCTCGGCGCGGCCGCCCACCGAGGGGGTTACCAATACGCGGTTTTCCGGCTCAACGTTGCCGGTAGCCTGCGTCTTGATGGTGAGGGGGCCGCGGGAAGGTTTTACCTGGGAAAGGCCCGCCACGCGTACCGCTTCGCGCTTTGCCCCGGCGTGCTTCTCCCAAAGCCAGCCGCCGCCTATAAGGACTACGGCCGCGGCGGCGAAGATGAATTTCTTTGTTCTATAAAAAGGGCTCTTCATGTTCATTCTCCAAGGGTCTGTACAAAAGCCGCGTGGCTGATCACGAGGCCGCGGCCCGCGGCCAGGTACTGGTTCTGCTCGTTTATAAGCTGCTCTTCTACGTTGCGCCACTCGAAATAAGAGGTTTGCCCGGCCAGGTATTGCTTGCGTACCAGCCAGGCCCGGGCTCTGGCCGCGTCCAGCGAACTTTTAGCCGCGTCCAGGTAGGAACGGGCTTCGCGCCAGGAGAAAAAGGCGTCTTCGGCGTTCAGGTAAACCTCGTCGCGCGCGTCTTTCAGGCCCGCCTCCGCGGAACCTAGCGCGCTTTGCGCCGCGGCCAGGCCGGAAGAAAGCCTGCCCCCGGCGAACAACGGGACGCTCAGGGCAGCGCCCAGCGACCAGCTGTTGGGCGCGCTTGGCCAGGCGGAGCCGTCCCAGCGGTATCTGCCGGTGGCCGCCGCTTCCGGCAAGATGGCGCTTTGGGCGCTTTCCACCGAGCTTTGCGCCGCGGCGACCGCGGCG
>JAVHRY010000036.1:0-8110 GCA_036171915.1 Elusimicrobiales bacterium | reverse complement strand
CCCCCCGGGCCGAACTCAGCGCGTTATGGCTTTCCAGGCGCGCGGTAAAAGCCGCAAAATCCTCCGGCGGCTCCGGCGGCTGCGGCAGGGCCAGGTCCGGTACCGGGGACTGCGCGGGGCGGCCGAGCAGGCGGTTGATCTTGCGCTCCAGCAGGCGCAGGTCCTGCTTATATTTTTCATGCTGCCACTGGGCGGTTTTAAGCACCGCTTCCGTCTCCAGCAGCGCGGCTTTGTTCTCGCGGCCGGCCTGGTACTTAAGGCGGATAAGCTCGAGGTTCTCGGCCCGGCGCTTCAAGGTTTCCTGCGAGAGGTTTATGGTCTCCCTGGCGTTTATGACTTCGGCGAAGGCGGATTTTAGCTGGTAGCGCAGCGCCGAGACGACCCGGTCCCGTGAGGCTTGTGCTGACCAGGCTGCCGCTTTTGCCGCGCGCAGCGCCGCCGGCACTGAAGGCGAATAAAGCGGCTGTGAACCTGAGAAGCCGTAGCCGTATGAATTCCCAGCGCTAAAGCCCTGCGAGCCGGAGCGGTAATAAGAGGCGTCTGCGGAAAAGGCGGGGTACAGTCCCGCGCGGGCCGCGGTTACCCGGGAGCGGGCCGCTTCCAGGTTAAGCGCGGCCGCCGCGGTTTGCGGGTTAGCCGCCAGCATGGTTTTTTCCGCTTCTTCAAAAGACAGCGTCTGCGCCGCGGATGAAAGCGGCGTCAGCGCAAGCAGCAGCGGCGTCAGGAGATTTAGTAAGCGCATACAAGTGATTCTACAATAGCAGGGGCGGCGCTAAACGGAAGCGGCGCCGCCTGGAATAAAAAACCCCAGTTGTCCGGGGGGCTGTCAACGGCATCCGGTCAGCCCAGTATATTCTTAAGGAACCCGCCGGCTTTATTAATGCGGGCGGCCGCCTTTTCCCTGGAGACTCCGAGGCGCGCCATTACTATGGCGGTCTTTACGTCGTTGCCTGTCTTATTCAGGAGGAGGCGGGCCTGTTTCTGGCTTACGCCGCCAATCGTGGCGGTTATGCGCTCGGCGCGCAGCACCAGCTTTTTCGAGGTGGTCTTTACGTCCACCATCCAGTTGCGGTAAACCTTGCCGGAAATAACCATGGAAGCGGTTGAAAGCATGTTCAGCGCGAGCTTCGTGGCAGTGCCGGATTTCATGCGGGTGGACCCGGAGACCGGCTCCGGCCCTACGTTCAGCGCTATGCGGATGGCGGCTTCCCTGGCTTTTTCGTCCGGGTTGCAGGTAACCAGCACCGTAACCGCTCCGGCCTTCCTGCCCGCGGCAAGCCCCCCTTGAACATAAGGCGTGATACCGCTGGCCGCTATGCCGATTACGGTGTCGCCGCGGCGGGCCAGAGCGGCTATTTCTTTTCTCCCGTCCTCAAAAACGTCCTCGGCGCCTTCTTTAGAATGGAAGACCGCCGCCTGCCCGCCGGCCATCAGCGCGGTAAATACGTCGGTCGACACGCCGTAGGTGGGGGGGATCTCGGCGGCTTCCAGCACTCCCAGCCGGCCGCTGGTGCCGGCGCCTATAAAGTATATCCTTCGCCCGGCTAAATAGCTCCTTGAAATTGCGCGGGCGGCTTTTTCTATCTGCGGGATGGCCTTGGCCACGGCTTTCGGCACCAGCGCGTCCTCGTGGTTAAGTTTTTCAAGGACCCGCCTGAGCGGCACACGGTCCAGGTCGCGGGTGCGGGGATTATTCTGCTCGGTGGGAAGCGAGGAATAGCGTTTAAAAATATCCTGTTTGTTCATTTTTTATTCCTGCGGAGCATCCTGGCCTTCCGCGTCCTGCGGGCCGGGAGCCTGCGCCTGGCCCGTGGCCGGAGGGATAAGCCCGGCCGCGGCGGAGGTAGAGAACTCTACGAGGTCGGGCAGCCTTGGGTTTTTTATCCAGTCCAGGACGCGCCGCACGTTGTATTTGGTCACAAGGTCCGGTCCTATGCCTTTGGCTTCCACTATCACCGTCACGTTAGCCTTGCCGCAGGACGCTTTGGCGATGCTGTTCAAGATCTGGAATTCGTTGTATTGCCGCGCGCGGTCGGCGCCGGCTATAATGAGGATGGGGCGGCGGCCGTAAGCGCGCAGCGGGTTTACCGAAAGCACGCCGTTAACGTTCAAGGCCGGGGAGAGCGCGACAACCATGGAAAGCTCCGTGTGTATGGCGGCGGCTTTTATCGCGAGGTTGGCCCCCAGCACGGAGCCCGCCAGCACCGTCTGCGCGCCGGTCACTGAATTGGTGGAAAGGTAGGCGAGGGCGGCGTCCACGTCGCGCAGCATCCTGTTGTACTCGTTATCCTGGCCGTCCACGCTGAAGGCGCGCCAGGTGGTGGTGGAGCCGTCCGGCATTATAAAGCTGTTGCCGTGCCCGCGCAGGTCAAAAGCCAGGTAGCCGAACCCGTATCTGCGCATGGGCTTAAACCAGTGCTGCCACTCGGTAAGATCGCTTTTTTGCGTGTGGATAAAAACCACCGTTGGGGCGCCCGGGGCGGCTTTGCAATAGCGCGCGTCAAGTTTCCAGCCGTCGGCCGTGTCAAGCGTTACCCGCTCTTCCTCGCGCGGCAGCTGCGCCCGCGCGGCGGGGGGGAAAAGCGCGCAGCCGAGCGCAATGAACGCGGCTGCCGCTGTAACTGTTTCTTTAACTTTCATGAGCTTTTACTTCACGATCTCTTCTGGTTTGAACCAGATTTTTATTTCACGTTCGGCCTCTTCGGCGTTGCCGGAGGCGTGCACGACGTTTTCATAATAGCCGTACTTGCGGCAGATGCGTCCGAAGGCGCCGCGGATGGTGGCGGGAGAGGCGTCCTCGGGGTTTGTGGCTCCGACGGCGGCGCGGATACTCAAAACGGCGTTCTCGCCCTGGTAGACCAGCGCGAGAACCCGGCGCTTTGAAACGCCGTGGTAGTCGCCTTTTATGAAATTTATAAGCTGCTCATATTTGGCCTTGTCGGCGAAGACGCCCTGCCCCTCAAGCAGCGCGTAGTGCTCGCGCGCGAGTTTTTCCGTGACGGAAACCACTTTTGCCGCCACCATCTCCAGGTGGGTGTTGTCCAGCCGGTCTATGGAAAGACCTGCCAGGTGGCGCTGCATGCCGTCTGGTTTTATAAGTACGAGTGTTCTTTCAATGGACATCGTTCCTCCGTAAATTCACTTTGACAATTCTACATTTTTGGGGCCCTGACTAAAAGGGAGGAAGCACGCAGCGCTGTAATACCTGACCGCGGTCAAGCCACTCCTGGTTTTTTTATGGTATATTTTTACCGGGTGATAAGGCATCTTGCGCGTTCCGGGGGAAGGGAGGGGTTATGGATGCCGGCAAAGAGATGAAGGAAAAATCTAAAAAACTTGTGGGGGAGGGAGACGCCTTCAAAAAGGATTTCCTGGACGGCTGCGGGTACCGCTGGTACAGGCACTCGGCCCGTAACGCGGATTATGTCCGCTGGAAGCGGGACTGCCTGGCGCTGGTAAAAGCTTTTTTCGGGGCGGACAGCCGGGATTATTCCGAACTTGCGGATGTGGAAAAAGACCGCGCCTTGCGGGGGAGCGGCTCGGTTTTTATGGTTTTCCTTAAAGCAGTGAAAAAAACGCAGATTGAAGCCGCGGCGCCGGGAGTTTCCCGCGCGGCCGACCGCCTGGAGGATTTTCTCGCCAGGGCCGAGGGCCTGGCGCGCAAGGGGTATTATGTTTCGGCCGTTACCCTGGCGGGGACGGTGCTGGAGGACGTGCTGCGCAGGCTTTGTGAGGTGAATTCCGTTTTCTGCGCCGAGAACGCCACGCTGGAAACTTTGAACGACAAGCTGCGCGGCGCGGGGGTTTACGCCCCGGCCTGGCACAGGGAAACCGCCCTGCGCATCAGCCTGCGCAGGACGGCGGAACTTTGTTATACCGAAAAAATCACGGAGCGCAACGTTCTTAAAATGATTTCCTGGCTCAGGGAATTCGTGCAGCGGCAGTTTTCCCGTTCGGGCTCCGTAAAGACCGCGGCCTAGCTGGAAATTCTTTCCCTTGTCTTGCGGGCCTTATTTTCGCTAAAATACGATATTGCGGATCGGGCGGAGAAGCCCTTGTGGCTTCGCGGCGTTCTATTTGGAAATCCGGCCGGAAGCGGCTTAAATTACGGGGGACTCATGTCCAAAGTAATGGTTATTGACGACGAGAAAGATGTGGTGTATCTTATAAAAGTGCTGATGGAGCGGGAGAAGCTTGAAGTCCTTGAGGCCTACAACGGCCTTGAAGCTTACAATAAACTTACCTCCAAAGACCCCGGCAGGATAATCCCCGACGCTATTATACTGGATATCATGATGCCGGAGATGGACGGCTATACTTTTCAGTCAAAACTCCAGGAAATAGAGGGCCTTTCCAATATCCCTATAGTGATATTGACGGCAAAAGGCCAGATGAAGGACCTGTTCGAGCTTTCCTCCAACATCTTCGCCTTCGTGGAAAAACCGTTCGAACCTAAGAACCTCGTGAAGATCGTAAAGGACGCGATCGCCTCAAAAAAATGACCATTCCACCTAATTCAGGCATCAACGATATAGTCGTCAATAATTATTCCAAGATAAAAGCCATCAGGGAAAAAGGGATAGACCCTTTCCCGCACCGTTTCAAACTGACACACAAGATCGATGAAGCCAAGCAGCTGCCCGCCGGCACCCACGTGATTATCGCCGGCCGCATGATGCTTATGCGCGTGATGGGCAAGGCCTCCTTCGCCCACCTGAAGGACGGCACCGGCAGGATGCAGATCTACGTCAAGAAGGACGCCGTAGGCGAAGAGGCCTATGAACTTTTCAAGAAGCAGCTGGCCGTGGGCGACTTCCTGGGAGTGGAGGGGAAACTTTTTCTGACGCATACCGGCGAACTCACCGTCAGCGCCGAAAAAATAACCGTGCTGGCCAAGGCCGTGCGCCCGCTGCCTGAGAAGTTCCACGGGCTTACCGACGCCGAGGCCCGCTACCGCGACCGCTACCTGGACCTGATCTGCAACGACGACGTGCGGGAAATCTTCGTGAAGCGCGCGCGGATAGTGGCCACGCTGCGCGAGGTCTTGAACGGCGAGGGCATGCTCGAGGTGGAAACCCCGGTGCTGTGCTCGCAGGCCGGCGGCGCCAGCGCCCGCCCTTTCATCACTTTCCATAACGCCTACCGTTACGAACTGTACATGCGCATCGCGCTGGAGCTGCCGCTCAAGAAACTGCTGATCGGCGGCTTCCAGGGCGCGTACGAGATAGGCCGCGTGTTCCGCAACGAGGGCGTGGACACCCGCCACAACCCCGAATTCACGATGGTGGAAGCCTACAAGGCTTACTCCGACTACCACGGCATGGCCGAGCTGGTGGAGAAACTCTTTGAGCGCTTTATCCAGGTCATCGGCTCCGAGACAGTGGAGTACAACGGGGTTAAGATCAACCTGAAGCCGCCGTTCCGCCGCCTGTCGCTGCCCGACGAGTGGAAGGTCAAGACCGGCGAGGACATCCACAACATCCTCGATGGCAAGCGCTTCAACCGCCAGAACCTGGTGGCGCTCGCGGGGAAGCTGCACATCGAGTGCGGCCCGGACACCACGTCCGCCAAGATCTTCGACCGCATCATGGACGACAAGATCCTGGCGGAACTGCAGCAGCCTACCTTCGTTTTCGACCACCCGACGGCCATCACCCCGCTGGCCAAGTGCAAGCCCGGCGATGAAACGCTGGTGGAGCGCTTCGAGTTCTTCGCCGGCACCGAGGAGATAGCCAACGCCTACACCGAGCTGAACGACCCCGAGGACCAGAAGAGCCGCCTGGTGGAACAGCTGCGCCAGCAGAAGGAAGAGAACAACGGCGAGGCCGACATTCTCGACAAGGATTTTATAGAGGCCATGGAATACGGCATGCCGCCGATGGGCGGGATCGGCATCGGGATAGACCGCATTACGATGCTGCTGACCGGCAAACCGTCCATCCGCGAAGTCGTGCTGTTCCCGCTGCTGCGCCCGGATACCGAAACGCCGAAAGTAACGCCGTAACCGGTTTGCCCCAGCCGATACGGGGACCGGAACGCAAAACGCGTTCGCGCACACTGTGCGCTCACTCGGCCTCGGCGCTGCGCAAGCCTCGGCCTGCGGAAGGTTTTGCTAACCCGGTCCCCGTGTCGCCTTGGTCACACAATTTAACTCCTGTTTATGTCCACAGAATTATTCATAGCGCGGCGCTACCTGCTTGCCAAACGCAAAGGGCTCTTTGTCATGGTCACCACGCTGATAGGAGTGGGGGGGGTGGCGCTGGGTGTGGCCGCGCTGATAGTGACGCTGGCCATCATGGACGGCTTCCAGTCCGACATCAAGAAAAAAATAATGGACGCGCAGGCGCATATAACCGTTTACGGGCGTATGCAGCCGCGCGACATAGAGATGGTCCGGTCCGCCCTGGGCCGGGACCGGCGCATAGCCGCCGAGTCCCCGTTCGTGCTGGGGCAGGGCATTCTTACTTTTGACAGCCGTTCCACCGGGGTGGTGGTTAAAGGCTTTAGCCCCGCCGCCGAGTTTGCCGTCAATAATCTTAAAAGATCCCTCACCCGCGGTTCCTGGGAAGGCCTGGAGAGCCCGGCGCAGGGCGGCCCTCCGGCGCTGGTGCTGGGAGAGGAACTGGCCAAAAACCTGGGCCTCTGGGTGGGCGACGAGGCCGTGCTGGTCTCTCCGCAGGGCGCCTCCACCGCCATGGGGCTGCTGCCCAAAATGCGGAAGTTTAAGGTAACCGGCCTGGTGCGCACAGGGTACTATGAATTTGACAATACCATGGCTTACTGCTCCATCGGGGCCGCGGAAGATTTTTTCGGCCTGGGCGCGGGGGCCAACGGTTTCGGCCTCAGGCTTACCGATATTAATGACGCAGGCCCCGCCGCCGCCGACCTGCGCAAGTCCCTCGGCTTCTCCTATACGGTCAAGACTTACGCCGACATGAACCAGACGCTGTTCGCCGCGCTGAAACTGGAAAAGTTCGTAATGTCTTTGGTGCTGGCGCTGATAATATTAGTGGCCACTTTCAACATAGCCTCAAACCTGCTGATGATGAGCGTAGAGAAGCTGCGCGACATCGGCATCCTGCGCGCCATGGGCGCCGGGCCCGGGTTCATCCGCCGGGTTTTCTTCTGGGAGGGCAACCTGATAGCGGTGACCGGGATAACGCTGGGCGTGCTGCTGGGCGTGGGGATCTCCGTCTTTATTTCTATCTACCCGGTGGTGGAACTGCCTGCCGATATTTATTATGTCACCAAGGTGCCGGTGGACCTGCGGCTGGTCAATATTCTCTGGACCGTGCTGGTCAGCTACCTGCTCTGTATGCTGAGCGCCGTCTACCCGGCGCTGCGGGCTTCCAGGGTGAGTCCGGTGGACGCCATCCGCTATGGATAAGGGTTCGGGGCGGCAGTGTGTTCGCCCCGCCCACCCTGGAAGAGGAAACCCTTGCGTCGGTTTCCCCCAGCCGGGATAATCAGGCTGGGGCCCCCTTTGCGCAAAGGGTTCCCCGGGGCGGCCACAAGGCCGACCCTCCGGGGAATAGTAAAGGAATTGAGGAACTGATGGATAAGATCGTGGAAATCTCCGGGCTGAGCAAGGCCTACACGCAGGGGCACGAGCAGCTGCTGGTGTTGGAGGAACTTAATTTTTCTATTTCCAGGGGCGAATTCACAGCTATCGTCGGGCCTTCCGGCTCGGGCAAGTCCACCTTTCTTAACATCATCGGCCTGCTGGACGATGTTTACAGCGGCGAGATAAAACTTTTCGGGCGGCGGCTGGAGGACCTGGACGAATCGGAAAAGGCCGTCCTGCGCCTGAAAAATATAGGTTTCGTCTTCCAGTTCGATTCGCTGCTGCCGGAGTTCACTGTGCTGGAAAATATTGAGATGCCCGCCCGCGTGCTGGGAACTCCCAGGCCGGTTTTAGGCCTCGACATGCTTAAACGTTTTGACCTTGAGGCCATAGCGGGCAAATTCCCCATGGAGATCTCCGGTGGGGAGAAGCAGCGCGCCGCTATGCTGCGGGCGCTGCGCAACAGCCCGGCCCTGCTGATAGCCGACGAACCCACCGGGAACCTGGACCGGCACAATTCCGGGGTTATTCTCGACGACCTGCGGC
>JAVHRY010000035.1:0-4076 GCA_036171915.1 Elusimicrobiales bacterium | reverse complement strand
TCAGTATTTCTCATCTTTTAGATTATATAAAAGGCGGCGGCCTTAGGCTACCGGCTTGCGCGCCTCCCCGCGCGGTTAAAGGTTCCCGGTTACTTTCTTTTTAAACCTGGCGTAGTTTTCGGGGGTGGCCTTAAAGCTGAGCGTCACGCCTTCTTCGCCGTAGGCGGCCTCTTTTACCAGACAGGAGTCGTAAATTTCATTCATAAGGCCCTTCGAGCCGGGCGGCACGGTAAGCTGGTACTCCTCCCAGCGCAGGGACAGCGCCCGCTCGCAGGCGGCGAGAAGCTTGTCTGTCCCCTTCCCGTTAAGGGCGGAGACCATTAGCGGCCTCAGGCGTTCCGGCGCCCAGGCCGAAACAGAGGGCTCTTTGACAGCGTCGCACTTGTTAAAAACGTTTATCACCGGTATGCCGTGCGCGCCCAGTTCGTACAGCGTGGCTTTTACCGCCTCGTGCTGCCGTTTCGCCTCGGGCGAGGACAGGTCATGCACGTGCAGTATCAGGTCGCTGTAGCTTATCTCTTCGAGCGTGGCGCGGAAAGCCGCTATCAGGTCGTGAGGCAGCTTTTGTATAAAACCCACCGTGTCGGTGAACAGCGCCCAGCCGCCCGAGGGCAGGCGCACCCGCTTGGTAGAAGGGTCCAGAGTGGCGAAAAGCTTGTCGTCCGCGTAGATGGCGTGGCGGCCGCCGGTAAGGTAATTTAAAAGCGTGGATTTGCCGGCGTTGGTGTAGCCCACTATGGAAACCTGCGGCATGGGCACGGAGTCGCGCTTGCCGCGCTGGGTGGAGCGCTCCCTCCTTATGGAGTCTATCTCCCGCTCCAGCTCCGTTATCTTTACGCGCAGCTCGCGCTTGTCGTATTCAATTTTCTTCTCGCCCGAGCCGCGGCCGCCTATCATGCCGCGCTGCTGGTCCATGGTGCCGCCCTTGCCGGCCAGCCTTGAGAGCGAATAATTGAAGCGGGCGAGCTTCGCCTGCAGCTTGCCTTCGCGCGTGCGGGCGCGCATGGCGAAAATCTCTATTATAAGGCGCGGCCGGTCCGCTATGGTTACGCCCAGGGCCGCCTCCAGGTTCCTGGCCTGGGCGGAGCTGAGCTCCTCGTCAAAGAGCACCGCGCCGGCGCCGGTTTCGCGCACCCGCTCCTTGATCTCCTTCACCTTGCCGGAACCTATGAACGTGGCCGGGTTCCAGGCCTGCATGCGCACGCTGATCTTTTCCACCGGCTCCAGCCCCGCTGTTTCGGCCAGGCGCCAGAGCTCGTCCAGCGAGCTTTCGCCGGCGGCGCCGGGGCGCTTCCTTTTTAGTTCGGCGGCTATAAGTATGGTTTTCATGAAGCGATTATTCTGTCCGCTATGGCCGCGGGGTCGTAGTCTTCGAATTTTGTGAGTTCTATCAGCATGGCGTTTTTATAGCGCCCGAACCAGGTGTTCTGGCGCTTTGCGTAGGCCAGCGAAGACGCCGTTATAAGGCGTATAGCTTCGGGCTTCGACAGCCTGCCCGCCAGGTAGTCCAGCACCTGCGGGTAGCCCAGGGTTTTAAGGCCGGGGCAGTCCGCCGGGTAGCCTTTCGCAATGAGCGCCCTGGTCTCGTCCGCCCACTCGTCGAAGCGGGCGGCCGTGCGGCGCTTAATGCGCTGCGCCAGCAGGTCCCGCTGCCATTTTAAAAAAATAAATTTCCCATCGTGCACGGGCAGGGCGTTAAAGAACCTGCCCGACCAGATCTGCGAAACGGGGCGCCCGGCAAGGCGGGTTATTTCTATGGCGCGTATCACGCGCTGAATGTTGCCCGGGGGTATGCGCAGCGCGGCCTGGGGATCTATGGCCGCCAGCTCCGCGTGCAGCGCCTCTTTGCCCGAGCTCCGGGCCACGGCGGCCAGCTTCTCCCTGAGCGCAGCGTCCGCCGGGGGCAGCTCGTCTATGCCGTTCCAGAAAGCCTGTATATACATCCCGGTGCCGCCGGCCATCACCGGAGTTTTCCCGCCGGCCTGAATTTTCACCAGCACCGCTTTAGCCTCTTTGACAAAAGAGCCCGCGTCGTAAGTGGCGCGCGGATCAAGCGTGTCCACAAGGTTATAGGGTATGCCTTCCACCAGGTAGGCCCGGCCTGCGGGGGGTTCTGCCCAGGCGCCGGCCGGCTTGGCGGTGCCGGCTGCGAGGAATTTATATATCTGTTTCGAGTCGGCGGAGATTATTTCCCCGCTCAGGCGGTGCGCCAGCGCCAGGGCTATCTCCGTCTTGCCGGAGGCGTTAGCCCCCATCAGGGTTATAGGTTTAAGTTGTTCCTGGGACATCGGTAAGTAAACGGCAAACAGCAAAACGTGAACCGGCAGTAAGAACTAAAATATGGCGGCCTCTTAACCGTTCACCGTTTACTGTTCCCTGTTCACTTCTTTTTGAAAAGCGGCTCGTCTTTCTGCGGCTTGTTGCACAGGCTATGCGCCCGGCAGGTCCCAACGCAGACTTCCGGCAGTTTCAGGGCCATGCGCGTGTCGCAGTCGGCGTAATCCTCGGCCATTTCATTTATGCGTTTGCGGTCGTCTGGGCTGACGTGGGAAAAGGAAATGCCGTTCATGAAAACGCCGCCCCGGTCCTTTACCCAGGAGATCTTCCCGGTGACCAGTATCTGCTTTACGCCGTTAAGCTTCAGCATAATGTTAATCTCTTTTGTGTGGGGCGGGGGCATAAAGGTTATAAGGCGCATGCCGCCGGCGGAAAGGTCGGAGAGGATGGCGGGCTGGGGTACAGATTTCCCGCTTGAAGTCTTGGCGTAAAATTCTATTTCAACCGGTTCAAGTATGCCGTGCAGTATAGGCAGGCGCACGTGCTGGCGTCTTTCTTTCAGAACTTTGCTGGTCTTTTTCATATTATTACCTTCCCGTCCAAAGTGTTTTTATCCGCCCCGGCCACGGCTACCGCCGCAATCCTGCCGGGCGCTCCTCCGGCCTTCACCCTTACGGCAAAATTCCCTGAAGCGCGGCCATAATTTTCGGTCTCAAAAAGAACTTCCTCTATTTTACCAATTCTTTTGTTTAAAATTACGCGCGAATTTTCTTTTACGGCGGCCAGCAGTTTGCCGAGCCGGGTTTTTATAACCGACGGGCTTAAGGTGGCAGCCATCTCAGGGCGGTCGCTGCGGGGCGAATACTTGAAACAATAAGCCTGCGAGAACCCCCCCTCCGCCACCATGGCGAGGGTGGCCTTAAAATCATCTTCCGTTTCTCCCGGGTAGCCCACTATAAAATCGGTGGAGACGGCCAGCTCCGGCACAGCCGCGCGCAGCCCCGCCAGCAGGCCAAGGTACTGCGCCCTGGTGTAGCCGCGGCGCATCAGTTTAAGGATGCGGTCCGAGCCTGACTGCACCGGCAGGTGCAGGTGGCGGGCCAGCTTTTTTTCTTTGGCCAACAAAGCCGTAAATTCCCCGTCAAAATAAAGGGGATGCGGGCTCATGAAGCGCAGCCGCTCAAGGCCCGGCAGCGCCAGGACTTTATTTAAAAGTTCGGAGAACGTGGTCTTGCCGCCGCGCCAGGCGTTGACGGTCTGGCCCAGCAGCACTATCTCTTTCGCTCCGGTTTTTAATTTCTCCGCGGTGTCTTTAAGTATAGTTCCTGCCGGTATGAACGCGGCCGGCCCGCGCACGGCCGGCACTATGCAGTAGGAACATTTATGGGAGCAGCCGCGCATGATGGTAACGTAGGCGGTCTGCGGCGAGCGGAACATATTCTGGTGCGCGCTGGTCTCGCCGTCGGCCGCGCCGTATTGGTTTATCAGCGCTTCTTCGAAATTCTCTATGGCCTTGGCCCCCACTACCTCGTCCACGAAGGGAAAACGGTTCTTCAGCTGTTTTTCCCCCAGCTTCTGCGCCGCGCAGCCCACCACGAAGAGCTTCCCCTCAGGTTTCTTTTCCTTCCAGAGGCGCAGGCGGCCTATCTGGGAGATGGCCTTGTCCTCCGCGCGCTGCCGCACCGTGCAGGTATTCACCACCACCGCGTCGGCCTTCTTAAGCTCGTCGGTAAGCGTATACCCCCGCCGCCTGAACGCCGCGGCGATATTCTCCGAATCCGCCTCGTTCATCTGGCATC
>JAVHRY010000034.1:0-4079 GCA_036171915.1 Elusimicrobiales bacterium | reverse complement strand
GATATCATATAAGCATGATAAAGACACAAAACAACATTACTGCGGCGGTACTGTTCTCCTTCCTTTTTCCTTTGATTTCATATTCGGGCGCTTACGCCCAGGGCGGCGCTTACAAGGCCCTGGCTTCCGGCTCCGAAGATATACGCGTGCCCGCTCCCGGAGCGCCCCAGGGTGTCTACGCCTCCATCGGCGGGGAAAAAGCTTTCGTAAGCAGGGAATCGGAACGCATAATCCGCATGAGCCCGGGAGAACTTGCCGCAGCCACCCCGGACCAGAAGATACAGATGTTAAAGAGCCTTATGAGTGACTCCAGCCCCAACCAGAATAATTCCGACAGCAGCGACCAGGACCAGGAAAACCTGGAGCAAGCCATCCTCCGCGTGCTGAGCTCCGCCCCCGACGCCGCTTCTTTCGACTATGTCTACTACCGCGTAGACCACAGCCGGCTGGAACGTTCCGTAGGCTGGTATAAGGACGTAAGGGACCTGGTCAATAAGTACCGCGCCACCGTGGTCCCGGGGGACTGGGAAGGCCTTAATAAGTACGTCAACAGCGTGGCGAATTCCGTTTACACCGGCCGTAATCTCATAAAGTTCCTTATCGACGGCAAGGACGTTATCCCGGTAGCCAGCGAAGAACTGAATGCCGCGCAGAAATCCATCCATATAGAAGTGTTCCAGCTGCAGGCCGATAATATCGGCCAGGGTTTTGCCGACCTGCTTTCGGCCAAAGCCAAGGCCGGGCTTAAAGTGCGCCTGATGATAGACGAGCACGGTTCCAAGGCGGACGACGACAAAGCCCTTATGAAGATGCTGGACGGGATGCGCGCCAGCGGCGTAAGCATTATCGTAAAGAAGCCCCCCTTCCTTAAATCCCACCTCGACCACCGCAAAGTGGTGGTAATAGACGGCAAAGTAGGCTTTACCGGCGGCATGAACATCGGCCGGTGGTACCAGGTGGACTGGCACGACCAGCAGACCCTTATTAAAGGCCCCGCCGTGGGCAAGCTGCAGGAATCTTTCGTCGAGCGCTGGAAAGCCGCCGGCGGCAGCTTCGGCGCGGACGAGGACCTGTTCCCTACGATAGAGCAGTACCCTGACGGCTACGAGACCGAAGTTATAGGGCACATCGGTTCCAGGGACCAGAATATAAAGGCCATGTACCTGCGCGCCATCGGCACGGCGCAGAAATCCATAAGCATCGCCAATCCCTACTTCACCGACGAGGATGTCATAGACGCCCTGCGCGGCGCCGCCCGCCGCGGCGTCAAAGTGCGGATCGTGCTGCCCCAGGACAACGACGTAGCTATAGTGCAGCACGCCTCCCGCGCCAGCTACCCCAAGCTGGTAAAAGCCGGCGTACAGATATACGAATATAAGGGCCGCATGGCTCACGAGAAAGTGGCCGTGTTCGACGGCCGCTGGGCCACCTTCGGTTCCTCCAACCTGGACGAGCGCAGCCTTAAGAATAACGACGAGTTGAACCTGATAGTAAACGACTTCCGGCTGGCGCAGGATATAGAGCTGCGCCTGTTCGATGCCGACCTTCCCGGGTGCGAACTGATGAACGGCTACTCCCCTTCGCTGCTGGACCATATGGCCAGCCAGGTTTCCGGGATGATTTAGAGAAACTAATTCGGGAGAAAAAAGACGGCGGGAACGGCCCGCTGTCTTTTTTTGCATGGCCAGTGGCGGCAGGCATAGGGCGCTGATGGTGATCGGCTTTTTCCCCGGCCTGCTCATGATGATAGTTTCCATACTGGGGATACCGCTGGCGCCGTTCGCGCTTATGCTCTACGCCGCCGCCGGCGTAGTCGGCCTGAGCGGTTTCAGCGTGGCGCTGCAGGGCAGGTTCTTCGAAGGCATCAAGAAAGCCGGCCCCGTTTCCCTGCCGGGCAAAGTGGCAGTAGGCTGCGCCCTTATGGCCGGGCTGATGCTGTTCGGCAATGTAATCCCCCTGGTAGGCGGCGTACTTTCCCCGATAGGCTTCATGCTGCTGTCCTTCGGGGCGGTGCTGGGCCTTGGCGCGGCAGCGGGAGGCTATTTTTTTGTGTTCCTTCCCTAAACAACGCTCATGGAATTACTGGTATTGCCCTGGCTCTTGCGAACCAACAAGCGCCTGAACGGGGTATTCAGCTGTCCTATCTCCGCCGCCACGTTCACATTATCGGTGGAGTCGGTCCGTTCCAGCGCGCCCGCCATCACCTGGCCGAACATCGACAGGTCCGAGTTAGGTGTTTATATAAATATCCATAGGGGGGGGGACTGGCAGAAACCGGAAAAAGCTCCTATACTATAATTCAAGCATCTGAGGCCGCGGTCAGTTTCCTGTAGCCAGAAGCGGGGAACATGTATGAAAAACGATTCTATAGAGCCTCTTTACCTCGTCATGCTCGGAATTTTTGTGCTCGTTCTTTCCGGGTTCCTTACCGCTACCTACGTGGGAATGGCGGAGCGCAAAGGCAATAAGCTGAAGGCCGGTTTCAACTTCCGCAGCGGGTCCCAGGCCGCGGTCGCCGAAACTGGAAGTTTTGTGGCTTCGCTCAAGAAGGGGGGGGAGGCAATAGTTTCCGGCTTTATGAACGCAGTGGATAGTTTTCTCCCTGGGTTAGATAATAAGCCCGCCTCAGGTTCCGCCACCGCCTCCGCGCGCGGCGGCTCCGGCGGGTGGGAAGCCTCCGGGGAGCGGGACCGTTTCGAAGACTTTTACGATAAGAACGACTCAGCCGGCTCAGACGGTTCGTCCGCCTTTGGTTCCGGCAGCGGTTTTTCCGGCTCCCGGTCAGGTTCCGACGGCAATTCCTCTTCCACGAGCGGGTGGCGAAAGCCGCCGTCTGAAGCGGAGTCCGCCCCGTCCCTTTCCGAAGCGGCCGCGGCCGCCAGGAAGTACTCTGTCCCGCATGGCGCGTCCGCCGCGGCCGGCAATCCGTTGTTCGGCGGCCCTCTCGCCAAGGCCGGGAACCGCGCCGCGTCGCTGCAGGCTTCGCTTCCTTCCGGAACCTTTCCTTCTTACATGGCCGGCCCGCGCAGCAGCCTGCCCGCCTCCGAAGCTATGAGTTCCGCAAGGGGCGGAACTTTGTCCGGTATGAAGGGAAGCTCCAACTCCGGGGACCTTAACGGGGCGTCCGAGAACGCGCGGTCCGGCTCCGAGGGCAGCTATAATTCTAAAATGTCCGTAGGGGCTTCAGCCATAGCCGGCGGGGCGGGGGGCAAGGCGGCCCCGGCAGCCTCCAAAGCCGAAAACACTTCCGGCTCGGCTGGCGGCTCATCCTCCGGTGGTTCCTCCGCGGGAAGTTCCTCCGCCGGCGGGGCCTCTTCCAAATCCTCCGGCGGCGGTAATAAGGCGGCCGCTCCGACCGCCAAGGATGCTCCCAAAACCGATAAGTCCGCGGATAATCCGGCGGGTACATCCTCGGATAATTTTTTTGCCGCTCCCGCCCCCTCTTTGCTGGAATCTGTCGTTAGCGAACAGCACAATGGGCAGAGTGAAAAGTATATCACCGATGAGGACAGGAAAAACGAGATAGATGAAACCCTTTTGAAGGGAGAAGACGCCCCCGCGCCGGCGCGGAATAAACAGTTTTCCCCGGAGCCTCCCGCAGCCGTAACGAAGGATCCGAAGGACCTTTCCCAGCTTTCTCCCGAGCGCAAAACGGAACTTAAACAAAAAGTTCACGGCTTTCTGGAGCGGTTCGGGAACCGGTTCGGTCCGATCAGCAAAGAGAACACCACTTACACCAGTTGCGGCCGGGACCCCATATTCTGCGAGGATAATAAAGTGGCTAACGGCTACATCAAAACGGCAACGGACGAACTGGTTACTTTATGGATGGGGCTCAGGTATTCGGAACGCAGGTCCGAGTGGCACCCTTATGCCATAAAGACGAACCCGGCCGACCTGGCCGGTTCCCATCCGGCCCGCGGTCACAGCGGACATGCCCTGCGCAACCAGGGCACTCCCGCCGCCGAATAAGCGGCTACGCAGTCGGGCTATTACCGGTTCCCCCGGCGCAATGGGAGCTAAAAACGGCCAAAAAGAGCCTTCCGGCAGCGGAAGGCTCTTTTTTTAGGTAAACTTAG
>JAVHRY010000033.1:0-4115 GCA_036171915.1 Elusimicrobiales bacterium | reverse complement strand
TCCAACATGCGTTCTTCCACCGCCGACGCGTCCATCTGCCTGACCCCGCACCGCAATATGAGCCTGGAGGAGGCCTTGGTGTACGTCGAGGACGACGAGTTCGTGGAAGTCACGCCCAAGGCCCTGCGCCTGCGCAAAAAGGTGCTGGACCACAGCCTGCGCAAGCGCGGCGAAAAGGACTATGACTGACGACCCTACGGGCGGCTTGATCGGGGAAAGTCCCCTTGTGACGGCAGCCCGCAAGATGGGGTCCCAGGGGGGCGAGGGGACCTTGTTCGGCATGAGCGCCTGGGGCCTGCTGGCATCCCTGCTGTTTTCCGGCATAGGCTATTTTTACTTTAAGCGCGGGCGCGACCAGAGCGACGTCGTTAAGATCGGCTGCGGCGTGGCCCTGATGGTCTATCCTTACTTCGTTACGAACGCCCTGTATATTACACTTCTCGGCGCGCTGCTGATGTCCGTCCCTTATATAGCGGAACGGTTCTGATCCCCGCCGCGGGCGGGTAAACCTCATAGTTTATGCGATTATTTACCAGGGGCGAAGGCGGCGCCGGCGAACTGCTGGCTGTGGCCTACCCGCTCATCCTTTCCACGGCGTCAAACACCATAATGCAGTTTATCAACCGGGTGTTCCTGGCGCATTACAGCACTGACGCGCTGGCGGCCTGCGTGCCCGGCGGACTGCTGGCTTTTGTGTTCGGCTGTTTTTTTATAGGCACAGCCAGCTATACCAACGCTTTCGTTTCGCAGTATTACGGCAAGGGCAAGACCGCGAGCGTCTCCGTGGCCGTGTGGCAGGGTGTCTGGCTGGCGCTGGCTTCCGGGGGCATACTGCTGGCGCTCACGCCCCTAGGTTTTTACATAATCAGCCATTCCGGACATCCCGCTGCGGTGATAGTCTTGGAGAAGCAGTACTTCTTCATTCTTAACGCCGGCGGGGTAATAGCCATAACGAACACGGCGCTGTCCGCCTTTTTTACCGGCCGGGGCAAGACGAAAGTGCCCATGGCCGTTAATATAGCCGGTAACGCGCTTTGCGTCCTGCTTTCCTGGCTGCTGATCTTCGGCGCGGGGCCGCTGCCCGCCCTGGGCATACGCGGGGCCGGTTTTGCGTCCGTGGCCGGGCAGCTGCTGATGCTGGCGCTTTATATACCGCTGATCTTTTCGCCCTATAACCGCAGACGCTACCGCACCGCGAGGCTGGTGGGGATACACAAAGGGCTGTTCACGCGGCTTATTAAATACGGGGCTCCCAACGGCGTGGGGTTCTTCCTGGATATAGCCTCCTTCGGAGCTTTCATTTTTATTATAGGCGGCTTGGACGAGGTCTCGCTGGCCGCGAGCAATATAATTGCGTCCATCAACATGATAGCCTTCATGCCGGTGATAGGCCTGGGCCTGGCGGCGCTTACGCTGGTGGGGAAGTATATAGGAATGAAAAAGCCCGACGTCTCCGTGCGGGTGGCCAATAACGCCGCTAAAATAGCCGGCCTTTACGCGCTGGCCCTGGGCGGCCTGTTTATGACGGCGCCCGGGTTTTTTATAAATATATTCGGTTCGGGCAACTTCGCCGAGTATGCCGCAATACTGGCAAAGACCAGGCCCGTTATGAAGGTGCTGGCCGTGTTCGTGTTCTTCGACGCTATCGGCATGATCTTCGCCGACGCGCTGCGCGGGGCGGGGGACACGAACTTCCAGATGATCGGTACCAGCGCCGCGGCGTGGCTGTTGTTCGTTCCCGGTGTTTGGTACATAACGCACCGGGGGGGCGGCGAGCTGATACACGCCTGGGCCTGGGGCGGCTTCTATGTTTTCCTGCTTTCCGTTTTCTTCACCCTGCGCTTCCGCTCCGGCCTGTGGCGTAAGATAGATATACTTAAAGGCTGACATTGCTATAATTGATATATGGCTGAAAAAATATTTTCCAAAGCGGGCGGGCTGCCCAGGGTAAAACTCGCCTATGCCCCCGCCGGCCCCAACGCTTTTAAGCGGATGATAGACACCTGCGACCGCGCCGAGCCCGGGGAAATGGTGGCGGTCTACGACAAGAACGGCAACCCTTACGGCGTGGCGATCTATAACCCGCGCAGCCAGATAACGCTGCGCATCTTTACGCGCGACAACCCCGAGGATTTCAGCATAGACGATTTTTTCGAAGCGCGGGTGGACCGCGCCGTGGCGCTGCGCCGCGACATCCTCAAGCTGCCGGAAAAAACCGACGCTTACCGCCTTATCCACGACTACGGCGACGGCCTGCCGGGCCTGACCGTGGATATTTACCATGACCAGATAGCCCTGGAGTTCTACTCGCTCGGCATGTACAGGCTGTGGCCAAATATCGAAGCGGCCTTTAAAAAGCATTTCCCGGCGGCGACGTTTCACCACCGCGCTACCGCCTACACCCAGGATATGGAAGGCTTCACCATTAAGCCGGCCGACGGGCCTTCGCGCAGGACGCGCATAACCGAGAACGGCGTGCAGTTCGAGGTTGACCTGAAGGCCGGCCACAAGACCGGCTTCTTCTGCGACCAGCGCGAGAACCGTCTTTACGCCTCGCAGTTCGCGGCGGGGAAAAGCGTGCTGGACCTCTGCTCCTATACCGGCGGTTTCGGCATCTACGCCGCCAAGGCCGGGGCCACAAACGTGACCTGCGTGGAGCTGGACCCGGAAGCCAGCGCGCTTTCAAAGCGCAACGCCAATATTAACAAGGTTAAGATAGACCCCGTCTGCGCCGACGCTTTTACCTATATGCGCCAGATGCTTGAGCTTAAAAGGCGTTACGGTCTTGTAGTCCTGGACCCCTATAAACTGGTGTCCAACCGCGAGGAGCGCGACAAGGGCATCTTCAAGTACCGCGATTTCAACCGCATAGCGCTGGCGCTGGTGGAGGAAGGCGGTCTGTTCGTAACCTGCTCCTGCAGCGGCATGGTCTCTATGGATGAGTTTTCTTTTATCGTGCGCGGGGCCGCTTCTAATTCGGGCCGGCGCGTGCAGATAATTAAAAAATCCGGGGCGGGCCCCGACCATCCGGTGGCGGCGGATTACCCGGAGGGCGAATATTTAAAGGCTATATGGGCAAGAGTTTATTGATACTCGCGCTGGCGGCGTTGTGTCCCGGCGGGCTTTGGGCCGCGCAGCCGGTGATGCTTGAAAAAGCCGCGGGCAGCTGGAACGGCAGGGTTTACGGCGCCCCGGGCCGGTTTGACGTTTCGGTTTCTATTACCAGGGACGGCGCCGGCTTGAAGGCCGTTTTTCGCGCGATAGGCATGGGAGATAATAAAAGCAAACTGGACGGGGAGTTTTTCCCTTCGGCCGGGGACGGCGCCTGTTTTAACGTAAAAGTGCTGACCCTTACTGCTCCCCGGCTGGAGGTTAAGGCCCTGGCCTGCCCCGCCGGGTCTGAAACCCTTACCTTAACTTCAACGGCGGGTAACGGGAAACTGGCGTTCTCCGATAATTTCGGCCGTTGTACTTTAAGTTTCTCCGGCCCGGCTGGCCGCGCCAACGGCATCCTTTATCGGGCTGTCAGGGAAAAAACGGTGCCAGGAACGGCGGCTCCGAAAACCGGCAAAAAAAACTTTCTCCAGGCCCCTGCCATGAGGAGACCCTGATGCTTGCCGCCGCGCATTTAAAGTTCATGAAAGCCGCCATTGCCGAGGCCCGCAAGGGGCTTGAAGAGGGCGGCATCCCCATAGGCGCGGTGCTGGTGAAAGGCGGTAAGATAATAGGCCGCGGCCATAACCGCCGCGTGCAGAAAAGATCGGCCATTCTGCACGCGGAAATGGACTGCCTCGAAAACGCCGGCCGGCTTAAAGCCGCCGACTACAGGGAATGCGTCATTTATTCCACGCTTTCTCCCTGTGCCATGTGTACGGGGGCCATCCTGCTTTATAAGATCCCGCTTGTCGTTATTGGCGAAAATAAGACTTTTAAAGGTCCGGAAGCTTATTCTAAAAAGTTCCTTAAAATCACCAATTTGAACCTTCCGGAGTGTAAAGATCTGATGGCTGGCTTCATTAGGTCCCGCCCGGAGCTCTGGAACGAGGATATAGGGGTGTGATTCGCTTGACCTTCGGGCGGATTAATGTCATAATATTGGGGTAGTTGAACCCGAA
>JAVHRY010000032.1:0-4138 GCA_036171915.1 Elusimicrobiales bacterium | reverse complement strand
CGGAGGTCTGTGAGTGAGGAGCAACGATGGAATCGGCCAAAGACGAACCTCCCCCGGGGGGCTGGACGCTTTTGAATTCTGGCGTTGTTGCGCGTCGCTTACATACCTCCAGGTATGCTCGCTCCTTGCGCCTAGCCAGAATTCAAATTCGCCCAGCCAAATCGTGTCAGTTATTCTTTAACGAGCCCTAAGCGGCAGAAAGGCCTCCTTCCCGCTCCGTTTGCCGGTGTGCTTTTTTGCTAAAATAAATTAGGATATGTGCGGAATAGCAGGGAAAATAAACTACTCATCCAAGGCTCCGGTACGGGAGGCCGAGCTCAAAGGGCCGCTTTTTGAGATGTTCCACCGCGGCCCGGAGGACGAGGGCGTGCTGGTCGACCGCCACTGCGGCCTGGGCATGCGCCGCCTCAAGATCATCGACCTCAAAGGCGGGCGCCAGCCGGTCTTCAATGAGGACGGCTCCCTGGCCGTGTTTCTCAACGGCGAGATATACAATTACCGCGAACTACGCAAGGAGCTTGAAGGCCGCCACCGCTTCAAGACTAATTCCGACACCGAAGTAATAGTCCATCTCTACGAGGAGCTGGGCGAAAAATGCCTGGACAAGCTCAACGGCATGTTCGCGCTGGCCGTCTGGGACGCCCGCAAAGAGGAGCTCTTCATTGCCCGAGATCGCGCCGGAGTGAAGCCGCTTTTCTACTCCGACATCGGCGGCACCCTCTGCTTCGCATCTGAAATAAAGTCGCTGCTGGCCTTTAACGGAATGCCGCGCGAAATGGACGGGCAGGCGCTGGCGAACTATCTTTCCTTCTACTACATTTCTTCCCCCCGCTCTATTTTCAAACATATACGCCGTCTGCCTCAAGGTCATTTTATTAAGATAAGCGGCAAAAAAGCCGAGATCAGCCGTTACTGGCACTACACCTTCCGCCCGCAGAAGATGACTGAGAGCGAGGCCGAAGAGCGCATTGAGGCAGCCCTTCTTAATTCTGTCAGGCGCCAGCTGATCAGCGACGTGCCGCTGGGAGTTTTCCTTTCCAGCGGACTGGATTCCACCGCTATTGTGGCCATGATGTCCAAACTCGGCGTGCGGCCCAAAACCTATACTGTCGGCTACGAGAACGGCGGCACACACAATGAACTTGCCGAGGCCCGCCTGGTTTCGCAAAAATACAATACCGACCATCACGACTGCATGTTCGGCCCGCTGGATATAATTGAAAGCCTCCCCAAAGCCGTCAGCCGTTTCGGCGAACCTCACGGGGACTGGACCTGCCTGGCCATGGGACACGTTTCCGCCCGTTCCAGGAAGGATATTACCGTGGCGCTTACCGGGGCCGGCGGCGACGAGCTGTTCGCCGGCTACCCTACGCTTACCGCGGCCAAGGTGGGGCGGATTTACCAATACCTGCCCGGGCCGGTCAAGGACGCCATACGCCGCGCGGCCGAGCGCCTGCCCGTTTCGACGCGGCGCATGAGCCTGGATTTCAAGATAAAATCATTCACCCGCGGCGCCGCGTTCAAGCCCGAAACGGCGCACATGAAGTACAAGGAAATCCTGACCCCGGAAGATATACGCGCTTTCCTGCCGGGAGCCGTATATGCGGACCCTTTCGAGGTTTTCGCCCAGCACCTGCCCGACGTCGCGGAAGACCGCCTGCTGGACCGCCTGCAGTACCTGGACCTGAACGTCTTCCTCCCCTACTGCTCGCTCCATACCACGGACCTGGTCACAATGTTCAACTCGCAGGAGGCGCGCGTACCTTTCCTGGACAACGAGATGCTGGAACTTTCAGAGGAGATACCGCTGGACCTGAAGATAAAAGGCTTTACCACCAAGTATATCATACGCAAAGCCCTCCGCAAATATCTTCCGGAGGAAATACTGAAGATGCCCAAGAAGGGCTTCAGCATGCCCACGGCCGAATGGCTTAAAGGCGACCTGAGAGAATTCGCGCTGGACGCGATAAGCGCCGCGCGCTCCAAGAACCCGGGGTTTTGCAATTATTCTTTCGCGGAAGGTCTGCTGGCGGAACACTTGGAAGGAAAGCGGGACAATACCCGCAAGCTCACCTGCCTTGTTTCGCTTTTTCTCTGGCAGGCAGAGTACCTCTAGTTAACCTTTACAAAAAGTCTTCAGCGCATCTATAACCAGGCCCTGCTGCGCCTCGGTCATCTCCGGGAAGATAGGCAAGGACAGCACCATGGATTGGTGCCTGTAAGCGTTGGGGAAGTCTTCCGGCCTGGCTCCGAAGCGGGAGTAAGCCGGCAGGAAGGGCAGGGCAAGCGGATAATTTATTACCGTCTCTATACCGCGCTCCGCCAGGTATTTTCTAAGCGCGTCACGGCGGGGATGCCTGACGACATAAAGGTGGTAAACATGCTCGCGCCCGGCCGCCACGATGGGGACTTCCAGGTCCGCCAAGCCGGAGAGCTCACCGTCATAGACAGCGGCCAGGCGCTTCCTGGCGGCGGTCCACTCCGTCAAGTGCCTCAGTTTAACCGAAAGTACCGCCGCCTGCAGGCCGTCGAGGCGGCTATTCAGCCCTTCTATCCGGTGGTCGCCCTTGGTCAGACCGCCGTGCCGGGCTAACATACCCATGCGCTCGGCCAGAGGCCCGTCCGCGGTCAATATGGCTCCTGCGTCGCCCATGGCGCCCAGGTTCTTGCCGGGATAAAAGGAGAAAGCGGCGGCGCTGCCGAAAGTTCCGACGTTCTTCCCGCCGCAGCGCGCCAGATGCGCCTGCGCGCAGTCTTCCAGTACCCAGAGGCGGTGTTTGGCGGCTATGGCCATTATGGCGCCCATGTCCGCCGACTGTCCGTAAAGGTGCACGGGGATTATGCCCACTGTACGCGGGGTTATTTTCACCTCTATCTGCTCCGGGGCTATAGTGAAAGTATCCATGTCGGTATCGCAGAACACCACAGCGCCGCCGGCCTGCGTTATGGTCTCGCTGGTCGCTATCCAGGAATGGGCTGTAGTTATAACCTCGTCCCCAGTTTTAACACCCAGGGCGCGCATGGCTATGTAAAGGGCGTCAGTGCCGTTGCCGCAGGAAACGCAGCGCGGGGAACCCAGGGCCGAGGAAAACTCCCTCTCGAACGCGTCCACGTAAGGCCCTCGGATGAAGGCGGAAGTTTTTATTACTTCCGCGATAGCGGCGTCGATATCCTTCTTTATAGTGAGGTACTGGGCGTGCAGATCGGCAAAAGGGACTTTAACTTGCTGGCTCATTTTGGAAGTTCCTTTATAAGCCTCGCCGGGTTACCGGCGTATATTCCGGGCTTTATAATATTCTTTGTCACCACGGCGCCGGCACCTATCACCGTGCCGTCCGCTATACTGACCGGAAGTATGGTGGCGTTAGAACCTATGGAAACATTATCTCCTATTTTGGTGGGCTTCCACATTTCCTTACGTCCTCCGGCGGGGCCGCCGGAGGCGAAAGTATCGTTGATGAACATGACGCCGTGACCGATAAAGCAGTCGTCGCCGATGGTGACCAGTTCGCAGATGAAAGCGTGAGACTGCACCTTGCAGCGCTTGCCTACCGCAGCCGACCTCTGTATCTCCACGAAGGGACCTATGAACGTTCCGTCGCCTATCTCGCAGCCGTAAAGGTTGGAGGGCCCCACAACTTTTACGCCTTCTCCGAACTTGACGTCCGCTATCCCCGCGAGCTTGATTTCCGGCTTGCCCATCTTAATGCCCCCCCAAGCGGGTCTTCTTGGGACGCGAGCGCAGGCTCACCTCCCGTTTTGTTTCTATGGATTCGTAGATGCCGGCTATCAGCTCCAGGCTTTTACGGCCTTCGATGCCGTCCACCAGCTGACGCGTGTCATTATTTACGCAGTCCACTACGTGCTCGTAATATGCTTTGTGCCCGAAACCGTACACGTCGGGCGGATTAACGGAATATTTAGCCATCACTTCGGCGTCGCCTGGCTCGGGACTGGTGAAGTTCCAGGTCTTCATCTGGTTCACGGCGAAACCGCCGATCTCCACCGCGCCGGTCTCGCCAAGGATAGAAATAGAGCCTTCCAGGTCCTTCGGGCGGGCCGCGGTAGTCGCCTCTATCACGCCCAGCGCGCCGTTACGGAAGCGCACCGTCACCACAGCCGTATCTTCGGTCTCTAT
>JAVHRY010000031.1:0-4140 GCA_036171915.1 Elusimicrobiales bacterium | reverse complement strand
AGTTTTTCCGGAAGCGACCGTCAGATTTGAAATTACCTGGTACGGGCTGCCGGAAGTGTCAAGCACCCCCTCAACATTACCGGAAAGCGTGGCCGCATTGGAGGATGGAAGACCGCCCAAACCAATAAGCAGCGGCGCCATAAAGATTGCGATGCTGCCTTTTAAATAATTTAAATAGTTCCCCATTTCTAATTCCCAACCTTTAGCCTACGTTATTTTTACGGCTACTGTCAAAAAGACATAATTCATGTTATTTGCACAAACTTTATCAGCGCTGTTTTTATACCGGGCTGAATATTTTGTATCCTAACTCTCGTCAGTAAATTTAAAGTCCAGGGGGTTCCCTCATATGCTTAAAATATTGCTGCTTGCCGCGCTGACCGCTTCGCCCGCAGGGGTTTACGCCAAGGCGTTCCAGCCGCCCCAGAAGAAAGAATCCCCCTCCGCCCAGGAACTTTCAAGCCTGGCCGGCACGCTTGCCGAAGGCGTAAAAGACCAGTCCGGCATAAAGCTGGCCGTGCTCGCTTTCGCCTATACCAGTGAAAAGCCTTCGGAAGGCCCGGTGGTGGTACAGGAACGCCTCACCACGCTGCTGGCGCAAAACAAAAAGATCACCCTTATAGAACGGGGCCTGATGAAAAAGGTCATGGAGGAGCTGAAGCTCCAGGCCTCGGGCGCCATAGACGAAGAGACCGTTAAGAAGCTGGGGAAAATGCTGGGCGCGGACGCCGTTGTAACCGGCACCCTGAACGACGTAAAGGACGACCGGACCGAAGTGAACGCCCGCATAGTGGAAACTGAAACCGGGAAAATCCTCTGCGCGGCCTCGGCCACGGTGGAGAAAAACTGGAAAGACGGCGCCGCCGCCGCGGTAACGCCGCCCGCCAATTACGGAGCCAAGCCCCTGGTGCAGGTGGCCATCCTGCTGGACACCTCCAACTCAATGGATGGGCTTATAAACCAGGCCAGGACGCAGGTCTGGAAAATAGTCAACGAACTGGTGTCTTCGGAGAAAAGCGGCTCCAAGCCCATGATAGAAGTGGCGCTTTACGAATACGGCAATTCTTCGCTTTCGCGGGAGAGCGGCTGGATACGCCAGGTGCTGCCGTTCACCGCGGACCTGGACAGCGTGGCCCGCGAGCTCTTCGCCCTTAAGACCAACGGCGGGGATGAATATTGCGGCCAGGTTATACGGGACGCCGTGGACGGCCTTAAGTGGAGCCCCAAAGCGGACGTTTACAAGGCCATCTTCATAGCGGGCAATGAGCCGTTCACCCAGGGCCCGGTAAGCTTCCAGGAAGCCGCGGCGAAAGCCAAGGTGAAAAACATTTTCGTCAACACCATCTACTGCGGCTCGCGCCAGCAGGGCATGGCCGAACAGTGGAAGGCCGGCGCGGAGCTCGCCGAAGGCGACTACGCCAACATCGACCAGTCCGCGCAGAATTACGCCATAGCCGCCCCGCAGGACGACGAGATAGCGCAGCTAAGCACCCGGCTCAGCGCCACCTATATAGCGCGCGGCGCTTATGGGCAGGCGAAAATGGCCTCAAAAAAAGAGATGGACGTTCTGTCGTCCGGCGCTGGCGGCTCCTTTGCCGCCGACCGCGCGGCGTACAAGGCCGCGGCCCCGGCCGCCGCCCAGGAGGAGGCTTCGTGGGATGTAGTATCGGCGGTGGAGAGCGGCGCCGTAAAGCGCAGCGAGATAAAAAAAGACCAGCTGCCCGAAGAACTGAAAAAAATGGATAAACCCGCCCTGGATAAATATATAGACGGGAAACTGGCTGAACGTAAAAAGGTAAAAGAAGAGATCAACCGCCTGCAGGCCGGGCGCAAGGCCTACATAGCCGCCGAGGAGAAGAAGCAGTCCTCCGCCAATACCCTGGACAAGGCCATGATAGACACCATACGCAAACAGGCCACCCGGCGCGGCTACAAGTTCGCAAAGTAAACTTTTGATGGAACCACCCCGTAAACCGGAAAGCGGGAAGCGCAAAGGGCAGGAAGCGGCAGTTCGCTTTACGCTTTACGCTTCGCGCTTTACGTGCGCCGCGCTGTGCGCTTGCCTGGGCACGGCGCAGCTTAGGGCCGCCGAGCCCTCCCTGGAGGAGAAGGCGGCCCAGCTTTTGATGATTTCCGTTGACGCTTCGGACATTTCCGCCGCCACCGCGGCCGCCCTGACCGGGCTGGGCGGGGTGCAGCTGCAGTGGGGTTCCTATTCCCTTGAAGAAACCCGTAAGCTTACGGAAAAGCTGCAGGCCGCCGCCGCCGCGTCGCCCCGGAAGACCCCGCTGTTTATTTCCGTGGATTACGAGGGCGGCAGCGTCTATATTCCCACCACGCTGGGCCTGGTAGAGCTGCCCACCAACATGATGCTGGGCGCCGCCGACGACGAGAACAATACCGCCACGCTTTTTTACCTGGCCGGCAAGGAATTAAAGCGCGCCGGGATAAACATGGCCCTGGGCCCGGTACTGGACGTGAACACCAACCCCAGGAACCCGATTATCGGCATACGCTCGCTGGGCTCCGACCCCGCCCGGGACGCGCGGCTGGGAGGGGCCATTATAAACGGCCTGAAAGCCGCCGGGGTAATAGCGGTAGCCAAACATTTCCCGGGGCACGGCGCCGCCGGCCAGGACTCGCATAAGACCCTGCCGGAAATAAGGCTCTCCAGCGCGGAACTGCGGGCCGTGCACTTGGCGCCTTTTGAAAGGGCGGTGCGCCTGGGCGTACCCGCTATAATGACCGCGCACATCCTTTACCCCGCGCTGGACGCAAAAAACCCCGCCACTCTCTCCAGGGAAATAATAGCCGGCCTGCTTAAGAAAGAACTGGGCTTTGAAGGGCTCGTGATAACCGACAGCCTGGACATGAAAGCCATAACCTCAAGGCTGCCCATACGGCGCGCCGCCGCTGCCGCCCTTAAAGCCGGGGCCGACATTCTCCTCATCGGCAAAGGAGATCCGCGCGACGCGGCAGGGGAAATAGCGGCGCAGGTACGCTCCGGTGCCATAACCGAAACGCGCCTTAACGACGCGTATTACAAGGTGCTCGCGGCCAAGCTCGCGGCCGGCTTGTACGGCGCCGCCGAAACCTCCTCCCCTTTTGACAAAGCCTACCTGGACATAACCGGCGACCTTTCAAGGCGCGCCCTCACCCTGGCGCGGGACGGCGGGCTGCTGCCGCTGCCGAAAGACAAAAAGATAGCCGTAATAATTTTTTCCCCGCAGCGCTTCGCCGACAACGCGCTCGCGCTTTACCGCGTTCTGCTTGAAAACGGCTGCAAGGCAAGCCAGTATTTTTTCGAGATCGGGGTAAACGGCGGAGAAATAAAAAAGATAAAGGCCGCGGCCGCGGACACGGACATCCTGGTAATAGGAAGCTTCCAGTGGGCCGGGACACAGAACGCCACGCAGCGCCGGACCATACACGCCCTGCTGGCTTCGGGCAAACCCGCCGTGCTCCTCAGCCTGATGAGCCCGTACGACATTTCCGGCTACCCGGAGGCTAATAACATAATAGCCCTCTACGGGATGACAGCCCCCTCCATGGCCGCCGCCGGCGAAGCCCTTTGCGGGACCTTCAGGCCCTCCGGGAGACTCCCGGTGGCGCTGCCGGGGCCAAAGATATGAAACCTATACGCACGACATTTATTATAGTGATAACTGTCCTCTGCGTTTTAGCGGCGCGCCGCTGGGCGGGGGAGCCCATCTACATCGCCAGCGATTCCATGGCGCCGACCCTCCCCAAGGGCCGCCACCTGATACTGGATAAAATAACCTGCCGGTTCCGCGCCCCCGGCCGCGGCGAAATAATTTCCTTCCGGTCGCCCGTAGGGGAGGAGCACGAGTCCGTAAAAAGGGTGATAGCCGTGGCGGGCGACACCGTGGAACTCCGCGGCAAGAAAGTTTATTTAAACGGCGAGCCGCAGTTTGAAGTTTACGCCTATTACGCGCGCGCGGCGGAAACCCTGCAAGGCGACAACCTGCCCCCCGTAAAAGTGCCGCCCGGCGCCCTGTTCGTGCTCGGCGACAACCGGGACAACTCAAACGACTCCGCCTCCTGGCGTGACCCCGTCACCGGGCAGCCCCCCCGCTTCCTGGAACTCTCCGCCGTAACCGGCAAGGTGCGCGGGGTCTA
>JAVHRY010000030.1:0-4180 GCA_036171915.1 Elusimicrobiales bacterium | reverse complement strand
AAAAGAACTGGATATTCTTCCTGCGCCTGGAAGGCGCTTCCTACTGGGCGGTAGTAGACCGCTCCGGCAACAAAGCCCCCTACGTCTACGGCATGAAATAACTTCGGCTCTCCTTAACAAATAAAAACCCGGTTTAAAACCGGGTTTTTTATTTCCACACGTCATATATTTAAGGGAACGACAGACAAGAGCGGCCGGGTCAAGAGGCGTCTAACTGCCACTTAAGCATCGCTCCGGCGCACACTATATTATAAGCATGAGACACCGGGAACTGACCTTCAGCGTGATAACCGCGGCGGCGGCGTTCGCGGCTTCATGCGCCTGCGCCTCTTCGCTGGGCGAGGCCGCGCTGTCCGCGGGCGAACTGCTGCAGAACAGGGAAAGCCCGGCGCCGCACCGCTGAGCCGGGCCGCATATTACTGTTCCCGGGATTCCCGCGGAATGTACCCCGCGCTAAAACTTCAGGGATTCCGCTATCATGCGGATGACCGCGTCGGGAAAAAGGTTTCCCGGAATATAACGCACCCGCGCCCGTTGTAATTGAATTATTTTGCCTGTATGGAATTTTTTATTCCCTTTCTGGTACGCGGCGCTACGCCGCGCGTTCGGTAATATTACCACCGTAACCCTGGTCTCGGGCGGCCCCGTAAGCGCCCGGGCCGCCTGCTCCGGAGTGAATTTACGGGGGATGAATTTTTTAAAGTTTTCGCGTGTCCGGGGGCTTATCTCAAGTATCTGGTCCCCGGGTCTGATGCCGGCTTTGCCGGCCGGGCCGTTGATAACAACCTCCTCCACAAGAAAAGTCCCGTCGTCGAACAAGGCTTTTATACCTATCCCGCCCGAGTATCTGACCGCGTTCCCGGCGGCAGGAACCGTCCGGCCTTCCCACAGGGCTTTCGCGTTTCCGGCTTTTTCCTGCGCCTCTTTCGCCTTTTCCATATTGCCGGTTTCTTTATAAAGACCGGCGAGCGCCAGCCAGGCCTCTTCCCAGACCGGGTCGATCAGGACCTGCTTTTCCAGGCGTTCGATGGCTTCAGGAAGGCGATTGAGTTTTTGAAGGGCTTTCGCTTCCTGGAAATTGACGTTCACATAGTCAGGGGCCAGGCTTCTTACCTTCCGGTACTGCTCCGCGGCTTTCTCCAGGTCCCCCGGCCTGCCCCAGTCCTGTAATACATTGCCTATGAAATATTGCCCCATTATATACGTCTGTGAGCCGGGAAGTTCTTTCTCGAATTTTTCAATAGCGTTGCCCCATTCCGCATTTTTTGAAAAGAAGATGCCGATATTGTGCTCCCCATTGGACCTGAACATCATCAGCGGAAAATATGCCGCCCAGCAGCCGGCGGCGGCCACCGCTGCCATGAAAAAAAACCGCAAGCGGCCTGACGGCGCCGGGAGCGCCAGCACTTTTCCGGGTTTGCCGGGTCCCGCGGCCAGCATGGCCAGAAGGCCGGCGTTGAAATACATAAGCCAGCCTACCACCGGGTTCCTGGTAGAATTAAGCGATATCATCGAAACCGCCAGGCTTCCGGCAACGGAGACGAACAGGGCGCAGGCATAACCGGAAAATTCGCGCGGAGCAGCCGTTTTAAACCCTTTATAAAGCGTGACAGCGAATATCGCCAGCCATAGAGACATTCCCACTAACCCGCCCTCGATCCACTGCTCTATCGGTTCATTGCCGGCATGGCCGGTCTCTATATTGTGCCGGTGGTGCAAAACTATCTGTTTCTCCGACCGGAAAGGAGGGTAGTATATCCAGAAAGAGCCGGGACCGGAGCCGGATAAACCGGCTTTCTTCGCCATCTCGAAGGAAGATCTCCTTATCTCCGCGGCCGATTGACTGTCGGAGGAAAATGCCGTCGGTTTCGCAGCGCCGAGGGCAAAAGCCACAATACATGCCGCAGCGGCTAGTACCGCGGCCAGGATCGCCGGCCTGCGGTCCGCCGCTTCCATTCTTAACAAAGCCAGCATGATGAACCCGGCCAGGATCGCCAGGTAAATGAACGTTTCCGGAACCGCCCCCGTCATGACAATTACTATTCCGCCTATTACCGAGAGCAAGCCGGCGGTTATTCGCAGCGGCTTTTGCATAGAGCTGTCAGCTATGACAGCAAGCGCCAGCGGGGAGGAGATTATCAGGTAGGCCGCGAATAAATCCGGATTGCCTATAGTCGAAAATATATTTTCCCCGAAAGCGCCTTTCCAGATGAACGGATCCAGCCCTGAATACTGTACTAGCCCGTAAAGGAGAGTTACCGCCCAGGCGCCGACGGCCGCCAGGACCAGCTTTTTCAGGTCTATTTCCGAAAAACTCAACGGCACAAGCATGAAGGAAAGCAGGAATATCTCCTGGGTCATAAACCCGTCAAGCGCCGCAATTCGGTACGGGGACGCGAAGAACCGTATGGCATTCCAGATAAACAGTCCCGCAGCCAGAACAATTAAAGGGAGAGCTTTTCCCGGTATCTCGAACCGTTCTTCGGCTACTCCGCCGGCCAGCCAGGCGGTAAGCGCAAAAAAGGCGCCAAGCTGCATCAGCGTATACTTGATGGCCACCGAATCATATGTTCTAAGGTAGAACGCTACCGGCAGCGAGGCGGCAAGAAACATGAACGCCAGTCCGACCCAGAAACGCCAGGATTTAAAAGTATGAATGGTCATTTATTTATCCTCATTGGAGGTTTGGCCGCGCAGATGGAAGTTGTGCTGTCTGAACATGACTGAGTGGGAATGCCCGGGCCGAACACGGAGCCGGAAATAAAAAGCATAAAGGCCAGGAAACTGAAAGCGAAAGATAATGAAGGCTGCAGACGCGGCACGAAGTCGGTGTCTATATCAAAGTCCGGAGAATACGCGGGTTTTTTTGCGTTAAGCAGCGCTGTCCTTAATTCGGCCTTAAAGGCCGCAGGGACCGGCGGCGTTGAAAGAGTCCGCAGCTCCCGCAAGATCTTTTTGCATAGCGCGAGCCTGGCGGCGCAGACGGGGCAGGAGGCCAGGTGGGACTCGACCCAGCGGGCCTGGAACGGCATAAGCCTGTTGTCCAGGTACAGGTCAAAAAGACTCTCTATCAATGCGCAGATCATTTTTACTCCCCTTCGGCTTGTCCCAGTATATCGCGCAGGATCCTTCTTGCGCGGAAAAGCCTGCCCGACACGCTTCCGACAGGCCAGCCAAGCGTTTCGGCCGCCTGCTCATAGTCGCTGCCTTCGATGTCCACGAGCACCACGCAGGCGCGCATGTCCGGAGACAGTGCGTCCAGCGCCCGCACGATCCTAGCGCGCAGCTCATTGTTTTCCATTATTTTATCTGGCGAACCAGCCGGATCGGAATGTCGCTCCGCGCCAGCGGTGTCATCGGCATAAACCGGTTCCAAAGGGACCTCGCGACGTCTTGCCGTGCTCCTGCGGCCGTTCAGATAGACCCTGAAGAGCACGCGGTGCAGCCAGCCGCCGAAATCAAAGGCCGGATCGTACTGCTCCGCTTTTTTAATGACCCTTAAAAATGTTTCCTGCACCAGGTCACAGGCGTCAGCCTGGTTGCCGGTCAATCGATAGGCGTCCGCGTACGCCTTTTCGGAGTGCACCTCAATGAGTTCGTTTATCGCCGCGGCTGAGTCCATATTATCCGTTTCTTACTGTCCCTGCTTATTCTACACCGCAAACGCCCGTAAAAATACAAAGCCCGGACGCGGCCCGGCCTCCGCGGACCTTGCCCGCGGCAGGGCCCGGAGTATGCTTCTATAATATGAGTAGAAATCCGCCGTTCCCTCTACGCCCCCAGCGTCCGCCTTATCCCCCAATCCAAAACCCTGTCCGGCAGCAGCCATTTAAGGAATAAAATAAACGAAGCCTTGAAAGGCACGGGGTAGCGCGCGGCCGGGCACTTGGCCTCCAGAGCCTTAAGTATCACCGCCGCCACCACCTCCGGCCCCGGGGCCCCGCTCCGGTAGCCCGCCCTGAACTTCTCCGTGATCCGTTTAACCATCGGCCCGTAAACCCCGGAACCGGAATATTTTTCCAGGTTCACCAGCGCCGTATTATCCCACTCCGTCTTAATGGGCCCCGGCTCGATAAGGACCACCTTTATCCCGAACTGGGCCACTTCGAGCCGCAGCGCGTCCGAATAAGCCTCCACCGCGTGCTTGCTCGCATGGTACCAGCCGCCGGTCGGCATACTG
>JAVHRY010000029.1:0-17885 GCA_036171915.1 Elusimicrobiales bacterium | reverse complement strand
TAAGCGACTGGTAGCGGTGATAAGCCGAGGTCCAGCTGCTCTGGTGCGAATGGATCACGGGGATTGTTATATTGAAGTTGTGCCCGTGTGAGTCGTAATGGTCGGTGCCGGCGAAGGTGTTGTTTGAGCCCAGCTGAGCCCCCACCTGGTTAGCCAGGTCCGCTATCTCGCCCACGCCGCTCTCCGCGGTGGTATCTTCCGCGAACTGGTCGAAGCGCAGGCCCATCTTTATGAACTTCTCGATGGTCCCCAGGTTGCCTTTTGCGAACTCGGCCAGCTTCTCCACCTGTTCCTGGTTGTTCGGGTCCACGTAGAATTCGAGCAGCAGCTTCTGCCCGCTTACGCGGACGTAGCTGTAGCCCAGCTTGAAGGCTATGAACTTGTTGATCTGGCTGGCCAGGGTCCTGTTCACCGTGTTGGCTATCAGGCCTTCGCCGCTCATCCCGCCGATGTCGCCGGCCGGGATATCTATGGTATTGGCCTGCACCCCAACGCTCTTGACGGTGACGTGGTCCACGCGGAACCGCGCGCGGATAGTATTAGCGTCCATCTTGTACAGGCTGATAGTAGGTTTGCGCTCTTTGGTCTCGCTGGCGCCTATGGAAACGGTAACCGCCTGGGCGATATTGGCGCCCACGCCCACGCCGAAGCTGTAGCGCACCACTACGGGCAGCTTCCAGATCTCGCCGACAGCCATCCCGTTGATGCGCTTGGCGGTTATCGGAAGGACCAGCTTCATGTCGTAAAGCTTTACCAGCGTAGCCAGGTTCTTGCAATAATTATTGTTGTCGAGCGGCCTCACCACCACCGAGCGCCCTTCCAGTCCGCCTGATACTGAGACGCTGACGCCGCCCACATCGGGGACGTTCAGCAGTTCGGTTCCCAGGGTTGCGTTGAGTTTAAGGCTTATTTCATCGATAAGCGCCAGACGCTGGTCTGGGTAAGCCTTGAACTGGCGCTTTATCCCGCCTTCTATGCCTATCTTTTCCAGCACATTGGCGTTCTGGTTCACCTTAATATTAGCGGCCTTACAGAGCTTGTCCTTGGTGTTCTCGTTCAGGTTTCCCCAGAAGTTGGTAAGCTCGGTATTCGGGACGTAAGTGGATGGGACCGGGAGCCGGCTATCTCCCATGGCCTGCGCCTTAATAGAATCCACCGAGAGCCCCGCGCTGGGCGAGGAACCGTCAAACGACATCTCTCCGGCTTTTACCCCTGCTGCGGAGAAAAGCGGCAGAAATATCGCCGCCGCGAGAATTTTGGGCATGAATCTTAAGGGTGTCATGCAGATAGTATAGTGCATGAAATTGAATTTCGCCAGCCCACCCGGCCTGTTATTTTTTTTATTTTTATAATAGAACCCGCCCCGACTTTTTGTACTATAGATGAAATAAAGGTGGGGGTGGCTTTTTGAAAATTTACAGGCAGGGACAACAGCGAAACAAGGAAAGAGTTCCCGCTGACAGCCCTTACCTCTATCTCAAGCCGCTGATGCTGCTATAAAGATCAGGTTTATACGCAGGATGTTTTTATGAAACCTAAGAAACATGAAACGATAAGCAGCGTATATCCGATAGTGGATCTGGCCAAGCATTGCAACCAGAAATGTCTGTTTTGCAGTAATGTCCACACCAATCTTCGTACCAATCTTCGTTCCCCGCGCAGTCAGATAAACCAACTGCTGGCTTCCGGGGCCGACACGCTGAGAATCGGTCTGTGGGAGCCCACATTGGCTGACAAGCTGCCGGGCCTTGTGCGTTTTGCCAGGAAAAGAGGTTTCAAAAAAGTGCTTCTGCGCACGAACGGAATGCGGCTTGCCGATCTGGAACTCACCAGGTCCCTTCTTGACGCCGGAGTAACCACGTTCCATGTCAACTTTCCATCCCATCTCCCGGGCCTTGCCGACCGTATTACCCAGACCAGGGGGTCGCATGAGCAGCGGCTGAAAGGCATAGAAAACCTGGTCCGTCTCGGAGGGGAAAAAAAACTCTGCCTGTTAATGGTGATTACTTCCCTGAACTACAATACGATGGAAGCCTACGCGGCTTTTATCTCCAAAAATTTCCCCGGATTGCTTAACGTACTGTTCAATATGGTATGCATTCTCGGACAGGTGCAAAAAAGGCTTTTGCTGGTCCCTGAATTCAAACAGATAGAACCCCATCTGGCCGCCGCCGCGCGCGTGTGTGAACGCAGCGGGATAAATTTTCTGGTAGACGATATTCCACTCTGCTACATGAAAGGTTTTGAATACGCGTCCATAGACTCATATATTCTGAAGAACCAGAAAAACATGGAGATTGACAAAATAAAACCCCCGGAATGCGCCGGTTGCGCTCTATCCGCTGGCTGCGCCGGAGTGCGTTCGCAGTACCTGGACCTTTATGGCGCCGGCGAATTGCGCCCGGTCCTGCGCCCTCCGCGCCCGCGTTCGGCGTCAAGCAGGCTATCGAGCCGGCCCCGGCCGAAGACTGATGGAAGAGGTAGTTTAACTCCCTAACTCCCGGCAGCACCGGGCGCGGGGTAATTTCTGAGAAATCGTAAAAAAACGCCGCGCTTTTTGTCGTTATAGATAATAGGCCGGCCGTCTCAAAGTCTATCGCGGAGAATTTTGGCATACGAGCGTTCCCAGCGCTTTAAGCCCGGTTATAAGTTTGTCTATATCCCGCCGGTTATTATAAAAATGCAGCGAGACCCGTATGCCTTCGCCGCGGGCGGCGGTCATTATGCCGCGCCGCGCCAGTTTCTCCACGGCCCCGGCCGGGCGGCGGCACTTTATAATGGTTATGCCTGAACGGCAGCTCCGGTCCAGGGGCGTGGCCGTCCGCGCCCCGATGCCGGTCAGGCCTTCCAGCATGTAGTCGTTCAGCTCTAATATCCTCGCCTGAATATTCTTAACGCCCAGGCCCGACAGCAGTTTCAGGGACGCGCCCAGCGCGAAGATATTAGGGAAATGCATGCAGCCCGCCTCTACCGCGGAGGCCGCCTTTTTCAGTGTCCTTGCCCTGTTGTCCATGTCCTCCGGCGCGGCCACGCTGCGCCAGCCGGCCTCCGGGAATTTTATCGTGGACAGATATTTCTTCGAAGCGTAAAGCCCGGCCGCGCCGTAGCCGGCCATGGTCCACTTAAAACAGGAAAAAACCATGAAGTCTATGTCCGCTTTTTTAACGTCCACCGGCATGGCGCCCAGCGCCTGTGTGGCGTTCACCACGAAGATAACGCCCCTGCGGCGGCATAGGCGCCCCAGCGCCTCCAGGTCCTGGCGGAAACCGGTGCGGTACTGCACGTAGCTCGTTACAAGTATTTTTACGTCCTTGGTGAGGCGGCGCTCCATATTTTCGAGCGTGTACCTTCCGTTTTCAGGTTCCGCGAATTTTAATTTATAGCCGGCGTTCAGCCAGGCCAGGGTGGAGGAGGGGAACTCGTCGTGCATGGTGAGCACCGTGCCGCGGCCTTTCAAAGCGCCGGCCACCAGGCTCATGCCGTGCGAGGTGTTGAGCGTAAAGGCTATCTCGGCCGGCGAGGCGCCGATGAAGCGGGCGAGGAGCCGCCGCGTTTCTTCCATGCGGGCAAGCCACGTGGCCCACCAGGCGTCGCCGTGGGCCAGGGCTTCGCTGTAGTAGGCGGCCCCCGCTGCCGCCACGGGGCGGGCCAGCGGGGCGCCGCCCGCGGCGTTCACGAACGTGTATTTTTTCAGCGCGGGGAACAATGCCCGCGCCGCGTTCCAATCCGGTTTTTTCATGTGAGTTGCGCTCCTGAAAAAACCGGGGCTTTAGGCCCCGGTTTTTCGCGCTTTCCAGGCAAGCCGGTTATTTCCCGGCTTTCAGTATATCTGTCTTATTGACGTTCATGGCCTTGGTTTCGGCTATGGAGTATTTAGGGTTGACCTTTACCACTTTGGCCGTACCGACCTTTTCCAGTTCCGAGCCCAGGGATTCCCCGGTGTCCGGGTCTGTCATATCTTCGCCCGGGCGGTATATGGTATAGACGGTCCCGGTCTTCTCGCCGTCGGCTTCGCCGGAATTTATATAGATCTGGCTGCCGGTTATTTTGATTATTTTCACCGACACGGAACCGCCCTCGTCGAACTTTTTGCTCAGCTCTTTGGTCACGTCGTCCACGGCCTTCCGGGCCGCCTTGCCCAGTATGGTCTCGTCAAAGCCTTCTTTGCCGAAGTCGAAGCTGGGGGCTATGCTGACGTTGCCCGAGAACTCGGCGCTGGACTTTTCACCCTCGCCCTTGGCCGCGGCCGTTATCTGGGCGGAGGTGGCGTCTATGGCGCGCACGTCTATTACCACGCGGGCTTTGGTTTTAGACATCTTGGCTCCGCCGCCGAAAGGCAGCACTTTTTCAAGACCGCCCACGCCTATTTTGGAATCCTTTATGCCGAACTCCGTTACCGAACCGGTTATGATGTACTGCGCGCCAAGCAGGCGGCCGATCTTGGCCGCGGTCTGGGCCGTTACCGCGCCCGAGGCGCCCAACTTTTGCTCTTCCAGCACCGCGTCCAGCTTGCTGCGCTCTATTAAAGTATATTTTTTAGTGTCGGACAGGGCTGTAACCATCATTTCGGCTATGCCCGTGCCAATATTCCGCCAGCTGCCGTGCTGGCCGGATTTGTCTTCCAGGTTCAGGACGCAGACTATCTTCTTGCCGCCGCACCAGCCGTTCACGGTAAAAGACAACAGCAGCGCCGCCGAAATTAACCTTATTTTATTATTCATCTTTTCCTCCCTGCCGCATGGAACAAATAATAGCAAAAAACGCGGCGTACTTTTATCCCCTTCCGGTTTTGCTAAAATATGAACGATGAAGCGGACGGAGGATCTATGTTCAAAATGGGTAAAAGAATTTTCTTGTTCCTGGCGGTCAACGCGCTTATACTGGTTACGCTGTCTTTAACGCTGAATATACTCGGCGTCCGGCCGTACCTGAGCGCGAGCGGCATAGATTACGGTTCACTGATGGCGTTCTGCCTGGTCTGGGGTATGGGCGGCGCTTTCATCTCGCTGGGGCTCTCGCGGATAATGGCCAAATGGATGATGGGGGTAAAGGTTATTGACCCCAACACCTCAGACCCGGCGCTGGCCTCTCTTGTGCAGACGGTGCACAACCTCGCCAAGGCGGCCAACCTCCCTAAGATGCCGGAAGTCGGTTATTACGACAGCCCCGAGATCAACGCTTTCGCCACCGGGCCCACGAAAAGCAGGGCTTTGGTGGCGGTGTCGGCGGGCCTGCTGGCCAGCATGGACAGCTCCCAGCTAGAAGGCGTGCTCGGCCATGAGATCTCCCATATCGCCAACGGGGACATGGTGACCATGACGCTGCTGCAGGGCGTGATAAACGCATTCGTGATGTTCCTGGCGCGCGTGATAGCGTTCTTTATTACACGCTCAAAGGACGGAGAAAGGTCCGGTACCTGGATGAATTTCCTTATAGTCATGGCCCTCGAGATAGTGCTGAGCGCTTTCGGCATGATAGCCGTGGCGGCCTTCTCGAGGTGGCGGGAGTTCCGCGCCGACGCCGGCAGCGCGCGTCTGGCAGGCCGTGAAAAAATGATAGGCGCGCTTGAGGCGCTGCGGCGCACCACGCAGTACGCTGACCTTACGAATAACGCTTCCGTGGCCGCCCTGAAAATTGCCGGCAAACCTAAAAGGTTCTTCGGGCTGTTTGCCACTCACCCGCCGCTGGAAGACCGTATAGCGCGGCTGAAAACGGCTGTCTAAAAATCGCAGGTTCATTGAAAGCGCCTCCTGGCACCTGCAGGCGGCGCTTTTTTGCTTATACCGCAAAATTGCCGTACCTGGAAAAAGAATTGCTATAATCCCCATAAGGCCCTATCCGTGAAAATTATCAGAGTTGCGGACGGCGAACCGTGCGCGAACTGCTTAATTCTTTTTTGTCCGATCTGGGCCACGAGGTCGTTACCACGGGAAACGGCCAGGAACTGGTTAAATACGCCCTTACAAGCCGCCCGGACCTGATAGTAACGGATATGCACATGCCGGAGATGCGGGGCGACTCAATGACAGCCATGCCGGGTATGTACCCGCCGCTCGCCGGCATACCGGTCATAATGGTTAGAGGGGCGACAAAAATGGCAATAGAGGACGCGGGCATACCGGCGGAAATACCGATAATCCCGAAGCCTGTGGATTTTGACAGGCTTGCGTCCGAGGTTAACAAGGCCGCCGGGCGGCTTGGGAAGTAGTAATTCCCTGGGGGGGAATATGTGCGGCAGGTACTCTCAGACTCTTGGCTTAGCTGAAGCTGTAAAGCGTTTCGGTATAAAACCTCCTCCTTTCAACTGGAAGGCGAGCTTTAGCATCGCTCCCGGCGCGGTGACCCCGGTAGTCTGCCACGGCGGTCTTAAACTGTTTAAATGGGGGTTCATCCCCGCCTGGGCCACGGGCCCCGGTCCCGCCGTAAATCTTTTTTCCGCCGGCAACATCCTCGAAAATAAATTTTCCGAAAACGCCGTTCCCGCCCAGGCGGTAGGGCAGGAGCGCGAAGGTTTTATAAACGCCCGGGCAGAGGGCATAGCCTCGCGGCCGGCTTTCCGCGCCGCTTTTTATCATGCGCGGTGCATCATCCCGGCCGACGGCTTTTACGAGTGGCAGAGTTCCGCCGGCGTAAGGGCCCCCTACCGCTTTGAAATGCGGGATAAATCCATTTTCGGCATGGCCGGGGTTTATGAGGAAAAAACCGGCACCTTCGCTATAATAACTGCGGCGGCCAGCGCCCTGGTGCGCACCGTCCACCACCGCATGCCGGTCATACTGGAAAAGCGCCACGAAGCGCTCTGGCTGGACCCTAAATTCAAAGACAGCGAAACGCTGCTGCCCCTGCTGCGCGCCTACGACTCTTCCCTGATGCACGCCTACCGTCTCTCCGAAGCTGTGAATGACCCCGCTAACGATTCCCCCGACTGCCTTAAGCCGTTTCAGGAGTAGCTTTTAATACAAATCTTTGGTCCCTGGCGGCCGGCGCCGGCTTTTATCCCGCTTTCCCGGAGCTTGCCGCCGCCTTTTTTTCTGAGAGAATTTTTTCAAAGGCGCCCAGCCCCAGTATTATCAGCGGCGGCAGCGCCGCGATGTGGTACCTGGCCGGGCCTGAATCGTTAAAGATATGGGCCGAAACATAGAGCGCCGGCATTAAGAGCATAAGCAGGCGCCGCCAGTCCGCGCGCAGCGCCCACAAGCCCCAGAGCCCGCCGATCAAAATGGCGGTCTGCAGCGCCAGCAGCGCGGCTTTAAAAATAAAAACACTTACCAGGCCGTTCTTGAGGTAATACGAGTTGGGTTTGACCACGTCAAATACCGAGGAGTGGCTGGTTATCCAGAATTTTGCCAGTTTTTTAGGCAGGAACTTAATAATGGCCGGCGCGTTGGTCCTCCAGTTTTCCTTCGCAACCTTTAATATAGCCGCCTCCGCTTCAAAGGATTTAACATCCCCGCCCGGCCAGATAGAGTAAAGGCCGGCGTTGTCGTTAAATTCCGGTACTGAGCCGAACCAGGTGGCCAGGGCCCCGCCGGTACAGACCGGCAGAAAACGGCGGAATTGAACTTCGTTGCGTATGGTCCAGGGGGCCAGCGCGGCGGCGAAGGCCGCCAGCGCCAAGACAAGACACAGCGCCCTGTTCTTGAAAGGGCCTCGGGAGAAGTAAATGATCGGCAGCAGCGCGGCCGGATAATACAGCAGCGCTGCCCGCGTAAGCACGGCAAGGCCCAGCGCGGCGCCCGCGGCGGCGAAGAGCCGGGGCTTGGCTCCCTCCAGCGCGTAAGCCAGCAGGCACATGAACGAAAGCCAGAAAAACATGAACAGCGTTTCGGACAGTATCAGCCCTGTAAACCCGGTAAAAACCGGGTGAGCCGCGTACGCGAGACCCGCCAGCAGGGCCGTCCGGCGCCCAAAAAAAGCAGCCGCCAGCAGGCATACCAGGCCCGCGCTTAACGAATCCAGCAGGCATTGCGCGGTCAGTATGGCGCGCAGTCCCGGCGCGGGGGACAGCTTCTTAACGGCTGCTATAAGGAAAGGGTACAGGGGCGCGCGCGTATGGTCCGGGGTAGTCCCGTCAATGGAGTAGGCCCCCGACGCCGCAAGGTTCCCCGCTATGGCCAGGTATTCCCCGCTGTCCGAATTAAGGTGCGTGCCCGTCCAGAAGAACAGGAAGCAGAGCCTTATGACAAGCGCGGTCCCCGTTGCGGCCAGGAAAGTTTTTTTTAGGGTGGCGGGGGGGCGAACTATCGTGTCGGTCATGCCGGTAGTCCTATTTTATGCGGGAGCGCACGCGCAGCGATTCTATGGCGGTGCCGGCGCAGAAAAGGATGACCGAAATTAAAAGCAGCGTAGGGGAGTTGAAAACCGCCGCCAGCAGGAAAGCGCAGAAAGTGAGCGCCGCGAACAGCTTTAGGGGGTTGTAATAGAGGATCACCTGCGTCATGATCTGCAGGGTGCGCAGCACGTCGCGCACGGCCTTTACCTTGGACTTGCCCACGCGCTCCGCGAATTCTATAGGCGTAAATTTCACGAAGCGCCCTGAAACCAGGAAGGAGAGCGTCATGGTGGTAGTAAAAGAATAGCCGAAGCAGATGACGGGCATATCCGCCAGCGCGCTTTTTTTAAATATCCTCAACCCTGAATTGGCGTCAGGGATCTGCTCTCCGGCTACGAAGCGTGCCAGCCTGAGATAGGTCCAGCGCATCAGGGCCTTGCTGTAGCTGCCCCAGAAAAGCGGGCCCTGGCGCGCCCCCACCACCATGTCGAAGGCGGGGATGTCCGGCAGGAGTTTTAATATTTCGGCCGGCGGATAGGAGCCGTCCGCGTCTATTATCATTACCCAGGCGTAGTCGGCGGCTTCAATGCCGCTTAAAAGGGAGCGCCCGTAACCCCGGTTTACGGGATGGCGGATAACCTTGGCGCCCGCCGCCGCCGCAGCCGCCGCCGTGCCGTCGGAGGACCCGTCGTCCACCGCGATTATTTCGAACTTCAGGCCCTGCGAGGAAAGCGCTTGGCGCACTCCCTGTATCACCGGGCCTATCGCGGCCTCTTCGTTGTAGGCGGGTATCACTACCGTTATTTCCGGTTTTGTTGAAAATAGTCCCATTTTTATTTCCCCTGCATAAAGGTATTCGCCATTTCTATTATATGAAATAACCGGCGTGGGACCGGATGGTAAATCCCGGTTTGTAAAGTGTAGTAAAATATAGCCTATGGCCAAAGACCGGCGCGGTCTTGTTCTCGATTTTTTTATATTATTCCTGGGGTTTTCGCTGCTGACCAGGCTGACGCTGCTGGCTTTGGCGTGGCCCGAGCTGGACGGCGGGCTTTGGGTTTTGATTAAAATGTTCGCGGCGGGCCTGCTTTACGACTGCGCGGCTTTTTCTTACGCCGGGGCGGCGCTCGCCCTGTACCTGCTTGTCCTGCCTGAAAAGGTTTATTGCGCGGCTATCCACCGGCTTGCCGTTCACGCAGCTTTCTTTATAAGCGCCTTCCTGCTGGCCTTCAACCTGGCCGCGGAATATTATTTCTTCTACGAGTTCGGAGTGCGCTATAACTTTATAGCGGTGGATTACCTGGTATACACAAGCGAGGTGATCGGCAATATACGCGAGTCCTATAATCTGCCGGTGGTGCTGCCGCTGGTGGCCGCCGGGGCCGCGGGCGCGCTCTGGTTGTTCCGCAGGCGTCTGGCCTCAGCTTTTTCGGCGCCGCTCCCGCTACGCCGCCGTCTCGCCTGCGCGCTGCCGGTGCTCCTGGTGCCCGTACTCTGCTTCTTGTTCCTGGACGGCCGGTTCGCGCAGGTTTCAAAGAACGAATATTCGAATGAAGTGGCCATGAACGGGCTTTACGCTTTCGGTTCGGCTTTTATAAATAACCAACTTTCCTACGATAAATTCTACGCGACCATGGACACGGACAAGGTTTTTATGGAGCTGCGCGCCGGCCTGGCCGGCATGGACGCGGTTTTCTCCGGCGAAGGCCGGGCTATAACCCGCGAGATAAAGGCGAGCGGGCCGTTAAAAAAACTTAACGTGGTGGTGGTAGTCGGCGAAAGCCTGAGCGGCGAGTACCTGGATGCTTTCGGCGCTTCTAAAGGCAAAGGCATAACTCCAAATCTGAACGCCTTGGCGGACCAATCCCTTTTCTTCAACCGTTTTTACGCTTCCGGCACCCGCACGGTGCGCGGCCTGGAGGCCATAACACTGTCTATCCCGCCGCTGCCGGGCACTTCCATCATCAAGCGCCCGGATAACGGGGATTTCTTTTCGTGGGGCTCTGTCATGCGCGGCCTGGGTTACGCCAATAAATTCATATACGGCGGCCACGGCTACTTTGATAACATGAACGCCTTCTATGCCGCCAACGGTTTCGGTATAGTGGACCGGATGGATTTTTCAAAGGGCGAGGTGACTTTTGATAATGTATGGGGAGTGTGCGACGGCGACCTGTTCTCAAAAACTATAAAAGAGGCCGACTCGGACTTCGGGACCGGGAAACCGTTCTTCTATATGCTGATGACCACCTCCAACCACCGGCCTTTCACCTACCCCGGGGGCAAGATAGATATCCCGCCCTCCGCCCACAGCCGTACCGGCGCGCTGAAATACGCGGACTACGCTATAGGCGAATTCTTAAAAGCCGCGCGTTCCAAGCCCTGGTTTAAAGATACGGTTTTTATTTTCACCGCCGACCATTGCGCCAATTCAGCCGGCAAAACCGAGATTCCGGTCCGGAATTATCACATTCCCCTGCTTATTTATTCGCCCTCGCACATAAAGCCCGCCAAGGTGGATACTCTGACGGCGCAGGTTGATATGGCCCCCACGGTGCTTGGCCTGCTTAATGTGCCTTACGAGAGCCGGTTCTTCGGCAGGGACGTTCTGGCCGTTAAAAACGGGGGCAGGGCTTTCCTCTCCACCTACCAAAAAATCGCCCTGCTCAAGGACGGCCGCCTGGCCGTGCTGGGCCCCAAAAAATATCTGAAGACCTACAACTGGGACGAGGCCGCCCAGAATATCACAGCCGGCCCGGGGGAAGATAAAGCGCTGGAAGAGGAGGCGATCTCCTTCTACCAGGGCGCCAATTACGTCTATAAAAATCGTCTGGACCGGCTGCCCTGAGCGATCGGAATTAAAACTTTCAGACTTCTGCTGCGCCGTAGTTATGGCCGGTAGGTAAGACCTAAGTCCAACTGGTAATACCTGAAACTGGTCGCGCTCTGCAGGGCGTAGTTGCCGCCCGAATGATCCCTGTAGGAATAGAAGGCGTTCAGCGCTACCCTGCAGGGAAGCGCTTCCTTCGAAATAGAAAAACATATGCGGGAAAGCCCGCGCCGCATCGGCAGGCTGAGCGGGGTGGTGGTGCCGCCCGCGGGCCTTACTCCCGGGCAGCGGGGAAAACTGTTGGCATGCATGAAGGCCTGCCCGGTAAGCCGCAGCCTGCATCCGGATATAAAGCTTGATTTTAAATTCCGCTGAAATTGTATAATTCAGACATAAAGTTAAGGAGAATAAAATGATAAAACTAAAAAAATCTCTGTTCGCGGCCGCCGCGCTGGCCGTACTGGCCGGGCCCGCCTTAGCCGGAGATAAACCGGCGGTTAAGCCGGCCGCCACAACTCTTGAGAACCTGCAGACGGCTTTTGACGGCGAGTCCAACGCCAAGGCCCGCTACGAAGCCTTCGCCGTCAAGGCCGACGCGGAAGGCTACCTGGGCGTAGCCGCCCTCTTCCGCGCCGCGGCCTTCTCCGAAAGCCTGCACGCGGCCAAGCACGCAAAAGCCATAACGGCGCTGGGCGGCACTCCCAAAGCCGGCGTAAAAGCGGCTGAAGTGAAAACCACCAAAGAGAACATCAAGGCCGCCATGAAAGGCGAAAGCTACGAGGCGAAAAAAATGTACCCCGCTTTCCTTAAGAAAGCCGAGGCGGATAAGAACCAGCAGGCCGCTATGAGCTTTAAGGGCGCCTTGGCCACCGAGAAGGCGCACGCCAAGCTCTTCTCCAGGGCCTCCGCGGACCTGAGCGCCTGGAAGGCCAAGAAGAAGTTCCTGGTCTGTCAGACCTGCGGCTATACCACGGACGATCTTACGATAAAGACCTGCCCGGTGTGCTCCCAGCCCAGGGAGCAGTTCAAAGAGATAGAATAAAAGACCATGGCCGGCGCCGGCTTTTAAGGCGGCGCCGATTTTATTTTTGTGAAAAAAATTTATTTATTTATTTTCCCGTCAGGCGCGCTGCTGGCCATTTTTTTTTGGCGGCAAAACTGCCTTAACTCCCCGGTAGGCAGCCTTTTTGAGGACCAGGCCGGGATCCTTATGGCTTTTGGCCGGCTGGCCGGCATCATAGCCGCGCTGGGGGTTATGGGACAGCTGCTGCTGGTCTCCCGCGCCAAGTGGCTGGAGCCGCTGTTCGGATTGGACCGGCTTACCCGCTATCACCATGTTTTCGGCCTGGTAATACCGTTGGCGCTGCTGGTTCATCCGCCGCTGCTGGCGCTGCATCACGCCCTGCAGACCGGCAACTCTTTCTTTACGCAGTACCTGGCCATCTTGAAATGGGAGGACATAATCCCCGCGGCGGCCGGGGAGCTGCTTATACTCACCGCCGTGTTCCTGTCCCTGCCATTCGCGCGCAGGCGCCTTGGTTATGAAACCTGGCATACCGTACACCTCGGCGCTTACGCCGGGCTGGCGCTGTCCATCGGCCACCAGCTGGAGCTGGGCGGGGACCTGCAGGTTCAATATTTCGCCTGGACCTGGTACGCGCTGCTCGCTTTTACCGCGGCCAATATCCTGTGGTACCGCCTGCTGCGCCCGCTGTATCTGTACAAAAAGCACGCCTTTACGGTTGACCGTACGGTTATGGAAACGGCGGACGTTATGTCCGTATATATAAAAGGCAGAGGCCTGGAAAATTTCCGGGTGAAGCCGGGGCAGTTCGCCCTGCTGCGCTTCTGGGCGGCCGGCTTTAAACTCCAGGCCCACCCTTTTTCTTTTTCCCTGCCGCCCGACGGCAAGGAGCTGCGCTTCAGCGTAAAGAAACTCGGCGATTTTACCGTCAGGCTGCACGCGGAGCTCAAGGCGGGAACGCCGGTAATAATTGACGGCCCGCACGGGGTGTTTACCGCCGGTAAAATGCGCACGGATAAAGCCCTGCTGGTGGCCGGCGGTATAGGCATAACGCCGCTGCGCGCCATAGCCGCCGGGCTTGCCGCCCAAAAGAAAGACTGCGTCCTTGTTTTTTTAAACAAGACGCGCAAGGATATAGCATTCGGGGCAGAACTGGCTGAACTTGAAAAAACAGGTTTTTTCAAGGCGGTTCACATACTTTCGGACGACCCCGCCTGGCCCGGTGAAAAAGGCCGCGTGGACTCCGACCGGCTTAAACGCCTGGTGCCGGACCTCGCAGGGCGCGACGCTTTCCTGTGCGGCCCTCCCCCCATGATGGCCGCCCTGCGTGCGGAACTGCCCGGCCTGGGCGTTCCCAAAAACCATATACATTATGAGCAGTTCTCGCTGTAAAAAGATATTGGCGCTGGCCCTGGTAACGCTTCTTTGCCGTGGCGCTTATGCCGGAGCCGCTGCGAAAAGGAAAAAGAAAATGGAAAATACCGCTGTAACCGAAACCGCGACGCTTGCCGGCGGCTGTTTCTGGGGCATGCAGGAAATACTGCGCGCCCTGCCCGGCGTGATTAAAACCACGGTGGGCTATACCGGCGGTAAGACGGACTATCCTGCATATGAAGATGTTAAAACCGGCGCCACAGGCCACGCCGAGAGCATACAGATAGAATTTAACCCGGGCAGGATAGCTTACGGCGCCATCCTGGACATATTTTTTAAGATGCACGACCCCACCACCCCCGGCCGCCAGGGCAACGACGCGGGCAGCCAGTACCGCTCGGCTATTTTCTACCACAGCCCGGCTCAGAAGGCCGAGGCGGAAGCCGCAAAGGCGCGCGCGCAGGCCTCCGGCCTGTGGAAACGGCCTATAACCACCGAGATAGTCCCGGCCTTAAAGTTCTGGACGGCCGAGGGCTATCACCAGGATTATTTAAAAAAACATCCTGGCGGCTATACCTGCCATTATATAAGGGATTAGAAAAATAAGGGCTAAAGGGAAAGAGCGAAAGGCAGGCCGTGTCTTAGGTCTTTTTGGTTCTTTGCCTTTTCGTAAACGCCTATGTGATTGGCCATCCACATGAATGGCGGGCGCTCCCGTTCCAGTATTTTAAGCACCCGCCCCGAGGCGCGGCGGTTGTAAGCGAAGCCCAGGCCGGCCAGCTTCTGCGCCCAGTAGCGCCGGGGGCGTTCGTTCACGTGGTGCGTGCCGCCCTGGCCCGGGGGTGCCGCCGACATTACCAGCCTGCCGCTGAAAGTCGTGATGTTCTTAAGGAAGACGTCGGCCAGTTCCCCGGGGATGTGCTCGGCTACTTCCAGACAGAGCGCCAGGTCGAAACTCCCCCAGGCGTTCTCTAACGGGACCGTAAGATCGCGCTTTATTATCTCCACCGGGAAGGTTTCTCCGGGAGGGGGGAGCGCCCCGTCTATTGAAAGCACTTTAACGCCCTTGAGCTTGAAAAGATGGCTATAAACGCCGCAGCCGCAGCCGAGGTCGGCCAGGCTTTGCGGGCGGAAAACTTCGTTCACCGCATCCGCCACTAGCCCGGCCGAGCGGATATAGTCCGCGTTGGCGGGGCCCCATTCGCGAAAGAAGGCGGGGCAGTAGATCTCTGCCAGGTTTTCCATGTTTAAATACTACACTTTTGCCGGCTGAAAAAGAAAACGCGCCGTGCAGCGTGTTTTCCGTGCGTAAGCGGACGGCTTATTTAGCTATCTGCTTGCTGATGTGCGACCAGGCGCCTTTGAGCTCCTCGGTGAGGTGCTTCATCTCCGAGGCTCCCACGCGTTCCGCGCGCGCGTAGCGTACCGCTACTTCGTCCACCAGGGCGTAGTAGGCTTCCTTGTTCAATTTCTCCACCTTCTTCATCTTCTCAAGCACTTCGCCCTTCATCTTAAGCGTCCAGGCCGCTATCTTCGCGCGGTTTTCAACCCCGCGCTTGCCTGTTAAAAAATACGTGGCAGCGGCGGCGATGGCCGCCAGCGCTATGCCCGCTCCGATAACCTTAACTTTCTTCGATTTTTCCATTATGCCCTCCCTTAACCACACTTAAATTCGATCTCCCGGTAATAATACAAAAATGGCTGCAGGTTGAGCGACGAATAAATAAAAAGTTCCCCGGGAAGGGCGCTTTTTTTATGCCAGACTGGAAAACATGGCGGGCCCTTAAGACGGTTCGAACCGCTTATGGGCTTCTACAAGACCGCGGTTCTCGCCGGAGAGTCCGCAGTTTCCGGAAAACCCGAGGAGAACCTGCAAATATTGAAAAATATCGGTTCGAACTTAATTATAGGCGGGAAGAAAATAAAATTAAAACTTAATTTTCCGGCGGAGAAACTGCGGGCGCTAGCCGGTCTAGCGGATTTAAATGCTGCCAAATTTTCCGAGAAGAAAATTTGGCGGGGTCGACGGGATTCGGACCCGCGATCTTCGCCTTGACAGGGCGACGTGTTAACCAGCTACACCACGACCCCGCAGTGTTCCTGTATAGGATATCAAAAAAACAGACTCATTTCCATAAATTTCTAAATACCCGGCGTCAGATGAAAAAAGGCCCGGTTTCCCGGGCCCTCGTTTCCCCTGACTGTTTCTCAGGGCAGGCGCAGCGCGGCCTTGACCGAAGCGATAAGCGGCTTTACCGGCGCCAGGAAGGCGCCGAACATACCGCGCGCGTCCGACAGCGCTATGGCAACTCCCATCAGGGACTCGCCGGCTATTATGCCGGAACTGACGGGGATGATATATTTTTCGGCGGCGGCCTTGTTGGTCCTTTCAAATATCAGGGCTATAAGCCCGCCCAGGAACATGGACAGTGAATTCCAGAACGGTATTACCATCGCAAGCCCAAGGCCCATTGCGGAAGGTATATACTTGCGCTTCTTCGGGAACAGCAGCTCCAGCGACGGGATGATGATCCCGACCACGGCGCCCACTTTAAGGCCCATCAGGGCCGCGGGGTGCAGTGAATGGATGCCGTTGGACAGGAGCCTGGCCACGGCGGCCCAGACCTGCGCGGAGGGGGCCGGCCACTGGTCGGAACCCAGCGCCGAGGCGTTTGGCACCAGGATATAGAAAGCCGGCACTACCACCAGGGTCCCCGCGAAAATACCGAAGAACTGCGCCAGGAACTGCTGGCGGGGATTAGCGCCCAGCAGGTAGCCGCTCTTAAGGTCCGTTAACAAATCAGCCGTGGCCCCCGCCGCCCCGGCAGTTACCGAGGCGGTCATCAGGTTGGTGGTCATATTGGTAGGCGCCAGTATGCCGAAGGTAAGCTGGGTGATCTTGCCCATCGCGCCTATGGGCGTGATGTCGGATTCCCCCGTGGCGCGCGCGGCCACTATGGCCAGGAAAAAAGTAAGCGCCACAGCTATAAGGCCCATCCACCAGCTGGTCTGGAAGGCGTAATGCAGCACCATTATGCAGCCCAGCCCCGAGAAAGCCGTTCCGGTAAGGAACCAGGAAGACGGAACTTCAATATGCGCCAGCGGGTCGGTTTCCGTTTCGGGGCGGCCATGTAAAATATTCGTGATGCCGCTGAAGGCGCGCAGCACGGTCTTCCACTGCAGGGCGAACATGAAAAGGCCCGAGGTTACCATAATGGCCGCGCCGCCCCAGGTGCTCCACTGCACAATGGCGCGGTAGCCCAGCTTGGTCATGTCTATGGCCCCCATGCCCGAAACCCAGGGGGCCAGCACCCCGTAGTTTATTATGGCGCCCAGCAGCAGCGACCAGGAAATTTTCCAGCCTATAATGGCGCCGGCCGCCACCATAAGGGCGCTGACTTCAAAAGAGAAAGTCCATTTTTCAAGCGGGTAGCCCTTTATGTTCCCGTTGAAAGGCAGCATCCCCGGCAGCGAAAGTTTCATGCCGAAGAGGTTTTTAAAAGAAAAAGAAACGCCCTTGTCGCGCAGCAGGGCTATTGCGGCCCCGAATATGCCGGCCCAGCCCATGGCGCGGGCTTTGTCGGAGGCCTCGGCGCCCTTGGCGTGCAGGCTGCGCAGGGTTTCAGCGGCGGCAATGCCGCTGGGAAATTTAAGCTGCTCTATGTTTATCATCTGGCGCTTCATCGGTATGGCTATAAATACGCCAAGAGACGCCAGGCAGATGGTCCACAGGCTGAGCACGCCCCAGGACATGTGGTGCCCGGTTATTATAAGGTACGCCGATATCGCCGACACCATTGTGCCGCCGGTTGAGTAGCCGGCCGAAGAGGCCGCGGACTGCATGCAGTTGTTCTCAAGTATGGTCATGTCGCTTGTGAACATGAAAGGCAGCAGGGTGCGCAGGGTTTTCCAGATGGTGTAGGACAGCACGCAGGCGGTGATGGCCACGCCCAGGCCCCAGCCGGTTTTAAGACCTATATAAAGGTTGGAGAGCGACATGAAACCGCCCAGGAACGCGCCCATCACTACGGCGCGCACGGTCAGCTGTTTCATGCTGCCGCCCTGGTATACTTCTTTGTACCACTTCTGTTCTTTTTCTTCGGGAGAGAGGTCGGCTACGTGGGGGGCTTCCTTCGGTTCGGTTATAAGTTCAACGCCTTCCTCGGAGCGCATGTCTTCTAAAGGCAGGTCGTCGCGGTTTTCGTCGGACATTTATTTGTTCCCCCGGTTTTGTTTGAATTAAGCGTAACTGGAAGTACAGGATTTGGTCACAGGTTCCGTGCTTAAACACTGAATTATGTCGCTTCGCTCCACCCGCCGTCGCTCGCCTCGGGCTGCGCCCCCGGCTCCCTGCTGCGGTCTTGCGGACCAGCGGTGCTGGTCCG
>JAVHRY010000028.1:0-4280 GCA_036171915.1 Elusimicrobiales bacterium | reverse complement strand
TTTATACCAAGAGACAGCAGCGTCAGCAGTATGCAGACGGCCTTCTGTTCGTACCAGCTCAGTATCATGGAGAGCGGCAACTCGTTCACGCCCACGCCGAACGCCTTGGACAGCGCTATGGCCACCTGTATGGCCGAGTAGGCGTCGTTACACTGCCCCATGTCCAGCAGGCGGGGGATGCCGCCGATATCGCCGAATTCCTGTTTATTGAACCGGAATTTGCCGCAGGCCAGCGTAAGGATCACGGTGTCCTTCGGGGCCTTTTCGGCGAACTCCGTGTAGTAGTTGCGGCCGGGCTTGGCGCCGTCGCAGCCTCCTACCAGGAAGAAATGCTTTATCTGGCCGGCTTTAACGGCGTCTATAACCTTGCCGGCTACCCCCATAACGGTGTTATGGCCGAAACCTACCAGGATGGTCTTTGGGTCGCCGTCGGCCTTAAAGCCTTCGGCCTTCAGCGCCGCCTCTATGGCCGGGCCGAAATGCCCGTTGGCAAGATGCGTGACGCCGGGCCACTCCACAAGCCCCGTGGTATAAATGCGGGCTTTGTAAGCTTCCCGGGGTTTTTGTATGCAGTTAGTGGTCATCACTATAGAACCGGGGAAGGCGTCGAATTCCTTCTGCTGGTCCTGCCAGGCGCCGCCGTAGTTGCCGGCCAGGTGCTTGTACTTTTTAAGGCCCGGGTAACCGTGGGCGGGCAGCATTTCGCCGTGGGTGTACACGTTAATTCCCTTCCCCTCGGTCTGCTTCAGGATATTTTCCAGGTCCTTCAGGTCATGCCCGGAAACCAGCAGGGCTTTGCCTTTAAGCGGATTAATACGGACCGGTGTAGGCACCGGGTGGCCATAGGCGCCGGTATTTGCCTTGTCCAGCAGCTCCATGACGCGCAGGTTAACCTCGCCGCATTTCATGTTGTAAGCCACGAGCTGGTCTACTGAGGGGTTGGGCCGCGTCAGGAAATCCAGCGCCTCATGTATGAAGGCGTAAACGTTCCTGTCTTCCTGGCCTAATATAAACGCGTGGTCCGCGTAGGCGGCCATGCCTTTAAGGCCGTAGGTAAGAAGTTCTTCCAGTCCGGCGGTATCGTCGCCCAGGGCCGCCTTGCGGGCGGCTACACCTAATCCCGCGGCTTCGTCCAGCAAAGCCTTATGCCCAGCGGGGGGGACCCAGGCGGCCGGGCCGGAGAGCTTCTCAGCGTTCTTTACCGCCTTTTCATACATCAGGCGCGCCTTTTCTTTTACGGCCTGGCCTTTCCTTATAATAGTCTCCAGGCTGACCGCGTCAAAATTGACGTTGGTAACGGTAGTAAATAAAGCCTCAACGACAAAAACATCCACCGCCCTTTCCTGAGCGCCGGCCAATGCCGCGCGGCGGGCGTACATGCTTATGCCCTTGGCCTGCCAGAGCAGCAGGTCCTGCAGCTTCGCCGTTTCCGGGTCCTTGCCGCATACTCCCTGCACGGTGCAGCCCGTGCCTTTAGCAGCCTGCTCGCACTGGTAACAGAACATATTTTCGCTCATGGGGCTCTCCTTATATATTCATACTTCTAATACACCCCTACCCTGCTAATTCACGGCCGCCGCTGCCCGCCGGGGTTTATGCCCGCGCGGACAACTCTGAAATTCTACTGTTCAAGACCCTCTCAAAACGGGTATTGGTCTCGGATATAAAATTACCCAGCATGCAGCCTCTATTAGCGCACACTTTATGTTTAAGCAGGCAAATATTCCGCGTGGGGGGCCCGTCAATAGCGGAGACAAAATCCCGCACTGTTCCTTTCCTGCCGGCCAGCGAAAGGACAAAACCGCCTTTGGGGCCGCGCGCGGTCCGTACCAGGCCGGCTTTGGTCAACTGCTGCAGCACCTTGGAAAGGTGGTTGCCGGAAACCTCCAGCGCTTTCGTAATTTCGCATAAAGGACTTAAAAGCTTGTCCCGGCCGGCAAGGTAGTCGGCGGCGTGCAGGGCTATGGCCGCCGCGTCCGAGATCTTTAGTATGGTCTGCATGTTTAACCTGTCCTTTTGTGGTATTCAAGTATTAGTATACCATATTATTTAAAACTGTTAAGGTTGTAGGTTCCCGCGCGCCCTTGCGCTTTTTAAGCCTGTTAGCCGTAGGCCTTTAGGCCCATAGGCTTTTAGGAAGAATTGCCCTTACGAAATTTCAATGGATACTGTAGAATATTGATATGAAAAACACAAAAGCTATTTTCCTGATCATTATCGGCGCCTTCATACTAGCCACAGGCTTCGCCTTCGCGGAGAATGTTGCGTACGAACAATTGAAAGAACAGGCCAGTGGCATTGAGATTCCGGCCCCTATAACTGCGGGCGCTACCAGGGAATCCATTCTTGCCGAAACTCCCACCCGGGCAGCGGCAGTAACAGCAGTTCCCACTCCCCCGGCGGCTCCCGCGGCCGTAGTGGCGAAAACGCCCACTTTAGGGGAACAGGTTAAAAAATTCCTGGGCGATAACTTTTCCAGCATTTTTTCAGCGGTGGTGATCGGCCTGCTCGCCTTCCTTGTAATAGGGACCGGCGGCGCGGCGCTGCTGGCGGGCGTGGGAGCTTTCGCCTTCTTTACGCTGTTGGGAAAACTTTAGAAACCCCGCTGTTCGCTGAAACAATCCACCGTGTATGTGTATAACACGGTGGATTTTTCTTTCCAGGCGCCGGCGGCCAGCCCCGCCTTTTCAAGGCAAAGCGAAGACAGAAAATCTTCTTTATTTTTAAAATGCTCCCAGACCTGCGGCAGGTAGGTGCCGGAGCGGCGGCCGTTTTTAACGTAAACCCCGTGCAAGCCTTCCTTAACCGCGCCCGGGCCGGGCGCAATTTCCAGGGGTGAGAGCACCGAGATCTCTATTTTAATTTTCTTCAGTTCGTTTTCGCTTACAGCCGGAAAGCGGGGGTCCTCAAAAGCCGCCGCGCAGGCGTAAGCCGCCGCCATGTCGCAAAGCGTGCCGCGCGGCTCCAGGCTGCCTATGCAGCCGCGCAGGTCCCCGCCGATAGTCAGGGTAACGAAGATAGCCGCCGGCTGGTTGAATTCGGGCCGCCGGTCCAGCGGCTGCCCCGCGGCCTTGCCGGTCTTAAGGCAGCCCTCTATGCTCTTCCTCGCCAGGGCCAGCAGGTCGGCTTTCATCCGCGCGTCCAGCTCAAGCCCGCCCGCGGGCTTGGGGGAAACATCCGTAAAGAAGCCGGCGCCATACCCCACCACGGCGGAGTCGTCGCCGGAGACCTTGCCGGAATGGGTATAGCAGGAGAGCTCGAAATCGTTGGCGCCCAGCTCCAGCGCGGCGGCGGCGCCCGCCGTCATGGCGGCCTGGCCGCAGGCGGTGGTGTCCAGGTGCTTGGCGGCCTTGGCCAGCAGCAGGGCGTTGGCCAGGTGAAAATAGCCGGGGTTGGCGTTGCGCATGGCCTGGCGCAGCGCAAGCAGCACCGAGCGGTCCGACATTTCCGCGATGTTGCCGGGGGGATAATGCGAAAGGTCGGAAGAAACGCACAGCAGGGCCTTGCGGGTCTTCATCGCCCGGCCTATGGCCCGGCCCGCGGCCTCCAGCAGCGCTTCGTCGTCGGTGTTAAAAAGGATCGGCACTATCTTCACCGCGCCGCCTTTAAGCTCGCGCAGGAAAGGCAGCTGCACTTCCACCGCGTGCTCCCCGGCGTGCGCCTGGGGGGAATTCTCGAAAAGTTTTTTATCCTTAAGCAGTTCGCGGCAGAACGCTTTGTCTATCTCAACGGGCCCGAGGGGGGTATCGAAGGAGCCTTCGTCCAGCAGCGCGCCTTTCTCCAACGCCATGGTGTGCCCGGTGGCGAGTATGACCAGCGTGTCGATATCCGCGTTCTTAAGATAGGCCAGCGCCGTGCCGGCGGCGGCGCCGGAGTATTCGTACCCGGCGTGGGGGACCAGCAGCCCGGCGCAGCGGCCTAATGGCGCGGCGCTGTCCTTAAGAAAGGCCGAAACGAATTTTTTAAGTTTTTCAGGTTCGGCCGGGTAGAACCTTCCGGCGGCGGCTGTTTTCCTTATCATGATCCCTCCGTATACGGGCAATTATACACAAATCAATTGTTTAAGACCTCCAAAATAACTAAAATGTAATTATACGGTGGTTGTAGCTCAGTGGTTAGAGCGCTCGGCTGTGGCCCGAGAGGTCGGGGGTTCAAATCCCCTCAGCCACCCCAAAATTTAAAAAATCCCGATTTGCCCGATTCGGCGGCTGCCGCCGAATTAAACTTTTGCAGTTTCTCCCACGGAGATTTAAGTTTATAAGAAATGCGTTTCCCGCCTA
>JAVHRY010000027.1:0-4378 GCA_036171915.1 Elusimicrobiales bacterium | reverse complement strand
GCGCCCCCCTTACCGCCTGCGGCGGTAAGGCCCGCGCCAACAACCGCGGCCTTGCAAGAAACTGCAAAGAAGCAGAGCCAATAATGGAGGAATTCAACTGCGGGGAAAGAGATCATTCTCCGGACCTTCCGCGAGTGTCGCAAAAGTTCAATCCGGGTTTCCCCCCTCTCGTCGGGTGTTTTCTGCGTTTCTTACTAGAGTGTCGCAAAAGTGTTACTTTCACGCCACTGGGGGAGGGTAGGGCGGGGATAGCCTGGAGAGATTCACAATATCCCCCTGCCCTATGGGCCCTTGACGACTAGCCCACCAACCTGTATACTAATATATAGGTTGGAGGAACTTAAATGACCACTCAGATTATCGGTTTGGACCAAGCGCGGCATCGGTTATCAGGTCTTGTTAATGGCCTCGATCGAAACCAGCTTAGGTATTTTGTCAGCTCCCGGGGCAGGCCGAAGGCTGTCTTGATGAGTATTTCAGATTACCTGACCACAATCCTTAGGCAAAAGCGGGCTTCCGTTGTCGTCGAGCTCCAGCTTGAGTCTAAAACTAAAGGTCTAGATAAAATTTCTTCTAAAGAAATCTCCCGCGAGATTCGCACGGCCAGGCGTGCTCATTTGTGATCCGCGTAGTTTTGGATACGAATGTTATTGTATCCGGCCTTCTGGCCGCGGATAGTCTCCCGGCCACAATTCTAGACTTGGCCCTGCAGGGTAAAATCCATGCTGCCCTTTCACCGTCTATCTTAACCGAGATGGACCGGGTGTTGCGTCGTCCACGTTTTGGTTTCGAACCCCGGAAGATTGGAAGTTTTCTTGCTCTGTTCAAATCCCGGTCCAAATTGGTTTCTCCGAAGAAAACCCTGAATCTTTGCCAGAAGGACCCCTCTGACAACCGTTTTCTGGAGTGCGCAGAAACCGCAAAAGCGGAATTTTTAATTACTGGCAACAAATCTCACTTCCCACCCCGTCACATGAATACCCTTGTGGTCACTCCCAGGGAATTCTGGGACGCCTATCTCTTGCAAATAGCCCTTTAGCATGGCCCCTTTCCGCCGCGACCTGCAGGCCGCGGCGGCGTTTCCGCCTGTTCGCCTTCCAGGTTAAAATACTCCGCTTTTGGGTGTTATACCGTTAGCGACCGATTTAGCGCGAATTTTCGCGCCCGGCGCGGGGGGGTTCTCCGAATCTGGTGAGATAATCGGTCTTATGTTTACTATAGATTATTTATTTTTTAAATTCGAAGTAGCCGTTCAACAGTTTTTTCATCTCACCGATAGTGACCGTCGAAGTGAACTTCGGCGCCCCGAGATAAAACCCGTTAGGGACGGGGTTCTCGCCCACACAATACACGGCGTAGAAATAACTGTCGTTGAAGTTCAGGTAGTCCATGTCTAGCTGGACATCAAGATCTTCCAGGTATGCGTTAGTATGGGGAACGCTCTTGATCATGATCCTGGTTCCCTTTTTGAGCACCCTCCTGGCTGGGCTGCCTATCACCAGGAACTTGCAGAAGGATTTAGTCCGGTACGCGGTTACCGCCAGTTCCCCGTCCTGAAGGTACATCTGGTAAAGGTTAGGCGGGATGAGGATGTCCCTGGCGGCTACCAATACCGCAGTGTTTCCGACCGCGGTCAGCGGCTGCGAATCTTCCGGCATAGCAACCCGCGCAATGGCGACGGCCGGAGCTGGGACCTCCGCCGCGACAGCTTTAATATCAGGCGCCTTTAAAACCTGCAGGCCAGTGAACTCCGCCGCATACGCTCCGCCGGCCATTGCCATCAGGATCGCTACAATTATCTTGCCTAATTTCATAGTTTCTCCTTATTTGTTCCAGCCGCGCTTCTTCCCGGTTTTAACGCAGCCGGGAAGAAGGTTTTTATTGTTTACGCGTACGAATTACCGCGCGTTCATAAACCACAAACATTTCGATATCATTAATCGATCCTGTATATTAATGAGTGTTGGGCACTGAAGCGCTGCAGCCGTGCAGTTCGGGGGTATCGCCGGAGAAGGACGGAGGACCGAAGGTATGCGGCTTGGAAAGGTACGACCCGTCATTGCAGCGGTAGATACAAAAAAGGTTCGTATCCAGCTTAAAGGTGCAGACATCCTGCGCAGCCGCTTTTCCCGCGTTAACTACGGGGGTAAGTTCAAAAGCTCCCGGGACCTGGCGTACCGCGTACGTGTAAGCCGGAGAAACCTGTTTGAGACTAAGGAAGGAGCCCCACAGACATACTTCAAAAACCTCTTTCTGGTCCTGCTGAAGCGCCCGGGGTTCCTTTATAACCACTTGCACGTTCTCCCTGTAGTACCTGGTATTCGGAAAGCAGATCTGCCCCGCGGGATAGCCCATGTTCTGGCAGTCCTGCGTGGTTTCCCTGCTTACAAGAGAGACCTCGGGCGAGATCAGCGCGTCGGCGGCGCCGAAGGTTATCTTTTTGCAATCCCGGGTAAGATCTATAAGCTGGCCGAATTTGGCCTCCGGGAGTTTAACGTCCGCCTGTGTTTCCTGCGCCGTCTTCACGACATCTTTCACGCTCATGTTTTCAAGTTCGAGAGCATTAACAACACCTGAACTTATTGCAGCCGCAATTACTGTAATTATTATTTTCTTCATTATTTTTTCCTTTTTTGAGCGCATTTTTTAGTTTACCAGCTTTGCCCCGCTTTGTACTTGCAGATTTGTTTTGCCGCATTTATATTCTACAGGTTAGCCGCCGCGCGCTATAGAGGCGAAGTGCTCAACCGGGCGCGGTATTCGTGCCTATTTGGATTGCCCGTTCGCCTTACGCCGGCGCCGCCCATCAAACCGCGGTTTTAGTGAAGCGCCGCTTCTCTACCGTGGACAGGCGGAGCTGGAAACGGCAATAGCGGCAAAGCGGCACAAGCCGCAAAAGTTATTTTTGCGGCTTGCTTTACCGGGCCGGGAAGGCCCAGGTCCTGTTTTTTTTACCGGAGAGTCAGAAGTCCCAAAGCCTGACCACTTTTCCTATCACATAAAAGAAAGCAGATCTTTCGGTCTGTTGGGTGACCGCGTAGGTCTGAGCGGCCTCTATACTAGCGCCTACCAGCGGAAAAAGCCCCCTCAAGGCCAGCGCGTCCGCGCGTATAATACCTTTGCTGGCCCACTCGCAGGTGCCTGTATGCTCCAGTTTCCCAAGATATTCTTTAAATTTAACCAGCAGTTCCGGCGCCAGTACGTTCAGGTTGGGGTAGCCCAGCATCCGGCCGGCCACGCGGGACTTATAAAAACCTTTTTTTACTTCTTTTACCAGCTTGGCTTTAGCCAGCTCTTTTAGTGACTTTTCCGCTACCGGAGTTTTCACCCGGATCGCTTTGGCGATATCGGCGGCGGACCAGGTTCCGGTGTCGTTGCCCATGGTCAGGCTGCACTTATACGTGTCGAAGCTGGATACCAGTGTGCGAAACTGGGCCGGGCTCAGGTAATATTTTTGCCCGGCAAGAGTCCTGCGCAACGCCTGGTGCACAGGGGAAAGCCCCACAGCTTCCGCCTTCGGTGTTATTATAGGCGCAAGGATTTCCTTGTATGCCTCTTCGCCGCCCAGAGTCCTGAGCCAGGCCACTATCAGCTCTTTTACTGCGGGGGTAGTCTGCGGCAGCCGCAGTGCCGGGTAAAGTTTTTGGAGCTTGCCCATCTCGGGCAGGCTTTTCCCCTGCTCTATCAGGAGGTAATTTCGGTACGTCATCTTCAGCACCGGCCCGCCGCCATTGTCGTGGTAGAACCGGTAAGCCGTGGGGAAGCCGGCTTCTTTGCGCAATCGCACCAGGGTGTCAGAAAACAATGTTCCCATATTCTAGTCCTTGATTACCTGAAAATTGCAGTTGCAATTTTCCGCCCGCATAGCGGGCGTCCTTCGGGAGGTATAGCCACGCATAAACCGCATAGCGGTTTTGCGCGACCCCACCTCGGCGTTTTCGCTACGCAGGAAAACGCCTGCGGCCTTGCGGCCCGGACGCGAAGCATAATTATGCCTCGCTCTAAAGACGGGCCTCACCTCTTCGGGCACAGCGCGCATAGCGCTCGGCCCTCCGCCAGCTGACCTATGGCCGTACCGTAGCAGGCGCTATGAGCTTAAGACGGCCTTCGCGGGGAATCCTGCAGGATAATTTTGTCCGCCTGATTAATTTATGGGAACCACTTCCAACCTGCAGGATTCAGGTTAATCCACCGTTATGGATTTGCTGACGAATCTGTAGTAAACATAAGTGCGGTTATCTTTTGTTTTCCCGGGAGCCGCTCCCATTTTTTTTCGCTTGAAATTTTAAAACCGCCGTCCCCGCCGTTTGTTTTATCTATAATCCCAAATCCTCCGCTAAGATTAAAAACAGGGCGAAATTGCCTCCGGTTTTAACCT
>JAVHRY010000026.1:0-19231 GCA_036171915.1 Elusimicrobiales bacterium | reverse complement strand
ATGGCCTCCGCAAGGAGCGCGGCCACGGATACTATCTTTATTTTAGCACTTTTTGAGGCGTTTACGGGAATAGTATCCGTTAGAATCAGCTCTTCGATAGGCGATTTGTTGATTCTTTCCACGGCATCCCTGGAAAGCACCCCGTGCGTGCAGGCCGCTATTATCTTGCCCGCGCCCTGTTCTTTTATTGAATAGGCCACCTGCGTCAGCGTGCCGGCCGTGTCCACCAGGTCGTCGAAAATAAAGCAGGTCTTGCCTTTTACATCGCCGATGATATTGTACACCACGGCCTCGTTGGGGCGCGGCCGGCGCTTGTCGATGATGACCAGGCCCATGTTCAGGCGCTTGGCGAAGGAGCGCGCGCGCTCCACGCTGCCCACGTCCGGGGAGACCACCACCATGTTCTCGAAATTGCGGTTCTTGATGTACTCCAGCACCACGGGCCGGGCGTAGAGGTGGTCCAGCGGGATGTCGAAGAAGCCCTGGATCTGCGCGGCGTGCAGGTCTATGGTTATAACGCGGTTGGCGCCGGCTTCGGTGATCAGGTTGGCCACGAGCTTGGCCGTGATGGCCACGCGCGGGGCGGGCTTGCGGTCGGCGCGGGCGTAGCCGTAATAAGGGATGACGGCCGTGATGCGGCCGGCGGAGGCGCGGCGCAGGGCGTCCATCAGTATCAGCAGCTCCATCAGGTTGTCGTTGACCGGCGGGCAGGTGGGCTGTATGACGTAGCAGTCCTCGCCGCGCACGTTCTCCAGAATATGCGCGTCTATTTCCCCGTCGGCAAACCGGGTCACGCGCGCCTCGGAAAGCGGTACGCCCAGGATGTCGCAGATCTTGCGGGCCAGTTCGGGGTTGGCGTTGCCGGTAAAAACCTTAAAAGTCCTGCCGTGCTTGTCAGCGGTCATTTGGTCCTTTTCTTCAGCCGTTTAACCACCTGCCGGGCGCGCGCTATAGCCAGCGTGCCGCCCGGGACGTTTTCGGTTATGGTGGAGCCCGCCGCGGTATAAGCGCCCGCGCCTATGTTCACCGGCGCCACCAAATTCGTGTTGGAGCCGATGAAGGCCCCGGCCCCTATGACGGTCCTGTTCTTATGGACCCCGTCGTAGTTGCAGGTGATGGTGCCGGCGCCGATATTGACCTTCTCGCCCATCTCGGTGTCGCCCACGTAGCTGTGGTGGTGCATCTTGGAGCCGCTGCCGATGACGGACTTTTTAACTTCGGCGAAGTTGCCGATCTCGGCCGCCGGGCCGATGTCGGACAACGGGCGCAGGCGGGCGAAAGGCCCCACTACGGCGCCCGCGCGCACGCGGCTGGATTCCAGCGCGCAGGAATATTTTATAACCACGCCGTCGTCGATGCGGCAGTCTTCTATGATGCCGCCGGGCCCTATTTTGCAGTTGCGCCCTATAACGGTCGAGCCTTTTATGAAGACGCCGGGATAAATAACCGTGTCGCGGCCTATTTCGGCGCTTTCGTTGATATAAGTGTTGGAGGGGTCTACGACGGTGACGCCTTCGGCCATAAGGTCCTCGGCCTTGCGGCGGTTCAGCATGGCGTAGGCGGCGGCCAGGTCGGCGCGGGAATTAATGCCGGTCATCTCGGTGGTGTCGGCGAGCTTGAAAGCGGCTACCCTGCCGCCGGCGGCCATGATGTTCTCCACGGCGTCGGTGAGGTAGAATTCGCCCTTGGAACCTTTTTTTTCAAGGTGGCGCACGGCCTTTTCCAAGGCTTTCACGCGGAAAAAGTAGGTGCCGGAATTAACTTCTTTAATGGCTTTTTCCCAGGCGTCGGCGTCGGCGGCTTCCACGATGGCCGAAACGTCGCCGGCGTGATTGCGCTTGATGCGCCCGTAGGAACCCGGCTCGGCAAGCTCGGCGGTCATTACCAGGCAGTCCGGGGCGTGCTTGAAATAGTAGCCGGCCATTTTTTTGGCGGTCTCCACCCTGAACAGGGGCGCGTCGCCGCAGAGCAGCATGACGTGCGGATATTTGCGTATCTCGCCCATAGCCTCCTGCACCGCGCGGCCGCTGCCTTTAAGGAGTTTCTGCCGCACGAAAACCAGCTTCTCGGCTATGGGGCCGAGTTTCTTTTTTAGTTCGGCTTCCACCTGCTCGGCGTGGTGGCCGGTTATGATTATTATTTTCTCCGGCCCGAGGGCGGCTATCTTGCGGACAGCGCGTTCGGCCAGGGACATGTCGCCCAGGTAATGGAGGACCTTGGGCAGGTCGGATTTCATCCTGGTGCCGAGGCCGGCCGCCAGCACTACCGCCGCGAAACTATTGTTTTTTGGCATATAGAAAAGAGAATCCTTAAACTGAGGCTTAGAAAAGGTACATCCAATTTTACAATACCTACAGAGGGGCCGCAACTAGGCTTTGAATATACCCGAGGTGGGTGTCTGGGTGGCCGGAACGCAAAAACAGGGTCTTGCACACCGTGAGGCCCGTCTTTAGAGCGAGGCATAATTGTGCCTCGCGCCCGGGCCGCAAGGGCGCAGGTGATTTTTACGACGCAAAATCGCCGAGCCTTTCCCGGCCGCCCAGGCACCCGCTAGGAGCCTGTCCTACATAAGCAATTTCGCCTGCAATTGCCGCTTTTGTCCTGCGCCTTCGCGACGCTCAACTTACAACCTCCGTCGAGGGTGTTCGTTTCGCGCCGCTTCGGCTCGGCTCCAAAATCATCAATTTCGTCATGAAAGCCTTATGTCGGACAGGCTCCTAGCGGCGTTTTGCAGAGATTAGTTTGTTCTTTTGCGCACGGGAGAGCTTTTTGATAGCGGCTTCCAGGATAGAAGCCGCAGAACGGTCTTTTTTTCGCTTTTTCCACACCAGTTCCACCGGCCCGAAGGCGGCGGTGTACTTTGCCCCCTTCCCCGAGTTGTGTGCCTCCAGCCGGGCCTTCAAATTATTGGTTATCCCCGTATATAAAGAACCCCTGGCGCAGCGGACTATATAAACTGTCCAGGAAGATGTTCTTTTCGGTGTGGTAGATTTCCGGGGCATTTACACTATTCTACCAAATGGAGATGCAGCCTTCTGCTGGAGGGGATGGCAAGGGGATGGGTTCGGCGGACCTAACCTTTGCCACCCCCGAACCTAAAAAAAGCCCCCCGGAACACAGGGAGGCTTTTAAATTTGGCTCCCGGGCTAGGATTCGAACCTAGACAAACGCCTTCAAAGGGCGTCGTGCTACCGTTACACAACCCGGGAATAAAACTTAAGCCCGCACAACACAAAATCCCTTCCCGCGGTTCGCGGGAAGGGGCTTGTCCGCCGCGCCGGGCTGCTTAAAAACCTTCTGTTTGGATCGGAGCCGCTACCGGGCCGGCCTTCGCCATTTCCGTTTCGTACTCCTTCAGAATAAGCTGCTCGAGCTTCCCGCGAAACTCGTTATCAATAGGATGCGCTATATCCTTGTAAGTGCCGTCCTTTATCTTCCTGGACGGCATACAGACAATAAGTCCGTTGTTGCCGCTGACAACCTTCATATTGTGAACCACAAAGACATTATTGAAGGTTACCGTAGCGAAGGCCTTTAAGCGTGCCTCGTTACGCAGATGTATCCTTACTTCGGTGATTTCCATACCCCCCCCTCTTGTCGCCCCCCTACAGAGCCAGAACTTCCCCGGATGCATACTCCTCAAGGCAGCGCCGCATAATACTACATGGGAATTTTAGCAAAATTTTGGCCGTTTGTTGCGCATAACTCCGGCCAAACACAACAGGCGGTCTTTCCAAGACATCAGCATATTTTAGTAAGAAAGACCTGGTAACCGCTCACACTTGAGGCGGCCTCGGCCAGGCCCAGCGCTTTCTTCCTGTCCCGGCAAAGGGCAAAAACAGTAGAACCTGAGCCCGACATCAGCGCGGAATCAGCCCCGAATTTAAAAAGCCTTTCTTTTGCCAGCTTTACCTCTTTATAATTCGGCAGCACAGCTTCTTCAAGCCTGTTAAACAGCAGGGCAGCGCTTTCCCCGCGGAACCCCCCCTCTTTTAGCAGACCCAGGAGCTTTTTTAAATCGGCCAGGCGGGCCCGGACCGCCTCTTGGGAGCCAAGTTTAAGGCGGGCATATACATCTTTGGTATAAACCGGAACACCGGGGTAAACCAGGACTATGTAAGGAAAACGGCCGGTCCAAGACAGCGTCTTTAACTTCTCGCCGCGGCCTTTACCGGCGGCCAGCGCGGTATCCAGCATAAAAAAAGGCACATCGGAGCCCAGGCCCGCGGCAATTTTCACAAGGCGTTTTTTTGCCGCCGCCCCTGAAATACCGTAAAGCCCGGCCAGGCCCCGCAGGGCCGCCGCCGCGTCCGAAGACCCCCCACCCAACCCCGCGCCCACAGGGACCTTCTTATCAAGGGTGATCTTTACCGCGGGCGCCAGGCCGAAGACCCTGAAAAATTCCACAGCCGCCTTATAAACGATATTATCCCCGCCGGCGAGGCCGGGAGGGCCGCCCCTGACCTCCAGCTCTATCCCGGGCACGGAGGTCTTTTTAAACTCAAGTTCGTCGCAAAGCCCCACGCGCGCGAAAAGAGTGGCCAGGTTATGGTAGCCGTCGGGCCGGCGGCGCGCAACCTCCAGGAAGAGGTTTACCTTGGCGCGGGCCTTTATTTTCATCATGCTGCCGGCCCCTATTCCGGCAGCTTCAGCGCGTTAACGCCGTTAAAGTTCATCTGGTTGGTATCCAGCGTCATATGCACGGAAACAAAAGGAAGCTTAAAGTCCATAACGCGGGGGAACAGGTAAAGGTTTTTCAGGAAGTACTGCGAGGGCCTGAACACCAGCTTCTTTTCCTTCTCCGGGCGTATCTCTTCCGGGGTACGATCCCCGTCAAGGCACACCTCGCGCGCCCCGCCGGTAAAGCAGTTAGAACCCCAGCCGCCGGCCATCCCCCCCCCTTCAAGGGTCTGCCCGGCGAACCAGTCCCGCAGCTCTACCGCTATAAGGGAAGCCCAGTAGCTGAAAGCCGCGGCATCTATGCCTTTTATTTCAATGGAGTCTACTTCAAGCGACCCCCCGCTTACCCGGGCTTTCCAGAGCGGCGCCATCAGCGGGCCCATCACGGTGACGCTGAGGTCCGAGGGCGGGGCGAAATGCAGGATTGCGTCGAACTTAACGGTCTTCCCGCGCAGCTTGGCCTCGACCTTGGCGAAGGAGGAGAACTCCTGCCCGGCGGGCATGAAGCCCCGGATGAAAGCTTTTTCAAGAGCGCCGGCTTCCGCGGCCGGTATTTTTTTCTGCAGCTCCTTAAGCCGCGCGTCCGCGGCGGCCCTGCGGGACGGCTTCTCCAGCATGCCGGAATTCTTCCAGGCCAGCCAGGCCGTCCGGTAGTCCCCCGCCGCGGCGTAAATATCGCCGGCGTGGGCCCACACCACGGGGTCGTCATAGATCAGCTTTACGGCTCTTTTTATTTCATCCAGCGCCTGGACGGGGCGGCCTTTTTTGAACTGCACCCACGCCAGCGAATCCCTGTAGGCCCCGTTGGCCGGGTCCATGGCTACGGCGCTTGAAATAAGCAGCTCCGCCTCATCCAGTTTAAGGCCGCGGTCGGCGAGGGCGTAGCCCAGGTAGTTAAGGACGTTGGCGTTATCCGGTTTTTGGGCAAGCAGGTAACGGAAACCCTCTTCCGCCGCCGGCATATCGTTTTCGCGCTCGCTTATTACCGCGTACTGCATGCGGGCGTCGGTATTCCCCGGGGCTTTCTTAAGCAGCAGCTTCAGCAGTTCGCGGGCCTTAACCGAATGCCCCGTATCGTCATAGCCGAGCGCCAGGAAATAATTGACCTCGGTATTCTCAGGCCACTTCTTAAAGGCGCCCGCAAGCAGGGAGACGGCTTTTGCGTAGCGCCCGCTCTGGGTGTAATAATAAGCCAGGCGCAGCGACAGGGTGGGATCTTTCTGCAGCCCCGAGGAGCCTTCAAGGAAGGCCGCGGCCCCGGCAAAATCCTTGCGCTGCTCGCTTATGACCGACAGCCAGAAGGTGCAGGTGGGGTCGGATTTATCCAGCGCCCAGGCCTTTAAAAAATACTTTTCCGCCTCTTCCAGGTTCGAGACGGACGGCCCCGAATACAGTTCCCCCACGTGGTTGTAGAGTTCTATGTTCTTTGTTTCAAGGGTCAGCAGTTCCCTGTACTCGCCAAGGGCTGCGGCCGTGTCGTTCTTCATCTCGTAATAATTAGCCAGCATGTAGCGCGGCTGCAGGTAAAGGGGATCCGCTTCCCTGGCCTCCAGGAGGCTCTTTTTCATTTCCTCGTAGCTGCCCTTCGTATTATAAAGCACGGCCATCTGGTAATCTATTTCAGCTTCGTCTTCGGGGCGCAGCACCAGGTACTTTTTCAGGTAGTCAATGGATCTATCGGGATCTTTAGGGCTCCAAAGGCTGGCCAGCTGGTAAAGCGCCTCGTGGTTGGAAGCGTCCAGCGCCACGGCCTTTTCGTAAGCGGCGCCCGCGCCGTCTATGTCGCCCTTGGCCCATTTCACGTTGCCGTAAAGCACCCAGTTGTCGGCGGCGGCGGAATCCGCGCGTATAACGAACTCCGCCCACTTTTCCGCGTCGTCCACCTTGCCGATATGCAGCGCCAGGTTAAGGGCCTGCTTGTAAACAAAGACCGACTGGGGGTCCAGCAGCAGCGTCCGCCGGTATTCCTGCATGGCGGTGTCGTAGTTGCCGTTGCGTTCCTGCACCATGCCGTTCATGAAGTGCAGGTACGCCTCTTTATCCGTGGCGGCTGAAGAGAACGCCGTAAAAAAAACGGAAAGCAGGACAGCGCAGATGGTCTTTTTTATCATATATCCTTTAAGCTCTTCCTCATAAGAAGCGCCGCGTCCGTGTTATTATAGAATTTCGGCCTTTTACCGGCCATCTCAAAAGCGTGCTTCCGGTACAGCGCCAGCGCCGCGGCGTTATGCTCGTTCACCTCAAGTAATACTTCTACGCACAGACTCTTGCCCGCGTATTCCAGCAGCTTGCCTATAAGCGCCGAGGCCAGCCCACGGCCAGCGAAGGCGCCGTCCACGGCCAGCGTGTTCAACTGCACTTGCGGGCGCAGCACCCAGAAATTAATAAACCCGGCCGCGCGCCCGTCCTCCTGCGCCGTGAGCGTTACGGAATACTTGTTCGCTTCTTCGGCTTCAAACCCTTTCACGCCCCAGGCGGGGAAACCCGGATACTGCGCCTCTATCGCGGCGAAAACCGGGTAATCTTCTTTTTTAGCGCGGCGTATCAGCATGTTAAGTAAAGAACGCCGGTAGCCCGGCCTGATCATTTTTTAAGTTCCAGTTCGTACTTCGCCGGTTTAAGATATAAGGGGCGTAAAGTTTTATTGCCGTAGGCCAGCGCGGCCTTTATGATATAGCCCGGGATAACCTTTGAAACCGCGGCCGGGGCTTTAACGGACGCTGCCGGCGCGAGGCCGTAAACGGAAGGGTCCTCCTCGCTGTCCCCTATGGCGTAAAAATCTCCGGAAGCCGCCAGCAGGTCTTTGAGCTCGCCGGATTTAAGCCAGACCGGGGCCCCCTCCTGGCGCGGCAGCTTCAGCCCGCCGCCCGTCCTGAAAAACTGGCAGAAATACTCGTCCTTAAAAGCGTGCAGCAGCACCGCGACGCGCTTCAGCCCCCCCGCGCGGGCGGCGGCTTTAAAGTGCGCGCTTTCAAAAGCCTGGAGAGCAAGTATTTCAAAAAGCGTAGCGGTATACACCTCGGCCCCGGAGAGGGCCTTCAGGGCGGAGGCGGCCGTAAGGGAGATGCGGATGCCGGTGAACCGCCCGGGGCCGCGCGCAGCGCAAACAACATTAACGGAGCGCAGCTCCGCCCCGACTTTAGCCAGCAGGCTGCGGACCAGGCTAAAAAGCACCCGCTCCTGGTTGTACGCCTTTTTCTGCGCCTGAACAACGCTGCCGCCGCGGGCCGCGGCTATCTTCAGGCGCGAGCCGGAAGTGCACAAACCTAAAATTATTTTTTCAGCCATTTAACCTCTATCTTTTCGATAATTTTCCGCAGGGGACCGCGCGCGCTTATTTTGATGAGGCGCCTGTCGCCCCCGGCAAGGGTGAATTCCATTTTCAAAGGCTCAAAAGCTTCCAGCTGGTACCCGGCCGCGCCCGGCCATTCCACCGCCGTTATGCCGTCCTCGCGGCCCAGGTACTCGTCGAGGCCGATATTTTCCATGTCGGCCGCCCCGGCGCGGAAAAGGTCGAAATGGTAAATATTCAGGCGCCCGCGGTAGGCGCGCATGATGTTAAAACTTGCGCTGACCGGCAGTTTAGCCACACCCAGAGCGGCCGCCATTTCCCGCACAAAAAAAGTTTTCCCCGACCCTATGGGCCCTTCCAGGTGCAGCAGCGTCCCGCCCGCGAGCGAGGCGGCCAAAAGCCCGGCCAGCCGCGCCGTATCGGCGGGACAGGCGCTTTTGAAACTAAAAGTGCCGGAAACTTTTGATCTTGCCATTAAAATTCTCAATTTCCACGCCGGAGCCCCGGTCAACCCGGCCGACAACGGCCGCGGCCGGCATAAGTTCCTTAATGACCCCCAATTTTTCCGGGCGGGCGGTAAAGATAAGGCCGTAATCCTCGCCCCCGTTAATAACGTAGTGCCGCCAGGGGCGGCCCGAGCGCGCGCTGTAGGCGCGCAGCTCTTGCGAGCATAAGCCTTCGCCCGGGCTTACGATAACGCGGCATTTTGAAAGCTCTGAAATTATCCCCGCGCTGCGCGCGAGCCCGTCGGAATTGTCAAGCATGGCCGAGGCCAGGCCTTTGCGGCCTATAAGGGCGCCGGCGGCCAGCATGGGCTCTGGCCGCCAGAAGGCTTTTATAAGCCCTGGGTATTGCCTCTTCGCTGCGGCCGAGCCGCCCATAAGCATTTCCAGCCCGGCGGCCGCGAGGCCGATATTCCCGACGTTAAAAAGCAGGTCGCCGGGTTTAGCGCCGTAGCGCGTCACTATTTTACCGCGCCCGGTTTCACCCCAGACCGTCATGTAAAAATGGTTTTCCCTGGCCCCGGCAAGGTTGCCCCCGGCGATAGAAATGCCGAAGCGCAGCGCCTCCGCCCTGAGTTCCCGCATAAAACCGCGGGTAAACCCGCTTGGGGTGCCTTTTTTCAACCCTGCCCCGACCACGCAGGAAACCGGTTTAACGTCGCCCATTGAAGCGAGGTCGCTTAAGTTGATGCGCATAAGCTTGCGCGCCAGGTCCTGCGGCGCGGCAAAGCGCGCCAGGTAATGCGTGCCTTCCACTATTTCATCGGTAGTGATGACCAAATTGCGGCCGGGCGCGTGGCGCAGCACGGCGCAGTCGTCGCCGGGCCCCAGCAGCAGGCGGCGGTCCAGCGGGAACTTGAAAGTTTTTTCAATATGCTCTATCAGGCGGGCCTCGTTGTTTTCAGAACTCATTTTCCGACGCTCCTTAAAGCGGCGGGCAGGAAATCCAGCAGTTCCCCCGCCAGTACGCACCGCTCGGTAAATTTCAGCCCGGCCAAATCACCGCAAAGCCCGTGCAGGTAAACCGCCAGGGCCGCGCTTTCAAGCGCGGTCCCCGGGGCAAACCCGCGCGCCGCGCCGGCCTGGGCAAAAAAACCGGCCGTAAGCCCGGCCAGCACGTCGCCGGAACCGCCCTTGGCCAGGGCGGGGCCGCCTGTAGTATTGGTCATAATGGTCTTGCCGCCGCACACCAGCGTGCCGGCGCCTTTTAGCACCGCCACCCCGCCGGTCAGCGCGGCGAGTTCCAGGGCCGCCGCCCGCCGGTCCAGGATTTTTTTCCCCAGCAGCCGCGCCGCTTCGCCGGGATGCGGCGTAATTATAAGCGGGGAAGCGACGACGCGGCAGGAGCGCAGCCCCGCGGCGGCCAGCGCGTTAAGGGCGTCCGCGTCGACCACGGCCGGGATCTTAAGGAGTTCCAGCAGCCTGAGGGCGAAGGAACGGGCCGCGGGCGAAGCGCCCAGGCCCGGCCCTATAAGCAGCACGCCCGTTTTTTTCCTCCTGGCGAGCGCGGCCACCTGGGCCGCGGCTTTTAACGTGAAAGCGCCGCCGGAACAGTCGGCGCCGAGGGTCATGGCCTCCGGCAGGGCGCAGGTAATTATGCGCCGCTCGCTGGCGGGGCAGGCCACGGTAACCAGGCCGGCCCCCGCCTTGAGGGCCGCGCGGGCGGCCAGTATGGCGGCCCCGGCCATGCCGCGCGAACCAGCGGCCACCAGCACATGCCCGTAGTCGCCTTTGTGCGAGGCCGCGGCGCGCCGCGGCAGCAGCGGCCTGAGCATGCGCGGCGTTATTTTGCCGGTCTTCATATGTTCACTTGAAAGCTATTACGGCGGCGCTGGCGTATTTGCTTGTATGGGAAATAGAGACCATAAGCCGCGCGCCGGGCATATTTTTAACGGTAACCTGCGGGCGGCCGCTGGCGGTGTTTTCAACCTCTATGTTCTTAAGCGGGATGCCGGTGGCGTCAAGCGCCTTTATAACCGCCTCTTTAACGGCGAAACGCGCGGCCAGCCGCTCGTAGCGGTTGCTCCCTTTCAGGGCGTAGGCGAGTTCCGCCGCGGTAAAAACACGTTTTAAAAACCCGGGACTGCGCACGGCCAGGCGCCGTATCCTGGCCACCTCGGCGAGATCCACACCAAGTCCTGCGACTTCAAGAGGCCGGGGTTTCTTTTTGAAAGGCATAGCGGGCCGGGTCAGCGCACCGTAACGCTCTTGGCGAGGTTGCGGGGCTTGTCTATGTCGCATTTCTTGGCGAGCGCCACGTAGTAGGCGAAAAGCTGCAGCGGTATTACGGTAAGCAGCGGGGTAAAAAGCTCCCTGGTGCGGGGTAGCACTATGTAGCGGGACGCCTTGACCGTCTTTTTAGACTCCGCGTCCACTATGGCCACCACGTCCGCCCCGCGGGCCTTGGCTTCCTCGATATTACCGGCCATAAGCCCTATGTCGCGCGAGGAGACCGCCACCGCCAGGAGCGGCATCCCCTTGTAAATAATAGCTATGGGGCCGTGCTTCATTTCGCCGGCGGCGTAACCTTCGGCGTGCACGTAGGAAATTTCTTTTATCTTGAGCGCGCCCTCAAGGGCTATCGGGTAATTTATGTGCCGGGAGATGAACAGAAAATGTTCGCTGGCGGCGAAGCCCTGCGCCACTTTGGCTATTTCTTTTTCCTGCGCGAGCGTTTCTTCTATCAACCGGGGGATCTTGAGCAGTTCCTCTGCATAGGCGCGGGCGTCCGCCCCGTCCAGCCGGCCCCGCGCGGCGGCAAAATGCCCGGCCAGCAGGTAGATCCCCGCGAGCTGCCCCAGAAAAGCCTTGGTGGAAGCCACGCCGATCTCGGGCCCGCAATGCGTGTAGAGAACGTAGTCGGATTCGCGCGTAAGCGTGGAGCCCACGGTATTGGTTATGGACAACACCTTGGCGCCGGCCGCGCGCGCTTCCCGCACCCCGAAAAGGGTGTCGGCGGTCTCGCCGGACTGCGAAATAGCTATAACCAGCGTGTCTTTCCCTAAAAGCCCGGCGCGGTCGGTAAATTCGGAGGCGAAGTCCGCCGCCGCGGGAATGCCGAAATTTTCAAGCAGCACCCGCCCCACAAGGGCCGCGTGGTAGGCCGTGCCGCAGGCGATAAACTGTACGGAGGAAAAAGATCTGATAGCCTCGCGGGAGAGACCGATTTCACGTTTAAGGATGTCCCCGCCCAGCGGCAGGAGCCTGCCGCGCAGGGTATTCTCAACGGCCTCCGCCTGCTCGTGGATCTCCTTAAGCATGAAATGCTTGTAGCCGCCTTTCTCCGCCATCGTGGAATCCCACTTTATAGTTACGGATTCCCTGACCGTCTTTTTACCCTGGAAATCATAAAAATCCACGCCGTCTTGCCTGACGGCGGCCATTTCACCGTCGTTCAGAAAAACCACCCGCTTGGTGTACTTAAGGAAAGCGGAAACGTCGGAAGCTATGAAGTTTTCGCCTTCCCCGAGCCCGGCCACCAGGGGGCTGTGCAGGCGGGCGGCAAGCACCATGCCGGGGCAGCCGACCCAGATAACGGACAGGGCGAAAGACCCCTTAAGCTCCGCCACGGCCCTGCGGAAAGCCTCAAAAAAAACCGGCTCGAGCATGTCGGAGCGCATGGCCTTTTCCTGCACGTGCAGGCTTTTGAGCTTTTCCTCAATAACGTGGGCTATAACTTCGGTGTCGGTTTCGGATTTAAATTTGTGGCCGCCGGCCAGCAGCTTTTCTTTAAGCTCCAGGTAATTTTCAATAATGCCGTTGTGCACTACCACCAGCTTATTGGAGCAGTCCGTATGCGGGTGGGCGTTATCCTCCGACGGCGCGCCGTGCGTGGCCCAGCGGGTATGGCCCACTCCGGCCAGCGGCTTCCTGGGGGGGGAACCGGCTACGAGTTTATCCAGCAGGTCCACGCGCCCGCTGACGCGCCGCAGGTAAAGCTGATCGCGGGCGTCCACCACGGCAATGCCGCAGGAATCGTAGCCGCGGTACTCAAGGCGCTGAAGTCCGTCTATGAGTATCTCCGTGGTTTTTCTGCCGCCGATATAGCCTATTATTCCGCACATAAAATTCTGAAGCCCGGACGCCTTAAGCGCTACTGTATCAGCCTTTTCATTTCGGCCACGGCCGTTTTCAAGCCGACGAACATGCCGCGGCAGATTATAGAGAAACCGATATTCATGCAGTCCATGCCCTCTATGCGGGCCACCGGCACCACGTTGTAGTAATCCAGGCCGTGGCCGGCGTGCAGATCCATCTCCAGCTCCTTTACCAGGAAACTGGCCAGCTGCAGCCGCTCAAGCTCCTTGGCCTGCAGCTTCTTTCCCCAGGATTCGGAGTATTTGCTGGTACACAGCTCAATAGTGTCCGCGCCCATATTGTGGGCGATCCTTATAGCCTGTGGCTCCGGGTCGGAAAAAATACTGACGCCTATGCCGGCGCTGGAAATATTCTTTATAACTTTTTCAAGCTCGGGCTGTTTCCCGGTAAGTTTCAACCCGCCCTGGGTGGTGACTTCGCGCGAACTTTCCGGCACCAGGCAGACAGAGTCCGGGCGCACGCGCAGCGCTATTTTTTCCATCTCCGGGGTGGCGGCCATTTCAAGGTGTATCAAGCCTTTCACCTCGTGGCGCACCCGTTCCAGGTCGGAATCCTGTATATGCCTGCGGTCCTGGCGCAGATGCATCACCACCAGGTCCCCCCCCGAGGTGTAAACCACGCGGGCGGCCTCGACCGTATCCGGGTTCTTTTCCTTGCGCGCCTCGCGCAGCGTCGCGATGTGGTCTATATTTACGCCCAGTTTAATCTGTCTCATGAAACCTCCATAACCGCACGGTCGGACATAAGTCGCAAATCGGCAATCGTGAACAGTTAGCAGCGGACAGAAAGAACACAACTACCGGCCCGCCGCCACCGCGCCCGAATGTTTCCTGTAATGTTCCAGCAGCTCTTCGGTGATAGCCTTGATCTTGGCGCGGGATTCGCCTTCTACCAGCAGGCGCAGCAGCGGCTCGGTGCCGGAATAGCGGATAAAAATACGGCCGTTGCCCTTAAGCTCGCTCTCTAATTTTGAAAACTTCGCGGAGAAGCCGCTTATTCCATTGAGTTCCGGCTTATGCGCCACTTTAACAAAGCTCAGCACCTGCGGGTAGCGCTTCCAGTGCCGGCGGAACCAGCTGAAAGGCCTGCCCATCTCCAGCACGGCGGCCAGCGTCTGCACCGCGGTCAGCACGCCGTCCCCCGTGGGAGCGAATTCCCCGAAAATTACGTGCCCGCTGGACTCGCCGCCCAGCTTTAAATCGCCAGCTTCCATGGCGTCGGTGACGTTCTTGTCGCCTACCGGCACCTGCGCCACGCTTATCCCCAGCCCCTCCAGGTATTTTATGAGCCCGTAGTTGGACATGAAGGTAAGTGAAACGCCGTTGTTAGTGAGGCGGCCGCGCTCCTTAAGATAAGGAGCGGCCATTGAGATTATGTCGTCGCCATCCAGCCGCGCGCCCTTTTCGTCGGCGAACATGCAGCGGTCGGCGTCCCCGTCGAAACTAATGCCGCAGAAAGCGCCCCAGGAGGCCGCGGCCCTGGCCATTTTTTCAGTATGCAGCGCACCGCAGCCCACGTTGATATTCTTGCCGTTCGGTTTATTGCCGATAACCCTCACGGTGGCGCCCAGGTCACTGAAGATGCGGGGGGCCGTCTTGTAGGCCGCGCCGTTGGCACAGTCCAGCAGTATTTTTACGCCTTTCAGGCTGAACCCGGGGGGCAGGGTGCTTTTTATGAAGGCTTCATAATCGCCCAGGAAATCTTTTTTTATCACGTGCGCGGCGGCGCGCCCGAATGACAGCTTTTTTTTACCGAGCAACAGCGCCTCTATCCGGCCTTCTATGGCCCCGCTAAGTTTAAGGCCCTCACGGGAAAAGAATTTTATACCGTTAAATTCGGGCGGGTTATGGCTGGCGGAGATAACTATGCCGAAATCGGCCTTCTCCCTTTTAACCAGGTAGGACACGGCCGGGGTGGGCATTACCCCCAGGTCCACCACATTAAACTTTCCGGCGCCGAGCCCCTCACAAAGGTATTTCTTTATCAGCCTGCCGCTGGCGCGCGAGTCCATGCCGAGCAGCACGATAGACTTGGCCCTGCCGCGGGTTTTATATTTCGGGAGCACCTGCGAGGCGGCGTAACCGATTTTCCGGATAAAACCGGGGGTAAAAGGGTAATCCCAGGGTATGCCCCTTATGCCGTCAGTGCCGAAAAGTTTGCCCATTTTATATATTCGCCCTTCAACCGCGATAATATAATTTTATATTATATTACCAACGCTTTGAAAGTCCCGGCCCCCACAGGGCGGGCGCGAAAGATGGAAGGGTGGCCGAGTGGTTTAAGGCGCCGGTCTTGAAAACCGGTGTACGGTTAATCCGTACCGTGGGTTCGAATCCCTCCCCTTCCGCACAATTTAACAAGCCCCGAAAGGGGCTTTTAAATTGCTCATAAGGTGGGAAGCGAGACAACAATTTGTCTCGCGCAGGGATTCGAAAGCCGGAGCCGCGAGGACAGCAGTCCGCAGCGGCGAGGCGGGGCCGCGACCTCTCCCGAGCGAGGGAGAGAGTTGTGGCCGAATCCCTCCCTTCCGCCAGTTTTGTATAAATAAAAAATCCCCGTAAGGGGACTTTTTATTTACGGCCGGAACCGGTTCAGCGTTTTACGGCTATGCAGTCGTACATGGCTCGGTTCGGCTTGTACAGGGTGCGGGACCGCACGAACACCTTGTAAGACCCCGCCTCGAAATCCTGCTTCTCCCCCAGCTGGGCCAGGTCAGCGGCCTCGATGGCCTGCACCAGGTCGGAGTCCTGCGCCAGGGCCAGATTCTTGGGGCCGTTGCCGGTGATCATGTAAAAAGGCACCAGGCGCTCCATGCCCTTGCCGGTAAAGACCGCGGCTTCCACAGCTTCGGCCACCTGCGCGTGCTTGGCCTCCAGCTTTATCATGCGGGCCTTGGCCTGCGGCATGGTGTTGTCTATGGAAGCGGAAACCCAGTTCAGCAGCTCGTTGCGGACGTCGTTGAGCGAGGTGGCCTTCTCGATATTCTCTATGCCCTGCCCTTTCTGTATGGCCTTGGCCAGGCCGGAAAGTTCCTTAAGGTAGGCCATGCGCTGGTTCCCGGGGATGCAGTACATCACCAACAGGTGCACCTTTTCCTTGTCGGGTGCGCCGTAATCTATGCCCGACGGGCTCCAGCCTAGCACCGAAAAAAGTTCGCCGTCGCCGTCCACGCGGATGTGGGGGCAGGCCCAGCCCTTGCCTATGCCGGTATTGGCCTGGCCCTCGCGCTCGAGCACGCCCTCAGCCACGTCTACGTTGGTGACCTCCGGGATGGCCTCCATGATGTTCGCCATGTAGCCCAGGGCCTTGTTCTTGTCGGTCTCGGGCAGCTCTATCAGCCTGCCGTCCTGCAGCGCGGTTAATATACTTTTCATCAGTCATCTCCAAACTTGCGGTAGAACCAGACTTTCATCTTGTGCGTCATTACGGCGTAAAAGGCCATAAAGCCCGTTATCCAAAACCAATAGGAAGCCGGCAGCGACACAAAACCCAGCTTGTCGGCGAAATGGGAATAAGGCAGGAAGACCCCCACAAGGATTACCACCACCGTGGCGAACACCATAGGGATACTGGGCACGCTTTGCAGGAAGGGGATCTTCTTGGTGCGTATGATATAGACAATGAAGGTCTGCGTCAGCAGGGACTCCACGAACCAGCCGGTGTGGAAGAGCTTTTCAAGGTAGGCGCCGTGCGGCGTTCCCGGGGTATAAGCTATACAGCCAAAGAAATAAAGCATCAGGAAATAAGTGGCGTAGTCGAAGATGGAACTTATCGGGCCGATATAAAGCATGAACTTTTTAATATTGCCGATATTCCATTTCTTCGGCGTCTTCAGATATTCTTCGTCCACGTTGTCCATCGGTATGCCCGTCTGAGAAAAATCGTAGAGCAGGTTGTTGGTCAGTATCTGTATCGGGGCCATCGGCAGGAAAGGCAGGAAGTAGCTGCCGCCCACCACGCTGAACATATTGCCGAAGTTGGAGCTGGCGCCCATCTTTATATACTTTATGATGTTGCCGAAAACTCTGCGCCCCTCCAGTATTCCGTCTTCCAGCACCATCAGGCTCTTCTCCAGCAGGATGATATCGGCGGACTCCTTGGCCACGTCCACCGCGGTATCCACCGAAATGCCCACGTCGGCCAGGTTCAGGGCCGGCGCGTCGTTGATGCCGTCGCCCATGTAGCCCACCACGTGCCCGGCCTTCTGCAGCGCGGCTATGATCTGCTCCTTCTGGGAAGGTGAAAGCCGGGCGAACACCGTGTTCTTTTCCGCCGCGGCCGTTACACCGGCCTCATCCAGGGCCGTCAGCTCCCCGCCTGTTATAATATGCTCCGAATCCAGCCCCACGTCGCCACAGATCTTCTGCGTCACCAGCTCGTTATCCCCCGTAAGTATTTTTATGGCCACACCCATCTTCGCAAGGCTGGCCAGCGCTTTGGCCGCTGAATCCTTGGGCGGGTCGAAGAAGGCGAGGTACCCGAGCAGGATCAGGTCTCCCTCGTCCTGCACGCCGAAAACGGTCTTGTCCTTTGGGAATCCCTTGTAGGCCACCGCCAGCACGCGGTAGCCGGTTTTGGAGAGGCGTTCGTACTCCTCCATCAGGTCGCGCTTTATCACGTCTATCAGCGGCAGCACCTCGTCGTCCAGCTGGTAGGAACCGCAGGTGTTATAGACGTCCTCCACGGACCCCTTGGTTATCATCACGTGCAAGTCCTCATACTCTATAATAACGGACATGCGCTTGCGCTGGAAGTCGAACGGGATCTCGTCCACCTTTTTGGCGCTCTTCTCCACGTCAAGTTCCGTGTGGGAAAGGATGGAGCGGTCCAGCAGGTTCCGGAGGCCCGTCTGGTAATAGCTATTCATGTAGGCGTAGCGCAGCACGTCGTCGCTCTCGCGGTTGGTCACGTCCACGAACTTTTCCAGTACGATCTGGTCCTGCGTGATGGTGCCGGTCTTGTCGGTGCAGAGGATGTCGATAGCGCCGAAATTCTGTATCGAGCTCAGGCGTTTTACTATCACCTTTTTTCTGGACATCACCAGCGCGCCCTTGGAAAGGTTTACCGTTATTATCATCGGCAGCATTTCAGGCGTGAGCCCGACGGCCACCGACATGGCGAACAGCAGGGCCTGCAGCCAGTCACCCTTGGTGAGCCCTACTATAAGAAAGACGCAGCTGACCATTACCACCATGAAGCGTATCATCAGCCAGGTAAAGCCCTGTATGCCCTTGTCGAAACTGGTCTGCGTCTTTTCGCCGGAGAGCTTGGCCGAGATGGACCCCAGGTAAGTATTCTCTCCGGTGTTCACCGCCACGCCGCGCGCCGCGCCGCTCACCACGTAACTGCCCTGGAAGCAGGCGTTGGGCAGCTCTATAATGTTTTTAGGCGCGGGGCCGGCAAGCTCCGCGGTCTTTTCTATCGGCATGGATTCGCCGGTAAGCGTGGACTGGCTTAAAAAGAAATCCTTGGCGGCGATAAGGCGCAGGTCGGCGGGGATTATGGCGCCGGCGTGCAGCGCCACAATATCGCCGGGCTCCAGCTCCACCGTGGGGATCTCCGTTTCCTTTCCGCCGCGGATAACCAGAGTGTTGGCCTGCACCATTTTCTGAAGTTCTTCCACGGCCTTGCCGGAACGGGTCTCCTGCACGTACGAAAGGATGACGCTCAAAAAAACCATGCCGCCCACCACCACCGTGGAGCGGATATCCCCCATCCAGAAAGAGATGCCGCCTATCAACAGCAGCTGTATGGCGAGCGGGTTCTTGAACCGGCCGAGGATTTCGAACAGGAAGAATTTATTTTCTTTTTTTGTAAGGGCGTTAAAGCCGTAGCGTTTTTGGGCGTCTTCTACTCCGGTGGCGTTAAGCCCGTCCCTGGAAGTTCCCAGTTCCGACAAGGCCTTCTCCGGGGAAAGCGAACAGACATCCAGCAGCCTGCGGTCGTTATCCGACAGCACGGCCGCCTGAGACTTCACTCCCTGCCTGACAAGAGAAGGGACAAGCTTGGTGAAAGAGAATCCCATGGATAGAATTATATTCCTTAAAGCGCAATCATACAATTCAAATTTACCTTAAGGAATCAGCGCCCCCGCCCGCCCCTTCCGATTTTATATAATCTATTTTCGTCCGCTTAAGCTGCGACTTGGCCATAAGCGGCGGGCGCCGCCTTAAAAGCAAGGCGGTTTTTCCACCCCGGCGCCATGCATTGCGCTCGGGTGTGACAGGTGGAGAGGTGTGTGAGCGGTTGAAACAGCAGGTCTCGAAAACCTGTAAGGGTCAAACCTTCGAGGGTTCGAATCCCTCCCTCTCCGAACTTTTTTGCTTTTAAAAAAATCCGCAGAAAAATTATTAATTTCTGCGCGCGCAGAATTAAAATTAAGCAGTAATTCCCAAGGTTTTTTGAACTCGACGGAAAGCCGCCGCCTGCCTATACGGAAGTTCGAACCGATCTTTTTCAACTTTTCCCTGTTTTCCTCCGCTTTTCCGCTCTCCGCCAGTTCCCCGACGTGAACCGCCTCGCGGTACAACTCTAGCTCCGGTTCGAACCGATTGGCTCCCTGCCGGGCAAAAGCTGCGAGTTTGTTTTCAATTTCCTTTTTCCCATTGACCAATTGGGCTTTACGCTCAGCGTACTCGGACTGAGTAAGATGGCCTTG
>JAVHRY010000025.1:0-19274 GCA_036171915.1 Elusimicrobiales bacterium | reverse complement strand
CCTCGCTCGGTATTCGCCCGCCGCGCTATGCAAGCGGCGGGCTCAACGACGGTTTCGCTAACCCGGTCCGCCCGGCGCCCGGTCAGACCGAAGTTTCGGTCCCCGCGGCGTACCCTAGCGCTTTGAGAACAAGTTCGCCAGCAGGAATTCGCGGTTCATCCTGGCGATATTCGAGATCTTTATTTCCTTGGGACAGACGGCTTCGCACTCGTACTCGTTGGTGCAGTTACCGAAGCCCTGCTTGTCCATGGCGGCCACCATGTTGAGCGCGCGGCCGGCCCGCTCGGGGGCGCCCTGCGGCAGCAGCGCCAGCTGGGAGATCTTGGCGCCGGTAAAAAGCATGGCCGCCCCGTTGGGGCAGGCCGCCACGCAGGCGCCGCAGCCTATGCAGGCGGCGGAGTCCATGGCCTCTTCGGCTTTATCTTTCTCAACCGGGATGGAATTGGCGTCGGGGGCCGCGCCCGTGTTTACGGAGATGAAGCCGCCGGCGGCCATGATCCGGTCCAGGGCTGAGCGGTCCACCGCCAGGTCCTTAAGTACGGGGAAAGATTTTACGCGCCACGGCTCCACGGTTATAACGTCGCCGTCCTTGAAGCGCCTCATGTGCAGCTGGCACACGGTTGAATGCTCGTCCGGGCCGTGCACGTCCCCGTTAATTACCAGGCCGCAGGCTCCGCAGATACCTTCCCGGCAGTCGCTTTCAAAAGTAATGGGGTGCTCATTCTTCTTTATGAGCTCCTCGTTGAGGACATCCAGCATCTCAAGAAAAGACATATCCGGGGAAATATCCTTTACCTTGTAGGAAACCATCTTGCCGGGCTCGTCCGGGCCGTTCTGGCGCCACACCCGCAGGGTAACGTTAAAGTGATTGTTGGTCATTAAAATTCTCCGTTTAAAACAGGTGCAGATTGAGGTAAAGGCGGGCTGCGCGGGGAGAGGCGGCTTATTGGTTTTTCCTCTGCCTTCGCCTTTATCTTTACCTGCTTTTACTTGTAATTTCTCTCCGCCATCTTTATGTTCTCGAAAACCAGCGGTTCCTTGTGCAGGGCCGGTTCTTTGCCTTCGCCTTTATATTCCCAGACGGCGGCGTGGGAGAAGTTGGCGTCGTCCCGTTTGGCTTCGCCTTCCGGAGTTACCGACTCTTCTCTGAAATGCGCGCCGCAGGATTCTTTGCGCTCAAGCGCGTCTTTCACCAGCAGTTCCGAAAATTCCAGGAAATCAGCTACCTTGTGCGCTTTTTCCAGGGTCTGGTTCATTTCCATGTCCGTGCCGGGCAGGGCCAGGTTAGTCCAGAACTCCTCCCTTATTTCAGGTATTTTTTTTAGTGCCTTCTTCAATGTCGCTTCATTGCGTCCCATGCCGCAGTCGTTCCACAACACGTTGCCCAGCTGGCGGTGGAATTCCGTCGGGGTCTTTTTGCCCTTTATCGTAAGGAGCTTGTTGAATCTGGCTTTAATAGCCAGCTGCCCGGCCTTGAATTCTCCGCCTTCGGCGCTTACCGGCTCGAATTTGGAGCCGCCCAGGTAGCCGCCTATGGTAGCCGGTATCACAAAATAGCCGTCCGCCAGGCCCTGCATCAGCGCGCTGGCCCCGAGGCGGTTGGCGCCGTGGTCCGAGAAATTGGCTTCGCCCAGCGCGAAGAGGCCGGGCACGGTGGTCATCAGGTTATAGTCCACCCACAGCCCGCCCATGGAGTAATGCGAGGCCGGGTAAATGCGCATAGGCGTCTTGTAGCCGTTCTCGTCGGTTATCTGGCGGTACATGTCAAACAGGTTGCCGTATTTCTCGCGTATTTTATCCTCGCCCTGCTGTTTAATGGAATCCCTGAAGTCCAGGTAAACCGACAGCCCCGTGGGGCCTACGCCGCGGCCTTCGTCCGTCATGGCTTTTGAGGCCCTGGAGGCGATGTCCCTGGGGACAAGGTTCCCGAATGCGGGGTAGCGCCGCTCCAGGAAATAGTCCCTTTCCTCCTCGGCTATCTCGCCCGGGGGACGCTTGTCGCCTTTGGTTTTAGGCACCCAGATGCGGCCGTCGTTGCGGAGGCTCTCGCTCATAAGGGTAAGCTTTGACTGGTGCTCGCCCGAGCGCGGTATGCAGGTGGGGTGTATCTGGGTAAAGCACGGGTTAGCCATCCCCGCCCCTTTTTTGTAGGCGGCCCAGGCGGCGGAAACGTTGCAAAGCGCCGCGTTCGTTGAAAGATAATACACGTTGGCGTAGCCGCCGGTGCACAGGAGCACGGCGTGGCCGGCATAGTTTTCCAGCTCGCCGGTACCCAGGTTCCTCACCACTATCCCGCGCGCCTTGCCGTTTGAAATTATAATATCCGCCATCTCCCGGCGCGGGTAGATCTTGACCGTTCCCGCCGCCGCCTGGCGCAGCATGGCGGAGTAGGCGCCCAGGAGCAGCTGCTGGCCGGTCTGGCCCCTTGTGTAAAACGTGCGCGAAACCTGCGCGCCGCCAAAAGAGCGGGTGGCGAGGAGGCCGCCGTATTCCCGGCCGAAGGGCACGCCCAGGGCAGCGCAGTGGTCAATGATGTGGTTGGAGATCTGGGCCAGGCGGTAAACATTGGCTTCGCGGGCGCGGTAATCGCCGCCCTTTATGGTGTCGTGGAAGAGCCGCCATACGGAGTCGCCGTCGTTGTTGTAATTCTTGGCGGCGTTTATGCCGCCCTGCGCCGCTATGGAGTGGGCGCGCCGCGGAGTGTCCTGCAGGCAGAAAACTTTAACGTTATAGCCCAGCTCTCCCAGCGAGGCGGCCGCCGAAGCGCCCGCCAGGCCGGAGCCGACCACCAAAATGTCGAATTTGCGCTTATTGCTGGGGTTTACCAGTTTTATATTGAATTTATGCGAATCCCATTTCTTCTCTATGGGCCCCGCCGGAATCTGTGCGTCAAGTTTCATTTGGCCTCCTGAAAGAGCGTAAACCGGAAAGAGTAAAGCGTAAAAAGTAAGAGGAGTGTTCTTTAAAAACGACTTACGCTTCCAGCTTTGCGCTTTCCGAACATTATCTGATCACAACCACCTGGTAACCGGCTTCCGCCGCCTTAAGGTCAATCCCCAGCAGGTAGTACAGCGAGATCATGGCGAAGCCTGTCATTAAAACCGCGACCAGCAGGCCGCCCGCCTTTATAAGCGGGGTGTATTTGGGATGGTTCAGCCCCAGGGTCTGGAAGGCGCTCTGCATGCCGTGGCTTAAATGCAGCGCCAATGCCGCCGAGCCGGTGATGTAAACCAGCACGAACGCCTTGCTGCGGAAAGCGGAGGTCACCATCTGGTAAAAGCCCATGGAATGGTCCACAAAACGGAACGTGAACAGGTGGTAGGCCAGATAAGCCAATATAGCCGCGGCGGTGTAGAGCATGGTGGCCGAGCCTATGGTGCGGCCTCCCTGCCATTTACGGGCCTCGTAGCCGCCGGGGGCATGAAGGAAGTCTTCCAGCCGCACCCAGGAACCGGTTACTACGTGGGCTATGAACAACAGAAGCAGGGCCGCCTCCAGGAAGGGGGTAACCGGGTTTGCCAGCAGGAAATCAACCCAGCCGTTGTAGAAAAGTTCGCCTTTAAAGAGCAGCAGGTTTTCTGCCAGGTGCACCAGCATAAAGGCCCCGAGGGCCAGCCCGGAAACTGCCATTATGGCTTTTCTGCCTATTGAAGTCGTAATGAGACGTCTAAATAAAATTATATTCATTATTGTACTCCGTGAATTTAATCCGAATGGAAGTATCGTAAGATATTAACGGTGCCAAAGGCAAGGCAAAAGCCGGGGCGCGGCAAAACGAAAAACAGCGTAAACTATAAAGCGGTCGTTAAATTTAATAGAATAACCGGTAACTCAGTCACGCAGGGGAGGCAGTACAATGAAGCGCACTCTTATTTTTTCTGTAATATTCACGCTGCTGGCGTCAGGCGCCGCCGCTTATGAGCAGATAAAACTGGTCGGGCAGATAACCAACGCCTCTTTTATAAAACCCTCCGCCGCGGCGCAGTTCGCGGGGAAGGTCTTTGTGGCCGACGCCAAGGCCAACGCGGTTATGGTCTTTGACGAAGGCGGTAAGCTGCTTAAACGGTCTTCCGCACCGCTTAAAGAGCCCGGCGCCCTGGCTGTAGGCGGTGGGCGGGTGTATGTCGCCGATACCGGGAATTCCCGCATCGTCGTGCTGGACGCAGACGGCGCCCTGCTCTGGTCTTTTGCCGGCGGCGGATCGCTGCCCGGCCAGCTGGACGGGCCCCAGGGAGTGGCTTTCGGTCCGGATTCCAGGGTTTATGTTTCCAATACCGGCAATTCCCGGGTTGAGGTCTATAACTCCGACGGCATTTTCCTTTACGGCTTCCCGGTGCTGAAGGCAGACGGGTCCCAACTTTCGCCCGGCAAAATTTCCGCGGACGCGGCCGGTTTTATCTACGTTTCCTACCCCGGCTCCGGCTTTGTGGCCAAGTATGACCGCTCCGGCAAGCAGGTAAAGGAGTTCGATTTTGCCAATGACGGCGTCGCGGTGGACCCCTACGGCATGCTTTATCTTATCAGCTCAAAGGAAGGTAAGGTGCGCGAGGTTAAGGTGTCCGGGGAAATTTCCGGTACTTTCGGCACTAAGGGGAAGGGAAAAAGCGAATTTATGAAGCTGCGGGACGTGGCCATAGGCTCAGGCGGGGAGCTTTACCTGGTGGATGAGACGTCCCAAAAGGTCACTATCATGAAGCTGGAGGGCGAACCGGCCGGCCCGCGCCTGGCCAACGCCACGCCCCCGGGCCGCTTTAACCTGAAAGGCCCTGTCGCTAAATTCGCGGCCAAGGCGCAGACTTTCGCGGTGCGCTCCGACGGCGCCGCCGCCGCCTGGCTGCCGGAAGCCCGCGAGGTCGCGCTGCTGTACGGCTCCGGGGGAAAGAAAACCCTGATGCGCTACGGGGACCAACAGGGCCAGGTTAAAAACCCGGCGGGGATGGTCTTTGATCTAAAGGGCCAGCTTTACGTGGCCGACACCGGCAACGGGCGGGTGCAGATTTTCGATTCTTCGGGCGCATTCTCCAATGTTTTCGGGGAGAAAGCCGGCTTTATGGGCGGCGGCGGCAAGGAGGGGCAGTTTGACGCGCCCTCCGGCCTGGTGGTGAGCTCCAAGGGCGTTATTTATATAGCCGACACCGGCAATAAGCGCCTGCAGGCTTTCAACTCGGAAGGGATATTCCTGTTCGCCGTGGGGCCCCAGCTCGGCAACATTTCTTTGCAGAAGCCGGTGTCGGTTACCTGCGACAATAACAGGAACTTGTATATTCTGGACGCGGCGCTGAAGAAAGTGATAGTGACCGACGCCAACGGCAAGTTCCTGCGCGCCTGGGACGACTCCGGCGCTCTGGCGGACCCCGCGGCTATAGACTACGACGGAAAGAGCTATTTTTATATTCTTGACCGCGGCGCGTCCGACGTTAAGATCTTTGACGGGAACGGCGCCTACATCGCCAGTTTCTTCGCCCGCGGTTCCGGCGAACGCGAGCTCTCCGACCCGCGCGCGCTGGCCGTGAGCGACAACCGCCTGTATCTCTCCGATTTCGGGGGGGGGCGTATAACCGCCTTTGACCTGGCCTATAGCCCTGAAGCGCCGTATGCCGTAAAGGCGGCCGCGGATGAAAAAACCGTAAAATTATCCTGGGGGTCCAGGCAAACCCCCTGGCTGAAGAATTTTGCGGTGCTGCGCGCGGATTCCGAAGACGGCCAATACAAGCAGGTCGGGACTTCCGAGGCCGCCTCCTTTGAGGACGCGGCGCTCTCTTCGGGTTCCACCTATTACTACGCGGTGGCCGGGGTTTCCATTACCGGGGACGCGGGTGAGCGCTCGCCGGCCCTGGCGGTATATTTTGAGGGTCCCAAAACCCCAAAACCGGTAGTTGAAATATCCGCGGCGGACGAGCCCCCGGCGAAGAACGCCCCGCCGGTGGAAATAATCCCGGTGGAGCTTAACTACATCTTTTCCGCCAACTACAAATATTACCTGAACAAACCCATAGGCCGCATAGTGGTGCGCAACAATACGGCCTTGGACTTCAGCAATGTTAAAGTCTCCTTTAACCTGAAGGATTTCATGGACTTCCCCACCGACGTCATCGTCAAGGACCTGCCGGCCGGGAAAAAAGAAACCGTGGAGCTGAAGGCGACGCTCAATAACCGCATCCTCAATATAACCGAGGATACCCCGATACAGAGCCAGCTGACCGTGGCCTGGTACCAGGACGGCGTGGAGAAGACTTCCACGCTGAACAAGCCCATCAAGGTCCTTTCCAAAAACGCCATAGTCTGGGACAAGCCGCAGCGCCTGGCTAATTTTATAACGCCAAAAGACACGCCCGTGTTCGCTTTCAGCCGCTTCGCCTTGAACGAGAAAAGCAAGTTCCAGGATGAGGCCGGCGAGCTGGACGACAGCGTGCTGACGGCGCTGATGGTCTGGGAGGCACTGGGGGAGCAGGGCATAAGCTACCTGTCGGACCCCGTCAGCCCGTACGCGGTGCTGAAATCCTCGCATGAGTTCGTGCTTGATACCGTGCAATTCCCGCGCACCACGCTAAAACTTAAAAGCGGGGACTGCGACGATACTACCGCGCTTTTTGCCTCAATTCTGGAGGCCGCCGGAGTACGCACGGCGCTGCTTGACTACCCGGCGCACATAGCGCTGATGTTCGACACCGGCGAGACCGACGCCCGCCAGGTGGGCATACCGGAAGAGTTCCTTATAAAGAACGACAACACGTGGTGGGTGGGACTTGAAACTACCATGGTCGGCAAGGATTTCTATGACGCCGTCAAGCACGAGGCCGACTTGTACCTCCGGTCGGGAGCTGACGCCCGCGTGTTCGAGGTCCGCGCGGCCTGGACGGAATTCGAGCCCGTGACCCTGCCGGAAACGCAGGATGAAGCCGCCCCGGATAAGGAAAAGTTCATAGCCGGAGTAAAAAACTCGGTGGCCGCCATGCTTAAGGCCCGTTACGAATACTTTAAGGAGTATTACGGGAGGATACTGGCCGCGAACCCCGATGATGCGGACGCCAACCTGAACTTGGGGATACTTACCGCGCACAGCGGCGAGACCGACGCCGCCGTAAAGTACTTCGGCGCGGTTCTTGAAAAGGAACCTTTCAACCCGGCCGCGCTCAATAACCTCGGCAATACCGCCTTTGAAAAGAAAAGCTATGAAGAGGCTAAAAAATACTACTTCGACGCCGCCAAGGCGGACCCCTACGACGCTGACATCTGGCTGAACCTGGCGCGCGTGGCGGATAAACTGGGCAGGAAGGACGACGTAAAGGTGTTCGTGGACAGGGCGGCTAAAATAGACCCGGCCGTGAAAGGCACGGGCGACAAGCTGCTTAAATAGAGGGAGGGGATATGAAAAAATTGCTTTTAACGCTGGCGCTGCTGTTCTCCGTTAATTCCGTTTACGCCGCGGACGGCGACTGGAAAAATTGGTATTCCAACATGCTCAAAGGCCTTAAGGCCAAAGTAGAGAGGAAACTGGAATCCAAAAACCGTGGTTCAGCCGTGGCGGCCGTGCGCGGCTCAAAACAGGGCGGTGACGCCAGGGCACTGTACTGGAAAGGCGGGGTGTCGGAGGCCGCCCGCAAGAAGCTGGAGGCTGAGCGCAAGCAGCTTACCGACGCCGTGCAGCTGGTTGTGGACGGCAGCCTGCCCGAGGGTAGGGAGGCTATAGAAAAATTTATAAAAGGCAACTCCGACAGCGTCTACCTGCCCGAGGCTAAAGAGGCGCTGGAAAAACTGCCGGTCCCGGAGGTTAAACCCGCCCAGGAGGCGGCTCCGGCCGCGGAACTTAAGAAGCCGGCGGAGGCCAAACCCGCAGCCGGCGCGAGCCCCGCCCCCGAAAAGGCCGTGGATACACCTGTTAAATCCGGGAACTGAAAACCACCGTCCCGTCCCGCGTAAAAAACCCCGCTTTCCGGCGGGGTTTTTTACGCGTAACTTGAAAACTACCGGGTCAGTCGTCCGGTGTTTCGTCCGCGGGCGGTGCATCTTTGATAGCCGGTTCCCGGTCCTTGGCGGCGGGTTTTGTTTCCTGCCCGGAAGCGGGCGCGGGAGCCGGGGTGGCCGGCGCTGTTAAGGCGGCGGCCGGCTTCGCAGGCGCGCTCCCTACTTCCCATTGGCGGTCGGCCGCAGCGGGTTTTATCTCTGTGTCGTTCCCGGCCGGGGAATTCTTGACGGGCGTTATCCAGGTCTTGTCCGGTTCAACGGGCTTAATGGCGGGCATGTCGGGCGCGCTTGCCCTGATCTCGCCCGGGAGCCAGGTCCTGTCCGGCTGCAGCGGGGGGCCCGAAAGCCCCTGGTTGATTATGACTTCTTCCGGTTCAGGCAATTTGGCGTCCGGCGCCTGTCCCGCGGTTTTAAGGCGGTCGTAAACGTCGGTGGCGGCGCGCCATAAAAGCTGTTTCAAGAGCCCGTTTTCGCGCGGACCGGGCGCGAAGAAGGGGTAAAGTGGGGCCATCAACAGGTGAAAAGTCGTTTTGTTGCGGCCGATCTCTTCTACGCGGACGGTGCCGGTCGAAGTGGCGAAATCCGCGGCCAGATCGTAGTTAACCCTGAGGGAGGAAGGGATAATAAAGATAAACCCGGTTTCCACCAGGTACGACCGCCACAGGTCGCCATAGGTCCATCTGCCGAGAGTCGTCAGTTCAAGGCGGAGCGTGCCGCGGCCTTTTTTCTTGTCGTAGAGCCCGGCTTCCGTGAAGACCTCCCTGGCCCTGCGCGCGAAGTCCGCTATCTGCTCGGTCGGCACCGGCACCGGCTTTACTATCCTGGGGTTTGAAACAGAACCTTCTCCGATAGAATCGTTCGGCGGGCGGTAAGGGAAATTGCGCCAATAAACCTGCACTTCCGAGAACGGGGTAAGAGAATTGTCCGTCATCATGGCGCGGGCCGTTTCCCTGTCCACCAGTATGTCGCCGGAGTTAAAGGAAGCGCAGCCTGCCAGCCATAACAGCGCCGCCGGGATAAGCAGTAATTTGACGCTTCGCATTGGTCGTTTAGTCTGCCGCATGACATTCCTCATACAAAAAGCCCGCTATTTTTACTATATTATATTATACGGACGCATTCATCAAGGGGAGTTTATGGCGCATAAAAAAATTGAAAAAATCATAAGGAACGCGGGGAAACCCGATGTGGTTATACGTCTTGCAAAGATCCAGGACATGCGCCGCATACAAATGCTTTACGTCGAAGTTTACGGCGGCACTTATTCCGTGCCGATAGTTACGGACAAGGACCGGATGCGCCGCGCTATAGAGGACGACGACTACTACTGGATCGTCGCCGAGTGCGAGGGCCGCGTGGTGGGCAGCCTGGTTTACGCCGTGGACCTGCCGCACCGCATCTCCAAAGCCTTCGGCGCCGTGGTCAGCCAGGAATTCAGGAAGCTGGACCTGGCCTACACCATGATGAAGCTGGTGCTGGACGATATAACACAAGCCAAGGACCTTGTGGACCTGGTTTACGCCACTACGCGCACCGCCAACTACGGGCCGCAGAAATTAACGGAGAACCTCGGTTTTATAAAACTCGGGATTTTCCCCAATACCCATAAAGTCCACGACAATGAAACCCACTGCCTTACAGGCTACCTGACCGAGAAGGCGCTGACCACCCTCCGGCGGCCCCGGCCGCGCCTGATCCCCGAGGCCGAGCCGTTCTATGACATAGTGCGCCGCCAGGTAAACCTTGATAAGGCGCAGGTGAAGAACGTTAAGGGCGATTACAGCGACCACAAGCAGCGCATCCCGCTGCTTGATTTTGAGGTTATCACCGCCCCCAGTTTTGTAAAGAGCCGTTATCGTAAAATAAAAAACAACCATTTTTTTGCCCATACGGTTATGCCTTTCCACGAGCCGAACCTTATCCTGATAACACCGGACCAGGGCACGGAAGTCTACCTGACTTACAACCAGAAAGATAAGTACAGCGTGATCGTGGGCGGGTTGACCAGTGAAAAAAGTTTTGCCGTGGTGCTTGAAAGCGTGGCCCGCAAGGTAAGCGACATGGACATGGCTTATATAGAGGTGCTTATAGACGCCTACTCGCCGCACATACAGCGCGACGCTTTGGACGCCCGTTTTATTCCCAGCGCCTACTTCCCCTGCGTCAAGAAAGTGGGGCACAAGCGCTACGACTGCATAGCTTTTTCGCGCACGTTCGACGTGCTGGATTTCCGCAATGTCAAGATCATTTCTCTCTATAAGAATTTCCTCAGGGAGTATCTTAAGCTGTGGCGCGAGAATTATATAGAGCTGGTTTTTAAGAACGAGGCTAAGTAGAGGAGCGATTATGGCAGACCTGTCAGTTGAAGAAAGGCTTCCGGCTTTTTATTTGCCCCTTAAAAGCCGCGCCGCCGTGGACGCGCTTTTTGAAACGCCGGCTTTTGAATATTCCCCAAAAACCTCAAAAGCCTTCTGCGCCGCCATGCGCGGCGCCCTGGCTTTCCAGGGGCAGCGCGCCCCCGTGCTGAAGGCGCTCTATAAAGCCGAGGGTTTTAACCCCGCCTCCGTTAAAACCGAACGTGACCTGGGAACTATCCCCTTTATCTTCGTTTCAGCCCTTAAGGAGCGGGACCTGACCACGCTGCCTTATTCGAAAATAGTGCTGGAGCTTAAATCCAGCGGGACTTCGGGCCAGAGGAGCCGCATGCAGTTGGACCGGGGCTCGCTTCTGCGCGTGCGCCGTATGGCCTGGAAGGTGTTCGAAGGCCTGGGCCTTACGGACCTGGAGCGCGCCCATAACTACATCTGCTTCACTTATGACCCGGAGGTAGCGAAAGACCTCGGTACGGCCTGGACGGACAAGCTGCTTTCCGGCTTTACCAAAAAAGGGGAGATCTTCTACACCTTCCGCTGGAGCCGGGAAAAGAAAGATTTTTATTTTGACCTGGACGGGGCTGTCGCGGCCATGAAGAAATTCGAGCACGCGGGCTCGCTGGTGCGGCTGGTGGGTTTCCCCGCTTTCGCGCTTAAGCTTGCGGAAGAGTTCAAGGCGCGCTTCGGGCGCTACCCGAAGCTGAACCCCGGGTCAAGCGTGGTGACCGGTGGCGGCTGGAAGACTTTATCCGATGAGGCCATGGATAAAAAAGTGTACCGCAGGATACTGGCCGAAAAACTGGGCCTGCCGGCGGGTAGCGTGCGCGACCTTTTCGGCATGGTTGAGCACGGCGTGCCTTATGTGGATTGCAAGCTGGGCAATTTCCACGTGCCGAACTACGGCCGCATTATTGTGCGCCACCCCGGCACGCTGGCGCCGCTGGGTTTCAACAAGCCCGGGCTGCTGCAGTTCATCACTCCGTACCTCACCAGCTACCCCTCGCTTTCCCTGCTGTCCTCCGATTTCGGCCTGCTCAGGCCCCGTTGCGCCTGCGGTCTCGCCGGCCCGGTGCTTGAAATACACGGCCGCGCCGGTGTAAAAAAACTTAAGGGCTGCGCTATCTCCGCCGCTACAATGCTATGAAAATACATAACACCTATTTATTCGGCAGGACGCTGGACAAAACCGCCTGGACTCCGGGCGAACTGGAAAATATCGGCCTGCGGGCGCAGGCGGCCAGGGCGCTGATGCGCGGGGTTTCCCGCGATTACATAGCCGGCACTCTCTCAAAAGCCGGGGAGCTGTTCGGCCCGGGCGGGAAATACCGCCGGGCGGCGCTTGCGCACCTGAAAGAGCATATTACCTTCTCCGAGCCGGTAATAGACAAAAGCCTGGATATTATCCCTGAGATACTTGATAAGCACACGCTGATAAAGCGCATGAACATGGAACTGTTCCTGCCTTACGCGCTTGAAGCGCCGGTGGAGCGGCGCGGCTACGAGGGGCTTGTGCGGGCCATGCCCAAAGGCGTAGTGCTGCACGTGGGAGCCGGCAACGTTTTTCTCGGCATACTGGATTCACTGGTCATAGGTTTCCTCACCAAGAACGTTAACATCGTAAAACTTTCATCTTCCGGCTCCAACTTTATAAACCTTTTCATGGACGCCCTTAAAGAAGTGGACGAGCGGGGTGTACTCGCAAAGTGCGCCGCCATAGTAAGCTGGAAGGGCGGCAGCCAGGCGCTGGAGGCGGCCGCGCTTAAGAACGTGAACGCGGTCTTCGTCTGGGGCGGCTATGACGCGGTGCAGTCCTACAGGAAGATAGCCCCGATAGACGTGCGCGTGGAAGGTTTTGGCCCTAAGACCAGCGTGGGCGTGGTTTTTGAAAGCTGCGTGGAGAACGAGGGCATGGACGCCGTCGCCTTACGCGCGGCTACCGACGCTTCGCTTTGGGACCAGGCCGCCTGCTCCTCGCTGCACACTCTTTACCTGATAGCCCCGGCTAAAAAACATAAAGCCCTGGCCGCCTCTTTCCTGAAAGAGGCCAGAAAACATTTCGCGCGGCTCGCCGCCGAACTGCCGCCGGGGAAACTTTCCCCGGATGAACAGGTCGAAATAACCCGCGCCCGCCAGCTTGCCCGTGTGGACGCGGCAATGGGGGAGGGCTCCTATGAAAGTTCCGCGCCCGAAACCTGCTGGACCGTTATTTATGAGAAGGACCCGGTATACCGCGTGTCGCCGCTTAACCGTGTGCTGTATGTTAAAACGGTGGAAACCATAGAGGAAGTAAGGGACCGGCTGCTGCCGCTTAGGGGTTACATACAGACCGTGGGGGTGGGCGGTTCTATAGAGCGCAAGAAAGTTCTGGAAACGCTGGCCCCGGCTGGCATAGCCCGCGTGGTAAAACTGGGGAAGATGCTGGAGGAGGCCAACGGCTCGCCGCATGACGGTATTTATCCGATGATGTCGCTGGTGAACTGGGTGCCGATAGAGGAAAAACCCTCTCAGCTGGACCGCCTGAGCGAGCTGGTGGACCATGCCCGCACCCGCAGCCCTTTCTATGGCCGGCACTTTAAAGGGGTTCCGAGGATAGTCAGCCTGGAGGATTTTGCCAAGGTGCCTTTCCTCGAAAAACACCATGTGCTTGAAAACACGCCTCCCGACAGCGCGGACCTGCTGACCTCCAGGGTGCAGCGCGGCATTTATTTCGCCAGCGGCGGCTCCACCGGGCAGCCTAAGTATATTTTCTACGACCAGCACGAGTACGACCATACCTGCCGGATGCTGGCTTTTACGCTGGAAGCCGCCGGGCTGAATGAAAAAGACGTAATCGCCAATCTCTTTATAGCCGGTAATCTCTGGTCCAGCTGGCTGTCGGTGGAGAAGGCTATCTCCTACACCAAGGCTATCTCCGTGCCGGTGGGCAGCAATTTGCCGCTGGAAAATATTTTACAGTACCTGGAAGATTTTAAGGTGACCGCCATTATCGGCCTGCCGTCTTTCCTGGTTAAACTGGCGGAATATGTGAAGGCGGCCCCGGCAAAGTATAAACTTTGTATCCGCAAGATCTTCTACGGCGGAGAATATGTGGGGCTGGAGATGGTGAAGTTCTTTAAGGGCGTGTTCCCGGGCGTCGACGTGCGCTCGGCCGGTTACGCTACGGCTGACGCGGGCGTGGTGGGTTTCCAATGCCCGGTTTGCGTTAAGGGGCAGCACCATCTTTTCGCTTTCAGCCAGTTTATAGAATTCGTGGACCAGGACACCCTTGCGCCTATAAAAAAAGGCGCGGTGGGCGAGCTTGTGGTGACGTGCCTTTCAAAGAAACACATGCCGGTTATCCGCTACCGGGTGGGGGATCTGGGGCGCTGGCTGGACAAACCCTGCGCCTGCGGCCGCAGGGAGCCGCTGTTTGAAATACTGGGACGCTGCGACGACCGTATCCACGTCGGCGGCGCGCACCTGTTCGTAAACGACATCCAGAACGCGCTTGGCCGCGTGCCGGACCTGAGCTTTAATTTCCAGGCGGTTATCGGGAAGAAAGGGCATAAGGATACGCTGGCTATCCGGGTGGAAGTAAAGGACCCCGCGGCGCTGGCGCGGTCCGGCGAACTTGCCGACCTGCTGTGGCGGGAGATAGAAAGGCACTGTGAGGACCTGCATGAAAGCGTGCGGATGGGCTGGCTGGACAAGCCGGGCATAGAGGTGCTGAAGCCCGGCGCCATAGAGCGCATCCAGCGCACCGGAAAGATCCGCAAGGTCATAGATAAAAGAATACAGGTCTGACCTGGCTGCCGGAGTGGCGCGGATTTGTTTTTTACTATAATTTTAATATGTTCAACCGCATCAAGCGCCTGAAAGAATTAATGAAAGGCGCGTCAGGGCTTATTGTCAGCCTGAAAGAAGAGAACTCGTCTCTTAAAAAACAGGTGGAACTGCTTGGCGCGGCGCGCGGCAAGGCCGCGTCTAATTCCGCCGCCGCCAGGGAGCTGGCTGATTTTAAGACCAAAGTGCGCCGCCGCCTTGAGCGCATCTGCGCTAAAATAGAAAAGGCCGACTGCGCCCAGCCGGGCCTGTTCGAGGAAGACGATGAACAGTAGCGATTTTGAAGCCAGGGTGCGCGGCCGGCTTATTAAATTCCCCGCCGTGGACGGACTTTCCCCCATTGAGCTCAGCACTATAGTGGGCCAGGTGGAAGAGAAGCTGAAGAAAATAGAGGAAAAGCTTAATATCGTGGATTCCTCCAAGCTGGCCGTACTGGCCGCCTTTGATTTTGCGGTGGAACTCTATAACCTCAGGCAGAAATCGGAAACCAACAGGGAGGCCGATACCCGCGAGCTTGAAGATATGATCTCCAGCCTTGAAAAAACGCTGGAAGAAGAAAATAAATAGCTTTTAAGCCCCTTTACCGTTGCCGGTCCCAGCTAATCCAATGCCTGATTCTCTTTTTGAAGAAAATTCCGAAAAAGTCCAGCCCGAGGGGGGGCCGGTTTATTCACCGCTGGCCGCGCGCCTGGCGCCTAAGGAAATTTCCGAGTTCTCGGGGCAGGCACATATCCTGGGCGAGGGTAAACTGCTGCGCCGGGCCATAGAATCCGACAACCTTAAGTCCGCCGTGTTCTTCGGCCCGCCCGGGGCCGGCAAGACCGCGCTGGCCCGCTACATCGCCTCGCGCGCCAACGCCAAGACCTTCGACCTGAACGCCGTGATGGCGGGCGTGGCCGATCTTAAAAAGATCATAGAGTATTCCCGCGGGCTGGGCGGCGGCATAGCGCGGAACCAGCGCGTGCTGCTGGTGCTCGACGAGATCCACCATTTCAACCGCACCCAGCAGGACGTGCTGCTGCCTTCCGTGGAGAAGGGCGAGATCATCCTGATCGGGATGACCACGGAGAATCCCTTCTTCTACATCAACCAGGCGCTGCTGTCGCGTTTTATCGTGGTGGAGTTTAAACAGCTGAGCCAGGACAGCCTCTCGCTTATTTTCGACCGGGCGCTGACCCACGCCGACGGGCTTAAGTCCTTTAACCCGGTCGTCACCCCGGAAGCGAAACGCTACCTGGTGGAGAATTCTTCCGGCGACGCGCGCCGCCTGCTGAACGCGCTGGAGCTGGCCGTGATCACCACCAAGCCGGGCGCGGACGGCAAGCGGCTTATAGACGAGGCGGTGGCCCGCGAATCCATCCAGCGCCGGAGCCTCCGCTACGACCGCAGCTCGGACGAGCACTACGACCATATTTCCGCTTTCATAAAATCCATGCGCGGCTCGGACCCCGACGCCGCCGTTTACTGGCTGGCCAAGATGCTGGAGGCAGGGGAGGACCCCCGCTTTGTGGCGCGGCGCATACTTATCTGCGCCTCGGAGGATGTGGGCAACGCCAACCCCATGGCTTTGGTGCTGGCGGAGAGCGCCTTTAAATCGGCTGAGGTGCTGGGCATGCCCGAAGCCCGCATAATATTGGCACAGGCGGCCATCTACGTGGCCTGCTCGCCCAAGTCCAACGCTTCCTACCTGGCCGTGAACGAGGCGCAGGCTGAGGTTAACTCCGGCATTGAGCGCGCGGTGCCCATACACCTGCGCGACGCCAGCAAGGATGGCAAGGCGCTGGGCCACGGCCAGGGTTACAAATACCCGCACGATTTTGAGGGGCATTATGTTAGGCAGGAATACATGCCGGACCCGAAAGTTTTCTACCGCCCCACCGAGCAGGGCTTTGAAATTGAAATAGGAAAACGCTTGAAGCGGCTGCGGGGGGAGAAATGACCGAGCCCCGCGTCTACACCGTAAGCGAGCTCAGCCAGGGGATAAAGTACCTGCTGGAGACCGAGTTCCGCGAGCTGTGGGTGGAGGGGGAGATCTCCGGCCTCAAAATTTCCTCTTTGGGGCATACCTACTTCGACCTGAAGGACGCGACTTCCAATATTTCCGGCGTTATGTTCCGCGGTTTCGCCGCCAATCTTAAGTTCGATCTTGCCAACGGCCTGCTGGTGCGGGTGCGCGGCAACATCACCACCTACGACAAGCAGAGCAAATACCAGCTGATGGCCAAGGCCATAGAGCCGGCGGGTATAGGCCCGCTCCAGCTGGCCTTCGAGCAGCTTAAGAAGAAACTGGCCGCCGAGGGCCTCTTCGACCAGCAGCGCAAGCGCCCCATCCCCGCGCTGCCGCAGAAGATAGCCGTGGTCACTTCGCCTACCGGCGCGGCCATCCGGGACATCCTTTCTATTTTGAAGCGGCGCTACGCCAACATGCACATCATCATAGCGCCCGTTAAGGTGCAGGGCAAAGGCTCGGCGGAAGAAATAGCAAACGCCATCATAGACCTGAACGAGCAGTTCCCGGACATAGACGTAATGCTGGTAGGGCGCGGCGGCGGTTCCATGGAAGACCTGTGGTCCTTTAACGAGGAGATAGTGGCCCGTGCCATCGCCAATTCTAAAATACCGGTTATTTCCTGCGTGGGGCACGAGACCGATTTTACGATAGCGGATTTCGTTGCCGACATGCGCGCGCCCACGCCTTCGGCCGCGGCCGAGCTGGTGGTGAAGAGCAAGGTGGAGCTGGCGGCCAATATCGCGGGCTTGGAGCGGCGGCTGCTGCAGAGCCTGCGCATCTATTACGAGAATTTACAGGGCAAGTTCCGCCGGCTTTCTTCCAGCCGCATGCTGGTGAACCCGCTCACGCTGCTGGACCGGCCCACCCGCCGCCTGGACGACGCCATCGAGGGGCTGTTCCTGGCCGCCGTGGAAAAGCCGCGCGCCGCAGCCGAACGGCTTACCTTGCAGACGGAAAAGCTCAAGGCGCTGAGCCCGCTGTTCCCGCTCAGGAAGGGCTACGCTATAGTTAAGGACGCGCAGGGGAAGGCAGTTAAGACCGCGGCCGCGCTTACTCCCGGAGACAGGCTTTCATTGCAGTTTGCGGAAGGCCGGGCGGACGCCGAAGTGCTGGGCAAGAGCGGCGGGGCCGCCCCGGCCGCCGATAAGAAAAGATCCAGACCGGAAGATAAAGGCGGAAACGCGCCAAAACAGGAGACTTTATGGTAAAAAAACCTAATGCCGGCGGTTTCGAAGAAAAGCTGGGGAAGCTGGAGGAAATAGTGGGCAAGCTCGAGGACGAGAACACCCCCATAGAGGAATCCCTGGCCCTGTTCGAGGAAGGCGTGACCATCTCCAAGGAACTCTCCGTCAAGCTCGAGGAAGTAAAGCGCAAGATAGAAGTCCTCAAAAAAGACGCCGAAGGCAAGCTCAAGCTGGAAATATTTGAGGACGAAGAAGACGACAAATAGAGGTAGTCCGCGGTTTGTTTAATATCGCCCGCCTGTCAGCATTGACTTTAGCATCACCGACGAACATTAACACCTTAAGTTGAAATGTGAAACCCGGCCCTGCTGGCCGGGTTTTTCATTTTTCAACCCGACACTCCCTTGTCGGGGTCGCCTGCTAAGCTATTTGTCGGGGGGCTTGATGTGCGCTGAAGAAGGGGCGTCTTCCGGCACAGGTGCGGTTCAGGCTGTTAAGCCTGGCAGCCGCCCGTCTGCCTGTTTACCCATTAAAGAACTTGCCTATCGCGCCAAAAGCATAAAGAACGACCCGCTCAACCGGCTGGTGCTTAACAACCTGCAGGACTTCGAGCAATGGCTTAAAAATCCGCCCGACAACCGCCCCCGCCCGCATCCCTCTATAATAACAGCTCTTGAAAAATATGTGGAATGCGGCGTGCTGCGCTACGGCGCGGTGCGGTACCGGTGCCCGGACTGCGGCAGGGACCTGTTTGTGGCCTTTTCCTGCAAGCGCCGGGGCGTATGTCCCAGCTGCGACGCCAAACGCTCCGTAATGGTTACCTCCGCGGCCATGGACAGGCTGCTGCCGCCGGGGCCTTACCGCCAATGGGTGCTGGTTATCCCCAAGCGGTTAAGGTATTTCATAAATAACCGGCCGGACCTGGCGGGGCAACTTTCTAAAATATTCGCGCGGGAAATCAACCGGCATCTCTGCCGGAACAATAGCGGAACGCCCGCCCAGCTGCACTTCATCCAGCGCTTCGGCGGCGCGCTTAACCTGCACATCCATGTGCACGCGGTGGTGTCTGACGGGGTTTATGAGTTACAAAAGAACGCGCTGGGCCGGACACAACTGGTTTTTACCCCGGTGCCGCCGCCAACACCCGATCAGCTGGCCGCCATGGTAACGGCCTTGCGTAAGAAACTTATACGCCGCGTCTGCCGGGCCGGCGGCCTAAATAGCGAGGGCGCGGAAAACCTGCTTTCCTGGAAAAATTCAGGGTTCTCCATACACGAGGAGGTTTACATCGGGGCTAGTGACAGGGCAGGGCTGGAACGCCTGCTGCGCTACTGCTCGCGGCCGGCGCTTTCGGTGGCGCGGCTGATCTATGCGGTTAAAAGCAACTTGGTTATCTACCGCGCCGAGACTAAAGGCGGAAGATCGGAAGTTTTGACCCTGACGCCCATAGAATTTTTGCGGCGCTGGGGCCTGCTGATGCCGGCCCCCAATAAGAACCTTATCCACTATTACGGCGCGCTGGCGCCAAGGTCACCGCTGCGGCCTCTGCTGGTTTCTAAAGTTGTAAAAGAAAAAGACAACGCCGCCTTGCGGGAAAAGGTTGATAAGCTCAAAAAGAAAGCCAACACCTGGGCGGCCTGCCTGGCGCGGGTGTTCGAAGTGTTCCCGCTCATCTGCCCCAGTTGCAAAGTAGAAATGAAACCGGTCGCCGTTATCTTAAATGATAAAGAACTGGTGCGCCTCTTAACCCACCTGGGGCTGCCGTCTGAATTTCCGGCATTCAAGCCCGCGCCGAAAACAGCGCAAACCTGCGGCCCGCCGGACGAACAATGCCAGTTGGACCCGCGCGCGGACTTATATGAGGATATAGAACCCACCCCGGCCGACGACTGACCAACCAACAAACCGACGCAAACACGC
>JAVHRY010000024.1:0-19313 GCA_036171915.1 Elusimicrobiales bacterium | reverse complement strand
ATCGGCAAAGCCCCGGGCGGCAAGACTTTTTTTGTTTTTTTATGGTGCGATGGCGCCTAGGAGCCTGTCCGGCATAAGCGATTTCGCCTGCAATTGCCGCTTTTGTCCTGCCCCTTCGCGGCGCTCAACTTACAACCTCCATCGAGGGTGCTCGTTTCGCGGCGCTTCGGCTCGGCTCCGAAATCGGCAATTTCGTCATGAAAGCCTTAGGCCGGACAGGCTCCTAGATCATGTTTAAGGCCAGCTTCCTGGCGGCCGCCATAAAAGCGCCGTATTTTATGGGGCGCACTATGGAGTAGCCGTTATAAAGCAGCAGGTAGCGCCCCGAACCCTGCGCGCTCCACCCGGAGTACTCCGCGAAGATGGCGGCTCTTTCAGGTGTTAAAAAGGCTTTTAACGCGGCGACGGAGCGCCCGTAGATTTTCAGCCCGGGTGGTAATTTTCCGAACGAGGTGACATCCACGGGGTCTAACCCCGACGCCTCTTCCAGGCCCGCCCCTCCGGCCGCCACATGGAAATCGGGAAAAGCCCCGTTTTTAAAATCAAAAAGCGCCACGGTAGTAACGCGCTCCTTCTCATTTGCTCCCGCGCCGAGAGCGCAGTAATAATCAAAAAAATAAACTTTTATTCCGTCCTCTTCCAGGAACCGCAGCAGGCATTTGCCGAACCCGCCGCGCCCATCCACGAAAAAGGGCAGACCGGTCCCCGCCAGCAGCGAGACTTCCGGGCCGTACTCTTCAACGTACACGCCGTCGCCTATAGCCACCTTGCCGATAGCCCGCCTGCGGCGGCCTTTGACAAATTTAGCCAGCCACACGGCAAAACCGGACACGGCAAGCGCCGCAATAATAAATATATACAGTTTCATCCCGCCCCCTTTAAAGATTCTCCCCTAATCATTCCCGCCATTTTAAACACTAAAAGTGAATGCTCACAGCCCGCGCGCGTTTAATTTCCCGGGGACCTGTCCGCCCTAATCAATTCCCCGTAATTGAGGCTATAGCGGAACATGCGTTCAGCTCAGGACCTCGGCGGCGAAGATCTTGGCTTCTTCTATGAAGCCCTGCCAGGCGTCAACGGGCAGGGCGCCGGCGCGTTTAAAAAACACCACGTGCCCGCGGGAGCCCTGCACGTGCAGGCCCAGGTTGCGCTCAAACCAGGCCGCGCGCGCGGGGGTAAAGAAAATATGCACGGCAGCCTCGTCAGGGCCGGTAAGCCGGTACTTGTCGAAAAAAACAGGGAAAGCGGGCAGATCAATATCCTTAAATCCAGCCAGTTCGCCTAATTTATAGATAAAAGATTCAGGTTTAAGGTCAAAGTCCGGCACGGGGCAGGCGCCACATTCAAAAAGCGCCAGGGTAAAGCGGTGGGCCCTTCTGTTTTTGCCCCCGCTGGTTACAAATTTATAATCAAACACCCGGATACCGCCGCCCCCCGCAACTTGTATAAGGTTCGAGGCCTTGCGGGAACGGCCCTGCCTGAAAATTTCAAGGCCGGTAGCCTCCAGGGAATAAATTTCGGGCCCTTCAGCCGAAAAGGCAAGGCCGGTTGAAGCGGCCATGGCTCCAAGCCCCTTGCGGCGGCGCCAGTTCAGGTAGATCCCCAGGCCGGCGCCCAGGATGACTATCGCAAGAAAGAAAAAAAACAAGTTGGCCTTTAAAAAATCCGCCATCAGTTCCCGCTCCCGCCGCCCAGGTCAAGCCCGCCCATATGCTCCTTGGCGGTTTTTTCTGCAAGCGCCTTGGCCGCCTTGGCCTCGCTGATATGCCCTACCTCCGTTCTGAGATAATTGCCCGGCATTTTAAGCGGGTTCTGTTCAATTACCGTCCCGGTCGAAACGGCGGAGGCCTGCACGTCGGCCGCGGCCTTGGGCACGGGCACGTTTTCAGGCGGCTTTTTTTTACAGGCGGCAAAGCCGCAAGCGGCCGCGGCTATGGCGATAATTACGTGTTTTTTCATGCTCCCCTCCCCATCTGTCTTGCCCGCCCGCGCCGCCAGGCGGCCGGGGCGGATCAACCGCCGGCTTTAAAGGCCCGCTATCAGCTCCGCTATCTGCACGGAATTCAGGGCGGCGCCCTTGTAAAGATTATCAGAGACTATCCAGAGCTGAAATTCTCCCGCGGCGGTATGGGCCCTGCGCAGGCGGCCGGCGCTGACAAGAGCGGCGCGCTGGCAGTCTTCAAGCGGCGTCGGATATTTTTCCGGCTTTTCCAGGAACCTAAGCCCCGGAGTGCGCAGCAGCTCTTGTTTCAGGGCGGCTGCCGTGCAGGGCCGCCGGGTTTTGAACCACACCGCCAGCGAATGCCCGCGCAGCACCGGCACGCGCACGGCGGTAGAGCTTATTTTTATCCCGGGATCGGACCAGATCTTTTTAAGTTCCGCCTCTACCTTGTTTTCCTCCACCGAATTCCCCTCGGCGTCGAACCCGCCCACCTGCGGAATAAGGTTAAAGGCTATGGGACGCGGGAATTTAGCGTCTTTCAGGCGCGGCACCGTCCCTTTTTTAAAATAATATTTTAATTCCTCTTCAAGCCGGGCCATAGCGGCCTTGCCCGCGCCGGAAACCGCCTGGTAAGTGGCCATGCGCAGCTCGGTAATGCCGTAGCGCCGGTGTATCCCGGCCAGCGCCACCGCCGCGCCGGTCAGCGTGCAGTTGGGGCCGGCGACAAGCCGGCGCCCGGCGGTCAGGCTGGCGCCGTTAACCTCGGGGATCACCAGCGGCACCCCGCGGGAGAGGCGGAATTTAGAGGAATCGTCAATGCACCAGACCCCGGCCGCGGCCAGCCGCCGCGCGAAGCGGGCGGAGACCTCGTCGGTAGAAACAAAAAAAGCGATATCCGCTTTCCTCAGCCCGTTAAAAGAAGGCTTTTTGCAATTATATTGTTTACCGCGGAAGGACACCATAGCCGGCTTTTTCCCGGAATTAAACGGCAGGAGTTCCCCCACCGGGAACCGCCGGCTTTCAAGCAGGCCCAGCAGTTCCCCCCCTACCATGCCCGAAGCTCCCACCACCGCGACGATAAATGTTTTTTTCATATTATTGGCCGAAGGCGCCGCAATAAAATAATTTTACTTTTTATTCCAGGCTTTTGGGCGCCGGGGCGGGGGCTGGAACGGTTATTTCTTTTGAGTAGCCCGTATTTTCCAGGTTATCCAGGGCGGCGGCGCGAAGGTAGAACATTTCTTTTGAAATTTCCTCGCGCCCGAAAGTCCAGGAATACGGCGCCTTGAACATGTAGCGCGTTACGCGCTGCCAGTCGAACTTGTCGTACGAAACTTCAAGCCACGCCGCGCGTATATCCTCGCCTATGACGGCGAAGGAGACGTTTATTTCATCGGCGGAAAGTTCGGCCATGAAACCCTTGATAAAGACCTTGTATTCGTTGGCGGGAACAAGTTTAACCGCCATGGCCGGCTTCAGCCCCGAGATGGGCGTTTCCAGCACACCTTCACCCGAAGGCGGGTTGCCTTTTATTGCCCGGTTAAGCCAGACGTTCTCCTCTTCGCCATCGCTCATGGCCGCGGCTATTATCGGGGAACTGGAAGCCGAAGTGAAATACCGCGAAGAGGACCAGAGGGCCAGGTAATTGTCCTTCTCGGAAGAAAGGCGTGAAAGCGGGATCTCGGCCCAAACCCAGCGGGCGGACTCAACGCCGTCCAGTGAATCGTTCGGCAGGGGCTCGCGCGGCAGGTCCGCGGCGTCAACCAGGAAGTACGTGTGGTCGGAATTGAACGTAGGAGCCTGGTTAAGCGCCATGTAAATTTTGCCGGGGATAGGGGAGGCGTCCCAGGACGCCGGCCACGACATTATCTTGGCGCGGCCGAGCTTTGCCCCCATGTAAGCTTTGGCATAACCGCCGGAAGCTATGGGAGGCAGTTTAACTACCCAGCAGTTGTTATAGCCCACGTACCAATCGGCGTGGAAACCGCCGTCGGCGTAAAGGTAATATTTACCGAGGTTCTTTTCGGCGGCGAAATAAACCGGGACGGGGGACTTGGCCGCGTACGCCGGCCCTTTCTCCGCCTCGGCGGCGGCCGGAGCCTGGGCCCGCGCCCCCGTGGTAACTGCGGCGCAAAGCGCCGCGGCGAGCAGATAGCGCATGTTTCCTCGTGTTACTTTTTCAAAATTTGTGTTACCCTATCCAGATCGTCCAGCGAGAAGTAGTGTATTATTATTTTACCATTCTGCGGCCCGGGCCCGGGGCAGACCTCAACCTTGGTCCCCATGGTTTTTTCCAGCACGGACTCAAGCTCGGCGGCTTCGGGGCTCTTGCGCGCGCCGGGACGCGGCGCCCTCGGGGCGCGCGGCCGCAGCGCGTGAAAACCCTGCGCGAAACTTTCTATGTCGCGCACGGTAAGTTTTTCCGCCATTATGCGCTGGTAGAACTCGCGCCGCTTGGCGGAATCGGGGATGGAGATTAGCGCGCGGGCATGCCCCTCGCTGATGGCCCCGGCCTGTATTCCCTGCCGGATATCCTCATCCAGCTCCAGCAGGCGCAGAGTGTTCGAGACCGCCCCGCGCGACTTCCCCACACGCTTGGCTATATCGGCCTGGGAGACGCCGAACTTCTGCATCAGCTGGCGGTAGGCCATGGCGGTATCAACGGCGTTAAGGTCCTCCCGCTGAATGTTCTCAATAAGTGAAAGCCCCAGCTTTTGTTCGTCGTCCAGGTCTTTCTTCACTATAGCGTCGATCTCGGTAAGGCCCGCCAGCTTACAGGCGCGCAGGCGGCGCTCTCCGGCTATAAGCTCGTAATTGTCCTCGCCGTTGTCTTTCCAGACGGAGATAGGCTGCAGCAGGCCCCTTTCTTTTATAGATTCCGCCAGTTCCGCCAGGGCGGCCTCATCAAAATTACGCCGCGGCTGAAAACGGTTGGGCTGTATCCGTTCTACCGGGATCTTTTGCACGATGTCCCCGGAAATATCATTATTGTTCACCTTCGTAATAAGTGAATCTATCCCCCTGCCTAAAGCTTTTCTCATAGTTGTCTCCTTATATTATTAAGGCTTCGCCTTAAAGCAGAAGGCGGGCCCTCGATAGATTCAGCCTCCGAGGTCGTATTCAAGTTCGCTGTCTTCGGTAACGTAAAGGTCGGAGTTTTTATAGGACGCTATATTCACGCCCCTGCGGGCGAGAAACTCCAGGGCAAGCTCCTTATAAGCCAAAGCACCGCGCGAACTGGGGTCATATACAAAAATGGACTGGCCGAAGCTTGGCGCCTCGGCAAGGCGCACATTCCTGGGGATTACGGTTTTATACAGCCGTTCCCCGTAATATTTCCCTATTTCCCCCCGCACCTGGTTCGCCAGGTTAATGCGGGAGTCGTACATTGTAATCACCCCGCCATCTATTTTCAGGCCGGGGTTAAGCGCCTGCTTTATCTTTTCCACGGTGTTCATAAAGTAGGCCAGGCCCTCCATAGCGTAAAACTCGCACTGCACCGGGGTAATCACGGAATTAGATGAGTTGAGCGCGTTAATGGTAAGCAGCCCAAGGGAGGGCGGGCAGTCTATTATTATGAATTTATACATCCCCCGCACCTTATCAAGGGAGCGCTTAAGCACCGACTCCCGGGAGAATTCGCTTACCAACTCTATCTCCGCGCCAGCCAGGTTATGGCTGGTAGGCACAATGTCGAGCCACTCAACAGAGGTCTGATGTATGGCCGCCTCTATGGGGGCTTTACCGCAAAGCACATCGTAAACATTTTTATTGCTCTTGTTAACGTCAACACCCAAGCCGGAAGTGGCGTTGCTCTGAGGATCAAAATCTATAAGCAGGGTTTCATAATCGAAAGCCGCCAGTGCCACGGCCAGATTAATTGCCGTAGTTGTCTTACCCACCCCGCCCTTCTGGTTAGCTATCGCAACTATTTCAGCCATATATGCTCCATTCCTAGAGTGCCGCGACTTCAAAGTTTTCACGTGAAAACAAAGCCCCCTGAAGTTTAAAATATTGTATAGCTTTAAACAGGACAAGTCAAACCCTTTTCCAGGCAAGGGTTGTTTTCACGTGAAAACACAAGACAAGACCAAACACAGGGCGAATACAAACAAACTGCCCCCAAAACACCGGTTTTGAGGGCAGAAACCGCTTCATGGTATTTTCAGCGGGTTAATGTCTGCGCGTGGGAACGCCAAAGAAACTCCTAGTCACCATCCATGCGCCGGGAAGCCTCCTTGGCGTCTATATCCCCCCTTTCCAAATCCTCTAATATTTTGGTAACGGCACCCCGCCTGTCATCGCGACGGCCGCCGAGTTTGTGTCCCCACCAGTGCCGGCCAAAAAGGGCGTCCCAGATGGACATGAGGCCCACGGCCACTATTATTATAGGCCAGTCCCGGTATAACCGGAAAGAAAAGCTTACATACCCCAGGTTGCTCGCCCAGATCAAACCACCCGCCCCGACAACCGCCAAGCCCCAAAAAAACTTTCTCATGCTGAAAGCCAACATAAAAATATCTCCTTTATTCTATAAATATCTCAATCTTGTCCCCGCCATCCCGCACATCCACTATCCTCATGGGCTCCTGATTATCAATAGCTTCCTGCAGTTTCCCCAAATCCATATCATAACCCTTATCGGCCAACTTGGCCTTTATCTTCCCCTCGATAAACGGCGCCATGAACTTAGCCCAGCCCAGCGGCACATTCACGTTAACCTTGGGTTCGGCGGAGCCGCTCTCATAAACACGTATGCGCAGCAGGCGCCCCTTCCCCCCCACCCCAGGAGCCGGAGCCCGGCCAAGCGAATCCAGCAGTTCCATGGCCTCCGCGGAGGATATCTTTTTCTCTTCCAAAAGCTTCAGTATCCGCATTTTTTCGTCGTTCATAAAGCCTCCCGCCTATAGCTCAAGCCCTTTAAGCAGCCCGATGGCAACCTGCGCCGTTATCTCTCCCCGCTCCAGCCTCTCAACTATTTCAAGCCTGCGCTTTTTAGCCTCGGCCTGCAAGCTGCCAAGTCCTAAGCGGTTAAGCAGCGCCTCCAATCTGCCTTTAACTGTCGGGTAAGAAATATTAAGCTGGCGCTCTACTTCCTTAATATTACCGCGGGCGGCTAAAAATATCCGCAGGAAATTTTCATCCTCAGGCGCCATCAAGGCGAACTGCGGCAATTCAAAACTGCCTTTTATGGTAGTTTTACAATCCGAACAGCACAACTCCGTAACCAAAACCTTTCCGCTACAAGAAGGACATATGTTAGGAATATTCATATTGTTAATTTTATTATTAATTTTATCAACTTATATATTGATTTACTTAAAGTATAATATAGTTTTACGTTTTTGTCAAGACCTCCCCAATTATATATTCACACAAGCCCCAAAAAAAGGCCCGGTTGCCCGGGCCTTAATTTATACCAAATAAATCACTTTCCTTTTTCAATAGAGATAAACGGCACCCCGGCGCCCACATAGCCCGGCAGGACGCCGTTCCACTTCTCTATAGCCTTCAATTGGGCGTCAACCTTGCGCAGCTCTATAAGGGCGGGGGTAACCTGCTCGCGCTGCATGCGCAGGGCCTCGGCCTCGCCGCGGGACTTGGCTATCTGCTGCTCGGCGTCGCGCTTGGCTTTCTCGACGAGCTTGCCGGCCATCTGGGCCTGCTGGTCGGCCACCTGCTTGTCTTCCACGGCCTTCAGGAACTGCTCGGTAAAATCCAGGTCCACGACGGAGATATCCGTAACGATGATCTCTTTCTTGGTCAGCCGCTCCTTAACCTCCGTATTGAGCTCCTGGACCAGCTCGTTACGCTGGGAGATCACGCTTTCGGCGGAATAGCGGGCCGCTATCGCCTTAAAGACCTCCTGCACCATCGGGTCCACTATGTTCTCGACGTAATTGGGCCCCAGGTTGCGGAAAATGCTGACGGCGGTCTCCTGCTGAATGCGGTGGTTCACCACCAGGTGCGCGTTCATGGTCTGCAGATCCTTGGAGAAAGCCTGCGTCTTGATATTGGCGCGCTGTATCTGTATGGAGAACCTCGTGATGCTCTCAAGAAACGGCAGTTTTATATGGATCCCCTCGCTGTAAGAGTTAACGATGCTGCCTAGCCGGGTTTTTATGGCGACCTCGCCAGGGGGGACTATAAAAAACGACGAAAACGCCACGACAACGGCCGTCACACCCAATATAACCGGCAGCGCCAGCTTGTTTAAATAATCTTTTTCCATGTTTCCTCCCGGAATATATTTTTTCATCTCATCGGCAACCTCTTTGAGGTCCTCAAAGAAAGAATTCTCCATGGTGTAATTATAACTTTATATCGCAAATAAAATACAATTACTAAAACATCTCCCCGGAACCAGGCAATGAGGCGAAGGAATGAAATATTTTTTTAAGACGCACCCCAATGTCCCGTTTTTATTTTTCCTGTCAGGCATCAGCGGCCTGGCCTACGAAACCATCTGGTTCCGCATGCTGATACGGGTTTTCGGAACGACGCTTGCGGCCACCAGCACCGTGCTGGCCGTTTTTATGGGGGGCCTCGCCATAGGGGCAGTGCTGGCGGGGAAAAAGGCCGACGAGCTTAAAAATCCGCTGAAATTTTACGCCGTACTGGAGCTGCTGGTAGCTTTCTCGGCGCTGGCCGCGACCTTTATAATGGCCGGGCTTCCGGAATTCATAGCCCCGCTTCTGCCGGAGGGGGGGACGCCGGGCGCGGAAGCGGCCATCACGCTGATCAGGCTGCTGGTCTCCTCCTCGGTGCTGCTTCTGCCCACTATACTGATGGGCGCGACCCTGCCCGTACTGGCCAGCGGCCTTTCCCTCGGTACTTCCGACGCCGGGGGGAAGATCTCCCGTCTCTACTCTCTCAACACGCTGGGCGCGGCGCTGGGGGTGCTTGCCTCCGGCTATCTGCTGCTTGGCCACCTGGGAGAAACCCGGACCGCCGCGCTGGCCGCGTCCCTTAATTTCCTTATAGCTCTCCGTCTTTTCGCCTTTAACCCCGAGGGCAGGGAACCGGGAAATTCCGCGGCTTCGGCGCCGGGAACTCCGGAACACGCGGTTTACCGCCGCCTGCTGCTTATCATGGGCGCCTCCGGCTTTATAGCGCTCTCGCTCGAGGTACTTTGGGCGCGGATGCTGGTACTTACCGTGGGGAATTCCGTTTACGCTTTTTCCGCAATGCTCGGGGTGTATTTGCTGGGCATAGCCGCCGGCAGCCTGTACGCGGTGAAGAAAGCGGACTCGGCCGAAACCCAGCTGCCCGCGCTGGCCAGGGCACAGGCGGCCATCTCCATTCTGGCCATCGCCGGGCTGGCCGCTTTTTATTTCATAGGCCGCGGCACGCTTAGCCCCAAATACGTTTACTCGCCGCTTACGCAGGCGTCCGACATCTTCTCCCTGTTCGGCTGGTCGCTGCTTATTATTTTCCCGGTAACGCTGCTGATGGGGTTTTTCTTTCCGCTGGCGGCGCAAGCCGGGGTGCGCGCTGCCGGGCGGGTAGGGGCCGTCGGGCCGCTCTACGGGGCGAACACGCTGGGCACCATATTAGGGGCTCTTGGCACAGGGTTCATACTGATTCCGCAGCTGGGCACCAAGTTCAGCTTCATATTAATAACAATCCTGTCCGCGCTTACCGGCACACTGCTGGCGGCCATGTCCGGCGAACGGGAGAAGCGCCGCTTCACGCCCTGGCTTGCCGCCTCGGCGGGGCTGGCCATGGCGGCCTTTCTTCTGCCTGATCCGGTTTTCAACATAATCAACCGGCGGCTGGCTGTAAATATGCCGGGCGAACTTGTCTACTACAATGAGGACCGGGCCGGCGCCGTCAGCGTGGTCTTTTTCGCCGGAGGGCGGGGAAAACTGTTGTTCATTAACGGTTTTTCGGTTTCCGGCAACGGCGCGGCCGGGAAACTCATGTCGCATTTCCCGCTGCTTTTCCAGGAAAACCCCAGGGAAATGTTCATAATAGGCCTGGGCGCCGGCAATACCCTGCACTCCGGCGTGGTACACGGGGTAAACGTCACCGTGGCGGAGCTGGTGGAATCGGTGCGCGCGGCGGGCCCGCTGTTCCTGAACGACTGGAACGCGCTCCTGGCGGCCGGCAAGTTCAACGTGCGCCTGAACGACGGCAGGAACGAACTGCTGCGCTCAACGGGGCGCTACGACGCGATAGTGGTGGACGTGACGCCGCCCATATACAGCTCCGGCGCGGTAAACCTTTACAGCAGGGATTTTTTTACTCTGGCGCGCAGTAAGCTGGCGCGGACGGGGATACTTAGCATCTGGATCCCCAAGCCCTGTTTTGAAAGCGACTATTATATGCTGCTTAAAAGTCTAAAAGAAGTTTTTCCCTGCGTGAACGTCTGGGGCTTCCCCGGTTTGCCGGGCTTCCTCGCCCTGGCCTCCAACCAGGCGCTGGATATGGACCCCAAAACGCTGGAAGCGCGGATAAAAAAAGGAAATGTAAGGAGCGAACTGCCCTTTGTCTCCCCTCAGTTCATAATAGAGAAGCGCATGATGGACACCAGGCAGGTAACAGAGGGCGCGGCGCCCTACCCAGCGGTTACGGATGACAGACCATACACCGAATTCCCGCTTGCGCGATTCCTGGCCTTCTCCCCGGTTTTGCGCTGAAGACTTTAATCCCACCCCATTGAATTCATTTCCTCGTCGGAAGACGGCGCGGGAGCCGGCGCCCTGGCCTTGGGCGGCGGCGGAGGCGGCGAAACGGCGGGGGGGCGGGCCGCGGCGGGCGGCGGCGCCGCCCGGGCCCCGGCCGGCACCCCCCAGTTGCGGGCTATGCGCAGCGCGGCCAGTTGCCCTTTCTTCACTTTCTTAAAAACGGCTATGCGGCTAATACCAAGTATTGCCGCCGCCTCCGGAATTGAATAATATTCCCTGACCATTATTAACCTATGTTAACCATTTTAACAAAACAAAGCAAGGCCCCGGCTAAACGACGGCAGGGCTTAGCCTGCCGCCCCATGTTGTTAACCTGTGTTAACCGAGACGCCAAAACAAAAAAAACAAAGGGATAAATACAGTGGGCCGCCGTGGCGGGGGCCAGGTTAGCAAAACCCTGTCGGGCCGCGCCGCTTGCATAAGCGCGGCGGGGGAGACGGGGAAGGGCGGGTGGCGTGCCGGCCACTGGTTTTGCGCCCCGGCCCCGGCGGCAGCTGTCCGAGAAGGGAAAAGGAGATATTTTCCCAGGCCGTAAGGGAAGGCTGCCGCAGGCAAGCAACAGACATAAACCGGAGTAAAAAATTTATTATACTATGGGAACGGTTTTATATATATGAAAATCCTGATATTGGGCGGCACAAGCTTCTTCGGCAGGGAAACCGCCATACGCCTGTCCAAAGCCGGCAACGAGGTGACCGTATTCTCGCGCCGCGCCCCGGTGGACGGCCTGCCGCTGGACATCCGCCAGGCCCGCGGCGACCGCGCCGTGGAGATAGACCTGTCCCGCATGGCCGTTGAGCCCTGGGACGTCGTTATCGACAATATCTGCTACAGCGCCGAAGACGCGCAGAAGGCGGTAAGAGTTTTCAACGGGCGCGTCGGCCTGTACATCTACACTTCCTCGGCCTCCATTTATTCGGTACTGGCCGGCGCCTCCCCGCCCTACAGGGAATCCCAGGCCGAACTGCTGCCGCTTAAGAGCGAGCTTAAAGAGAAATACGCCTACGGACTTGCGAAGTACGCGGCGGAACGGGAATACCTGAAAGCGTTCCTTGATAAGAGCTTCCCGGCCGTTATCGTAAGGCCCCCGGTGGTAATAGGGCCCAACGACCCCACGCTGCGCGCCTATTCCTATTGGCTGCGCCTGGCGGACGGCGGCCCGCTGTTCCTGCCCGGCTTCGCCCACCAGAACAGGTTTATTTTTTCCAAAGACATGGCGCGTGCCTTTGAAAAACTGGTCTACTCCCCCGGCCCCTGCGGCAAGGCCTATAATTTTGGCGACTCGCAGCCGCTCACGCTGGATGATTTTGTAAAGATCTCGGCCAGGGTGATGCACAAAGAGGCGGAGATCCTTTACCCGGAATACTCCTGGCTCAGGGAGAACGGCTTTAAATTCGAAGCTTCGCCCTACTCAATGGGCGGAGATTTCGTGCTGGACATTTCAAAAGCGGAAAAAGAGCTGGACTGGGCCTCCACCCCGGCCGCCAAGTGGATTGAGGAGACCATAAACTGGTATCTTTTCAGCTATACGGGCCCTGCCCCCGCCAACTACGCGGCCAGGAAGACGGAACTGGAACTGGCCAGAAAATGGACCTTGAAATTATGAGCCTTAAACAGAACAGAGCGCGCGCGAAGAAAATAAAGCTGTTCCTGATGGACGTGGACGGAGTGCTCACCGACGGCAAGATGTACTACATCCCCGGCAAGGGCGGCAAAATGGTGGAGTTTAAAGCCTTCCACTCCCTGGACGGCATAGGGCTGCGCCTGCTTAACCAGTTCGGTATAATTACCGGGGTAATTACAGGCCGCGAATCCCCCGGCACCGAGGAACGCGCCAGGCTGCTGGGCATGGGCTACGCCTACCAGGGCTTCCTGTCCAAGCTTGACCCGCTCAGGCAGATACTGGCCGCCACCGGGCTTAAGCCCGAAAACGTGGCCTACATGGGAGACGACTGGACCGACATCCCCGTGCTTAAGCGGGCAGGGCTCTCCTGCGCGCCGGCCAACGCGCAAAGCGAGGTAAAAAAAGTCTCGCACCTGGTAACGGCTAAGGACGGCGGCATGGGCGCGGTGCGCGAGGTTTGCGATCTTATACTCGAAAGCCAGGGGCGCTGGGACGCCGTTATGCGCTGCGTGGAGAACGCGCACTGGCCCGCCATAAAGAAAGCGCCGATAAAAATAGTGCGCGAGTCAGGGTTGAAGGGGGGGAAATGAAGATCATAATACTGGCGGTGTTGGCCCTGGGCCTGAACCGGCCCGCGCCCGCGGCGGCGGCCTACGAAGAAGAAGGCCTGTCCGAAGCGGCGGTCTCCACGGAAACGGCCAAGAACGCCGACGAGGACGAAGACCAGACCGTCATCCAGGAGAACGACGAGGACCTTGCAGCTTTTGTGACGGACTACATCCGCAAGGACACGCAGCTTAAAGGGGCTTTCTTCCTGGAGGACAAAACCGCCTCAAAAACCCTCAAGCTCTCCCTGGTTTCCGTGGGGCCCAAGCCGGCCGACGGGGAAGGCGGCGCCAAACTGATTACGGCGGTTTTCAAGGACGCCGCCGGGAACAAATTCCCGGTGGTCTTCACCCTGCAGAACGGGCCCTGGGGCGGGCTGGACATATTCAAGATAGAACTAAAAACCCCTCCGGCCAAAAAGAAACCCGGCAGGAAGTAAACTATGGCACAATTCCTTGCCGCTTTCGTGGCGGGGGCGCTGTCTTTCTTTTCGCCCTGCATACTGCCGCTGCTGCCGGCCTACCTGTCAATGCTGTCCGGGTTTTCCGCCTCGGAAATAGTTAAAGGCGACGCTAAAGTGGTTATGCGCAAAGTGGTAGGCAACGCGGCGGTATTTATAGCGGGATTCACGCTGGCTTTCGCCCTTATGGGCGCCGCAGCCTCCGGCGCAGGCAACCTGCTGGCCGCGAATAAAGAGCTGTTTATGAAAGTTTTCGGGGCGGTAATGGTGCTGCTGGGCCTGCATATGACCGGCCTTTTCAGCCTGAATTTCCTTAACTATGAAAAACGCTTCTCTACGCGGGGGATAACGCAGGGCCCGGCCGGCTCTTTCTTTATGGGTTTCGCCTTCGCGCTGGGCTGGTCGCCCTGCATCGGGCCTATACTTGCCGTCATCCTGGGCATGGCCGCGGCGTCCGGCACCGCGGCAAAGGGCGTGGCGCTGCTGGTCGCTTATTCCGCCGGGATGGCCGTGCCGCTGCTGGCGGCCGCTTTTCTGACAGCCAGGTTCTTCACTTTTATGGCTCGCTTCAAAACGGCGATGCGCTACGTGGAAATAACCGCGGGCGCGGTAATAGCCGCGGCCGGCGTACTGCTTTTTATGGACAGGCTGATGTTCGCGGCGTAACTTTGCGGGCGTTCACCCCGGCCCCTTTTTAAAGGGGCCCGCTCTATTTAAATTTGCGGGACCCGGGCTTGACCAGCGGGACCCCCGCGCGGCAAAGCGGGCACTCGGCGGGGGGGAGGGCCGTCAGCTCGAGCCTGAGCAGGCTTACCGCCGGGTAAGGCAGGGTTCTTTCCCCCATACGGTTTATAACGGACAGGGCGCCCGCGACCTTGCCGCCGCAGGCCGCGGCGACGGCCGCGGTCTCAAGCGTGGACCTGCCGGTAGTAAAAACGTCTTCTACGATTATAAGCGCGGCGCCCGCGGGGATGGAAAAACCGCGCCGCAGGACCATGACATTGTTTTCCCGCTCGGTAAAAATAAAATCCACGCCGAAAGCCCGGGCCGCCTCGTGCCCTATTATAAGCCCGCCCATGGCGGGGGAAAGTATAAGGTCGGGTTTAGGGCCCCGCCAGGCCGCGGCAAGCGCCGCGCCCATCTCCCCGGCGCGGGCCGGGTCCTTAAGCGCCTGCGCGCACTGCACGTAGTCGGGGCTGTGCAGGCCGGAAGAGAGAAGGAAATGGCCCCCGAGAAAGGCCCCGCAGGAGGAGAGGTAGTTTTTAAGTTCCGCTTCCGTCATGATTTAAGCTCCGCCATTATTCCGGCGGCCGCGGCGGCGGGGTCCCCGGCTTCTATGATAGGCCGCCCCACCACTATAAAATCGGCGCCGGCGCTTCGGGCCGCGCCGGGGGCGACGGTGCGCTTCTGGTCGTCGGACTGCGCGGCGGGCCTTATTCCCGGCGTAACCAGTGTAAAGCCCCCGCCGTATGCTTTTCTCAGCAGCCCGGCTTCAAGCGGCGAGCAGACCACCCCGTCGGCGCCGTTCTCAAGCCCCAGCTTCGCCAGCAGCTTTACCGTCTTTTCAATGCCGCCGCGGAAACCCGACCGGAAAAGCGTGTTTTCGTCAAAGCTGGTAAGCACGGTGATGCCCCAGAGCTTCGGCCGCTTTTCAAGCGCGGCGCAGGCCTTCAGCATGTCGGCGCCGCCGGAGAGATGCAGTGAAACCGAGTAAACGCCCATAGCCGCGGCGCCGCGGACCGCGCCCCTGACCGTGTTGGGGATATCGTGGAATTTAAGGTCCAGGAACACCTCCCCGCCGTACTTGTGCACCAGCTCAACGGCGGCCGGCCCGGCCGCCGTAAACAGGACGGAGCCCACCTTGTAATACTTCACCGTCCCTTTAAGCTTTTCAAGCAGGTCCCGCTCGGCCTGGAGATCGTTCACGTCAAGCGCCGCTATAAGCCCGGTTTTATGCATAATTTTCAAATTTAACCGCGGGGCTTCCAGCCGCGCAGCGCAAGATAATTAAGGATCTCTTTCACCAGGAAAGGGCCCTGGTAAATCAGGCCGGAATAAACCTGCACCAGGTCAGCGCCGAGGGTCAGCTTCTCCAGCGCCGATTTACCGCCGGAAACCCCGCCTGAGCCCATAAGCGGCACGCGCCTCTTGACCAAACCGGAAACTTTGGACAGAACCGCGTTAGAGAGCGCCAGTAAAGGCTTGCCGCTCAAGCCCCCCTCATAGGAGCGCCAGCGGGCAGGTACGGAAGACCTGCTGGTCGTGGTGTTCGTGGCTATGATCCCGAACCCCATTTCCACGGCCAGCGCGGCGACGTCTTCCAGCTCCTGGACCTCAAGGTCCGGCGCTATCTTTACAAAAAAAGGCTTGCGCAGTTTCTGTCCCGCCGCGAAATCTATCAGCGGCGCTACCAGGCGCCTCAGTTTTTGCCCGCCGTGCAGGGAGCGCAGCTGCAGCGTGTTGGGGGAACTGATGTTGACGGAGAAATAATCCCCGAAAGGATACATTACTTTCAGGGTTTCCAGGTAGTTAGCGGGAGCCTCTTCAATAGAACAATCGGCGTTTTTGCCGATGCTGATGCCCACGGGGATAGGGATAGGCAAAAGGCGTTCAAGCGAGCGCGCGGCTTCCCAGGCGCCGGAGTTATTAAAACCCATCCTGTTGATAATGGCGTGGCTGTCGCGCAGGCGGAAAAGCCGCGGCTTGGGATTGCCGGGCTGGGGCCTAAGGGTTACGGTGCCAAGCTCCAGGAAGCCGAACCCCAGCCCCGCCAGGAAGCGGGCCGCTTCGCAATTCTTATCGAACCCGGCCGCCAGGCCCACGGGGTTGCGGAATTTTATCCCGGCCACGGTTAAGGGCAGGTCTTTGGCGCGGGTCGCCAGCCGCGCCAGGGAATTGGCAAGCCCCACCCCCTGCGCGGCGCGCGCCGCGCGGATAACGGCGTCGTGTATTATTTCAGGGTTAAAACTGAAAAGCAGTCTGCGTATAAATTGCCTGTATAAAAATCCCATTTTTAATATTTTAGCATTACAAGGCGGCCGCCCCGCGGAAGATAACGCGCCCGCCGGCCACGGTAAGGGCCGGCCAACCGCGCAGGAACCTGCCCTTAAAAGGGGAATTGGAAGATCTTGAAAGAAAAACCCGCGGCACCCGTCTGCCGGAGGCAGGGTCCAGCACGGTGATATCGGCGTCGGAACCGGGCCGCAAAGAGCCCTTGTTCTTAAGTTTTAAAAGTTTTGCCGGGTTAGCGCTGAGCAGGGCGGCCAGGCGCAGCCGGCTTATCCTGTTCTTAAGGACCAGCTCGGTAACGCAAAGCGCCGCCATCGTCTCCAGCCCTATCACCCCGAAAGGGGCTTTTTTAAACCCGGCCGCCTTGAGGCGGCCCTCGTGCGGCGCGTGGTCGCTGGCAATAAGGTCTATGGTGCCGTCCGCTATGCCGGCCAAAACAGCCTCCCGGTCCGCCGGCGCGCGCAGCGGCGGCTTCATTTTAAAGTCGGCGTCCGCCCGCCGGATATCCCGCTCCGAAAGAGTAAAATAATGCGGGCAGGTTTCCCCGGTAACCGGCCAGCCTTTAGCCTTGGCAAGGCGCAGCGCGGCGACGGAAGCGGCCAGGCTGAGGTGCTGCAGATGTATACGGCCGGAACCGGCGGCCGCAAGAATGTCGGCCAGGACGGCCAGGATCTCCGCGTCGGGAGAGATGGCGGCTAAACCCAGGCGGCGCGCTGCGCCGGGATTAAGCACCCCGCCGCGGCTCAGATCAAAACGCTCCGGGTGATCAAGCAGCGGCAGGCCCGCCGCCGCCGCTTTTTCTATAACCTCGCCAAGCAGCCGGCGCGGGATCCCCGCCCCGTCGTCAGTAAAAGCGCGGGCCCCGGCTTTCCGCAGGGCGGCCAGGGGGCCTGTTCTTGTTCCGCGGCGCGCTGCGGTGGCCGCGGCGGAAAAGAAGACGTTCACCGGGCTTCCGGAGGAAAGCCGCCTATACTTTTTAATTATCCCGGGGGCGGCGAACGGGGGGCGGGTATTCGGCATTAACAGCATGGATGTAATTCCGCCCGCGGCGGCGGCGCTGGCGGCGCTGGCGATAGTTTCGCCCGCTTCCGCGCCCGGCTCGCGCGCGTGGACGTGGGCGTCTATGAACCCGGGGAAAACCCAAAGGCCGGCCGCGTCAAAGACCTCGCGGCCCGGGCGCTCTTTTATACCGGCGGCAACCCGGCAGATCCGGCCGCCGCCCGCCAGGATGTCAAGGCGGGCTTCGCGGCGGGCCGAAGGATCAATTATGAGCCCGTTTTTTATTAGCAGTTCCTGCATGTTTAGGGTGCGCGGCTTTTACCACTGGAGCGACGGCGCCGCCGGGCAGCCGGGGGGCGACATCAAAAGCGACCATGTGCGGAGAGAAAGCTTTGTCATTTTCCCTGTAAGTAACCAGCTGCAGGGCGGTTACCATCAGCATTACAGCCCAGCCCGTCTGCAGTACGCGCCTGCCGAAGAACGAGTGCGCCACCTTGAACGCGACGGCAAGCAGCAGCGTGGAACCTATCGCCGCGTGCCAGATAAAAACCGCCCGCCAGACGTCCTCGTTAACGCGCGACGGCAGGACAAAATACAGGCCCGCGGCGGCGGCCAGGAAAAACAGGAACAGCGCGTACCAGCCGCCCTTTTCAGCGCCCTTGGAAACCTGCGTGATACGGCTCAAAGCCGCCGCCCCGAAAAGGCAGGCCGCAGAGATAAAGAGATAAAAACCGCTCCGGTCGGCAAGCGCCGCCCGGGCCTGCTCCACGCTCCAGCCACCCAACAAGGCCAGGATGACCAGCGGGATGGCTGCGGCGGCGGCAAGCAGACAAAGAGGGCCGGCAAAGGCAAGTTTTTTTATCTGGTTATCCACCGCGCAGGCTTCGGCGGCTCCGAGCGCCAGCAGCGCTACCCCCTGGATTATATGGATAAGCGTTGAAGCGGCAGTGAAGCTCTGGTAGTTGAATGTCATTTCTTTTTCCCCCTTTTAGTATTTGCCCGCAGGTAAAAATAGAGACCGGCCAGCGCGGCCCCCACGAACAGCAGCCAGGCGGGGCTTGAAATAGTTTCCTTTCCGGGCTCCGGGACGGGAGTGCCGGATACGACCTCCGCCGCCGGGGCGCCGCTCTTGTCAGGCGCCGGGGATGGCCGCGCCGCTCCGGGCTTAAGTTCCTTCCCCGCCTTTTCCCGCGCCGCCGCTTTTGCCTCGGCGGCCGCGGCCGCCCGCAGGAACGGCAGCGTTTTTTTAGTTCCGGCGGAGCAGGCGTCGGAGTTTTTAAGACAGTCCTGCGCAAAAACCAGGCAGGAAGGATGCAGAAGAAGGAATAAAAAAAGAAGCGGGGTAATTATTACTTTCGCCGAGGCGTATTGGGATGCTTTCATGGTTCAAGAGCCCTTATTATAAGCCGCCAGGTCTTCCGTTTTTTTCCGCGGCCGCGGGGAGGGGTTTTCGGCCGGGTAACCCACCGCCAGCAAAACCTCGATCTTTTCACCGGCCCCCAGGTCCAAAACCCTGGCGCCGGCCTTGGCGTTGAACCAGCCCAGCCAGCAGGTTCCCAGCCCCTGTTCCGCTGCGGCCAGCACAAAATGCTCGGCCGCTATCCCCACGTCAACCAGCCTGAAATTAGTATCCTGCATTTGGTTGCCCACCCAGGCGCTGAGCTTGCCGCGGCCGGAGACGACCGCCGCCAGAACGGGGGCCGCCGCGGCGAACCCGCAGGGAGAATAAATCCCGGAAAAAGCCGCGGCGCAAAATTGTCCCCTGAGGGCGGGGTCGTCTATCACCACGAATCGGTAAGGCTGGGCGTTGCAGGCGGAAGGAGCCAGCCGCGCGGCTTCAAGACAGACGCCTAGCTTCTCCCTTTCCACCGGGTCCGGCTTATACTTGCGGATGCTCCGGCGCGCGGCGGCGAGCTTCAGAAAATAGGAATCAGCCATAGGCATATTTTATAATATAAGCGGAGTTTAAAGACCGGACAAAAT
>JAVHRY010000023.1:0-1038 GCA_036171915.1 Elusimicrobiales bacterium | reverse complement strand
ACGGCTACATCACCTGGTTCAAACAGCGCGAGTTGCAGCCGGAGCAGCAGGCCGATATTCGTGGGTTCCTTGAGATGCGCGTGGTGAAGACTGAGCTGCCCCTAGTTTCTGCCGAGGAACCGACGCCGACTGAATTGCTGGGGAGCGAGCTTTTGCTGGACCTTCAGGCGGAGATGCTGGCTGGCGGCAAGCCGGAGGCATATCAACGCCGCGCGGTGCTTATCCCTACCGAGCCGCCGCCGCTAAAAGCCCATGAGGATGTTAAATACATGCCGCCCGCCATGCGCAAAGAGCTTGAGGAGAAGGCAAAAGAGAAAAGGCAGGCGCTTCTTTCGGAGAGGAGTGTGGAGCTGGCCGCGCCCGGCATAGAAAAATCTCCTGAGGTTTTACCGTCAAACGCTCATAAAGATCTGAAATATATGCCGCCCTCTATGCGGACAGAATTCGAAGAGAAGTAATTCGTCCAGCCCTTAAATCCAAGCAATAGCGCATCGCAACGAAATACTGGACCGGAACCAGGCCACCATTTAGCGGAAAAGTGGAATCCCTTACCGGTTGACCTCTTCCGCCGGAAAATTTCTGCTGAAATTTTCTCCTCGCATAGCTCGGACGCCTGTGGCGCGGCATACACCCTCCTGATAACTGAATTGTGTCGCTTCGCTCCACCCGGGCCTGGCGCGCATAGCGCTTGGCCCTCGACCCGCTGGCTACGGGTTAACGAGGGCCTGGATGTGCCGGAAATCAACACAGTGCTTTTTTTGCGGCCTACGGACAGCCTTACGGTGTTCTTGCAGCAATTGGGGCGCGGCTTGCGGCATTCCTCCGGCAAAGATTACCTGCAGGTGCTGGACTTTGTGGCGCAGATGCACCGCCGTTACCGCGTGGACCGCAAATTTGCGGCGCTGCTGCCGGGGACCCGCTACAACATAGAGCGGGAGATCGAGCACGGCTTCCCGCACGTGCCGCCGGGCTGCTCGGTGGGGCGGCAGGATACGGGCAAAGAGCTTACGCTTACTAATTACCTGGAGGCGTACGCTA
>JAVHRY010000022.1:0-4680 GCA_036171915.1 Elusimicrobiales bacterium | reverse complement strand
GGACAAAATATGAAAACATGGGAAGACGGCGTTAATTTCGCCATTACAGTATCCGACGTAGACGGGAAAGTAATAGAGATGAACGGCAAGTCGGCCGCGGTTTTCGCCAAAAGGGGCGGCAAAGCGCTGTTAGGCAGGAACCTGCTTGACTGCCATCCCGAGCCGGCCAGGTCGAAGCTTAAGAAAATGCTGGCGGAGCCTTTTACCAACGTCTACACCATAGAAAAGAACGGCGTAAAAAAACTTATATACCAAACCCCGTGGCTGGCGGACGGCAAGCCTGCCGGGCTGGTGGAAATATCGCTGGAAATCCCGTTGGAACTACCGCATTTCGTAAGAAAATAGCCGGGGGTATTTTAGCCCGCGGCCCGCGTTTCCCGCCCTTGACAACCGCTATACGCCTGCTATAATATTATCGGGCCCGCGGCCCCTATTAGTGGGTTTCGCGCGGGCCCTTTTCTTTGCCCGCCTTTCTGTACTCGCGCCCCGTGCGGTCTATATAGAACACTTTGCCGTCCAGCGCCACTTTAGCCAGCCCCCCGCGGAAACCGCCGGCCTGCTTATAATTAAAGGGGATCGCCTGCGCCCCGGTTTTATCTATATAACCCCAGCCGCCCTTAAGGTCCTTTAGCGCCGGGGCAAGCCCCTCGTCAAACGAAGCGCACATCTCAAAATCAAAAGGGATTTTTTCGCCGCCGTCTTTGTCGATATATCCGCAGCGGCCCCCGGCCGCCAGCGCCTGCGCGGGCGCCAGGCCGTCGTTGTAAGGACCTATATAAAGGTAAGGCTTGGCCTTAAAGGCCAGCGTTACGCGGCTGATAAAACCGTAATCATCTCCCAAGCGGGCGGAGGCGAAGCCGCCGCTGAAGGGAAAAGCCTCGGAGTAGACCGGCGGCAGCGCCTCTCTGCCTGAAAGGTCGAGGTAGCCGTATTTCCCGTTCAGGCGCACCCGGGCGAGTCCCTCACTGACGGGGTAGACTTCTTCGTAAACCCCTTCGTAGAACTGCCCGCTTTTCAGCAGCAGGCCCCAGCGCCCTTTTTTCCGCGCGGGAGCCGCCCCCTCCCTGAACTGGTTGAGCTCCGCATACTCAAACGGGACGACGGGCTTGCCGTTCCTGTCCACACAGCCCCAAAGTCCGCGCGCCTTTACCGGGGCGCAGCCCTCGCTGAAACCGCCGGCGGACTGGTAAACGGATTTTAAAACGTTATGCCCGGCCCGGTCCACAAAACCGTAAAGCGAACCTATGCGGACCAGGGACAGCCCCTCACTGAAAGGCTCGGCTAAATCATACCGCGGGGAAACAATTATCTTCCCGCCCGGTCCCGCGAAGCCCCACTTGCCGCCGCCGTTGTAGGGAACCAGCTCCTGCGCCCCCGCGGTTGAGACCAAGAACAGGACCAGAATAAATTTTTTAAACATAAACCCCCCGTAGGTTCAGCCGGCGAGCTCGAACATTTTTTCTATCGCTTTTCCCGCCCTGGCGGCGATTTCGGCCGGCACCGTCACCTCCGGCGGGGCCGGGGCCTTCAGCAGGGCCAGCACGCTGTCCAGGGTAATTGACTTCATGTACGGGCAAAGCCTGCACATAGCAATAAAATTCTTTTGCGGGAACTTCAGTTTCGCCAGTTCGCCAAAGCCGCACTCCGTCACCAACAGGTAGGCCGGCGCGTTCGTGCTCTCCACGTAGCGCATCATATCCCCGGTGCCGCCCATAAAATCCACCGCCTTGATAAGGGCGGAAGGGCACTCCGCGTGGGCCAGCACTGCCAGCCCCGGATATTTATTCCGGTAAACCCCTATCAGGGCGGGGTCGAATTTCTCGTGCACCACGCAGGCGCCGTTCCAGAGGATTATATCCTTGCCGGGGGTTTTACCCAAAGCCCCGGCGAGGTTAGCGCCCATGAACCGGTCGGGGATAAAGATAAGTTTTTCGTGCTTTCCGTACATCCGCCGCAGTATTTTCTCCGCATTGGCGCTGGTAACTATACAGTCCGACTCCGCCTTCACCTCGGCCGAGGTGTTGATATAGGTGATTACAGGCAGGCCGGGATTTTCGGATTTCAGCCGCCGCAACTCCGCGGCAGTAATGGACTCGGAAAGCGAACAGCCGGCATTTCCAGAAGGCACGAAGACTTTCCGGGAAGGGTTTAGGATCTTGGCGGTCTCGGCCATGAAATGCACGCCGCAAAAAACGATGGTCCCGGCCCGGGTCTTGCGGCAGTCGTCCGCGAGCTTGTAGGAATCGCCGGCAAAGTCGCCTATGCCCAGTATTATATCCGGCGTCTGGTAGACATGGGCGCAGATAACGGCATTCTTCTCTTTTTTCAGCCGGTTTATCTCCAGCGTCAGCCCGGCCAGGCGCGCGAGGTTCCCTTCCACGCAGCGCTGATGCAGACCCAGGGAGGTCAGTCTTTTTATTTCCTCGGCCAGTACAGCGTCCATTCAGCCTTCCAAAGTCCAGTTGCCCAGGATGTCCGGGTGGTTGGTAAAAATTCCGTCCACGCCGATCTCTTTCATCCGCTGGGCGTCTTTTTTTGTGTTTACGGTATAAACGCAGATCCGGAACCCGGCTTTTTTTATCTTCGCCACGTTCAGCCGGAAGGCGAGGCGCCGCGCCATGTGAAAATTAACGGCGCCGATGGCCTTAGCTTTCTTCAAGGCCGGCAGCAGCAGTATGGTGTTTAACCCGTGCCCCAGGTAAGCCAGCTTCAATTCCGGGGCCCGCTCCCTGAACCGCAGCAGCGTGCCGTGGTCAAAGCTGGAAACCACCGATTTTTCAAAAAGCCCGGGCTTGCTCCGCAGGAAAGCCAGCACCTTGGCCTCTATGCCGGGATAGACGTTGCCGTCATTTTTTACTTCAAAATTCAGCCAACTGGCCGGCGGTTCGATTACATCCAGGACCTCTTCAAGCCGGGGCACGCGCTGGAAAGCCCGGTCTTTCCTGAAATGGGCGGCCACGTTTATTTTTTTCAGCTCGGAGTAGTCCAGGTCGGCTATCCTGACGTTCTTGAGCGCTGTGCGCTTAAGGTCGAAATCGTGGTGGACCACCAGCAGGCCGTCCTTGGTCTGGTGCACGTCAAATTCAAAGGCCGTGGCGCCCATCTTTACCGCCAGGGAAAAAGCCTTCAGCGTGTTTTCAGGCGCGTAAGCCGAGGCGCCGCGGTGTGCGATTATTTTCATATAAATAGTTCTTTCACCTCTGAAAAATACTGGTCCTCGTATTCAAAGCCCGTCATCTTGTCGCGCTCCGTCCCCGGGCCGTGAAAATCCGTGCCGGCAGTGACAAACAGCCCGAGCCGCGCGGCCAGGCTTACGAAAGCGCGCGTGGCCGCCCCCGTATGCGCCGGGTAAAAAGCCTCTATTCCATCCAGGCCCGCGGCCTTCCAGGCGGGCAGGTCCAGCGCCTTGCCCAAAGCCCCGGGGTGGGCCAGCACGGCCTTGCCCCCGGCGTCCTTTATAGCGCCGATGGCCTCCTCCACGGTGGGCCCGCTGGGCCCCACATAGGCGGGCGCGCCGGGCGCCAGGTAGCGCTTAAAGGCCTGGCTGCGGCTGGACACCAGTTTGCGCGAGCGCAGCACGTCGGCCACCTGAGGCCTGCCCACGGTGCGGTTGGCCGGCAGCGGCAGCTCTTCAAAAGCGATCTCTATGCCGAGGCCCCTAAGGAGCTCCAGCACCTTCTTGATGCGCACCACGCGGCGGCTGCGGAAATCCGCAAGCCGCGCCGCCAGCACGGGGTCGGCCGGGTTTACGCCGTAGCCGAGGATGTGCAGGTTCTCGTGCAGGCAGGTGCTCACCTCAACCCCGTAGCAGTAACTTATGCCGGCCTCTTTTAGCGCGGCCGCCATTTCGACCGAGCCGCCCACGGAGTCGTGGTCGGTAAGGGAAAAATAATTTATGCCTGCGCGCGAGGCTTCGCGGGCAAGCTGGGCGGGGGTCAGCGAACCGTCTGAATAAACGGAGTGGTTGTGGAGGTTTATTAAAGCCATACTGGCAGGGGGGCAGGGCCTTTCCCTGGTGGCGCGCAATTCCCGGCGGGGATCGCGGTCAGCCGACGCTGACTTTTTTAACTTCCGGAACTTCTTCTTTTATCATCCGCTCAACCACGGTCTTAAGCGTCATGGTGGCGTGCGGGCAGCAGCCGCAGGCGCCGGTAAGCTGTACCGTAACTACGCCTTTCTTCTCGTCAACGCCCAGCAGCTCAACAGACCCGCCGTCCGCGGCCAGCATTGGCTTTATTTTTTCTATAACTTTGGCGACTTTGTCTTTCATTTGTGTATACCTCTGATTTAATTATACCATGCCCGGGCCCGCGCCAGTCCGGCCCCGCTGTGTATAAACAAAATTCCTTCTTGTCTGCGGGGCCCATAAGCCGTTCGTGGAGCCGTAAAATCGCGGCTCGCTTGTTACCCTAGGAGCCCGTGACGCAGCCGGGGCAGACCCCGGCAAGCTCTTTCCTTATTTTTTCGCGCCGTTCCTTATTGATGAGCGCGGTGAATCCGCGTATTGTCGCGGCAATGATCCCGGCCCGCCGCGAATGGATCAGCGCGCCGGCCCCGACAACCATCCCGGCAAATAATACTTCAGCACCGCGATCGTTACCGGAAAAAACGGGAACCAATAATTATCGAAGCTTGTGTTCAGATTCGCGAATAGCCAGTTTTCACCCGCATCGTACGGCC